>NZ_JAMBPS010000004.1:0-343940 GCF_024206515.1 Paraburkholderia sp. CNPSo 3281 | reverse complement strand
GCGGTCCAGTTCGTGGAAGTGTTCCCACGTGGCCCAGTGCGGCACGAGGTTCGAGTTCGCGAGCAGCACGCGCGGGGCGTCCGCATGCGTGCGGAACACGCCCACGGGCTTGCCCGACTGGATCAGCAGCGTCTCGTCCTCGTTCAGGTCCTTCAGCGACGCGAGGATCTGGTCGAAGCACTCCCAGTTGCGCGCGGCGCGGCCAATGCCGCCGTACACCACGAGCGCATGCGGATGCTCGGCGACTTCGGGGTCCAGATTATTCTGGATCATCCGGTAGGCGGCTTCCGCCAGCCAGGTCTTGCAGACCTTCTCGCTGCCGCGCGGCGCGCGGATCGTGCGGGTCGGGTCGAGGCGGGGGTCGGTGAAGTTCGGGTGGTTCATAACGTCTTCGTCTCGGATGTTATTCAGGATGACTGTTTTTATTCGGAATCTAGCACTTATTGCTCGGACTCGAACGCCAGCGGGCTGTGTTTGGCGATCGCGCCGTTCTGCACCAGCTTCGTCATCGCGGCGATGTCCGGCGCGAAGTAGCGGTCGAGGTCGTAATGCGGCACCTCGGCGCGCACCGACTCCATCACGTGCGCGAGCGCCGGGCTCGTGTGATGCGGCGCGCGCAGGTCCACGCCCTGGGCTGCGGCGAGCAGTTCGATCGCGAGGATGTTGGCCGTGTTGTCGGCAATGTCGGCGAGCTTGCGCGCCGCGAACGTCGCCATCGAAACGTGGTCTTCCTGGTTTGCCGAGGTCGGCAGCGAGTCGACCGAGGCCGGATGCGCGAGCGTCTTGTTTTCCGAAGCCAGTGCAGCCGCCGTGACGTGCGCGATCATGAAGCCCGAGTTCACGCCGCCGTCCTTCACGAGGAAAGGCGGCAGGCCCGAGAGCGTGGCGTCGATGAGCAGCGCGATGCGGCGCTCGGCCAGTGCGCCGATTTCGGCGGCGGCCAGCGCGAGGTTGTCGGCGGCGAAGGCCACCGGTTCCGCGTGGAAGTTGCCGCCCGAGAGCACTTCGTTCGTTTCGGGGAAGATCAGCGGATTGTCCGAAACCGCGTTCGCCTCGATGAGCAGCACCTGCGCGGCGTGGCGCATCTGGTCCAGACACGCGCCCATCACCTGCGGCTGGCAGCGCAGCGAATACGGGTCCTGAACCTTGCCGCAGTCGCGGTGCGAGAGGTTGATCGCCGAGCCTTCGAGCAGCGTGCGGTAAGCCGCTGCCGCCTCGATCTGGCCGCGATGACCGCGCAGTTCGTGAATGCGCGCGTCGAACGGCTTCACCGATCCTGCCGCCGCATCCACGCAGAGGGCGCCAGCAACGAGTGCCGTGCGGTACAGGTCTTCGATCGCGAACATGTTGTAGATGGCGAGTGCCGTAGAAGCCTGCGTGCCGTTGAGCAGCGCGAGACCTTCCTTGGCCTGCAGCGCGAGCGGCTTGAGGCCGACGAGACGCAAGCCCTCTAGCGCGCTCATGCGCTCGCCCTTCGCGAATACGTCGCCCATACCCAGCAACACGCAGGACATATGCGCGAGCGGCGCGAGGTCGCCCGAGGCGCCCACCGAGCCCTTCACGGGAATCACAGGCAGCACGTCGGCGTTGAACAGCGTGATGAGCGCGTCCATCACTTCGCGGCGGATACCCGAATGGCCGCGGCCCAGGCTCGACAGTTTCAGCGCCATCAAGAGACGCACGACCGGACGCGACATCGGCTCGCCCACGCCCACGGCGTGCGAGAGCACCAGATTGCGCTGCAGCAGTTCGAGCTGGTCGTTCGGAATGTGTGTGCTTGCCAGACGCCCGAAGCCCGTATTGATGCCGTACGCCGGCTCGCCCTTCGCCGTGATCTCGGCAACGGCGCGTGCGCCTGCGTCGATGGCGGCAAAGCTGGCCGGATCGAGTTCGAGCTTCACGCCGCCGTTTTCATTGGCACGCGCGATCTGGCGCAGTTGGGACAGGGTCAGATGGCCGGGAGTGAGTTTGATGTTCATGGCGGTGTCAAAGTTGTCTGGACAAGGTGGAATCAGATTACCGAAGCGAGCTTGTCTATACAAGTTCAATCTGCTCCACGTATACCCGCATCTCCGCTTCCTGACGCCAGAATTACGCCGTCTTTCGATTGCAGCACAGTGAAATCCCCAGGTGATAACACCGATTGCCGGTCTTTTCGACGCATCGATAATTGTATAGACAACTTGCCGGGCCGAACCGCCAGTCCATGACCGGGTACACGCCAACCCTTCCTATCGGAGACTTCATGAAGAAACTCGCCTTGTGTGTCGCCCTCGCCCTTGCCGCCGGTGGCGCGTATGCGAAAGACTGGTCCACCATCCGCTTCGGCACCGACGCGAGCTACGCACCGTTCGAGTCGAAGGCGACCGATGGCAAGCTGGCCGGTTTCGACATCGACCTCGGCAACGAAATCTGCCGGCGCCTGAACGCCAAATGCGTGTGGGTCGAGCAGGACTTCGACGGCATGATCCCGGGCCTCAAGGCCAAGAAATTCGACGGCGCGCTCTCCGCGCTCACGATGACCCCGCAGCGCGAGCAGCAGATCGCCTTCTCGGCCAAGCTCTTCAACACGCCCACGCGCCTCGTCGCGAAGCAGGGCTCGCCGCTGCAGCCGACCATCGCTTCGCTGCAAGGCAAGACGGTGGGCGTCGAGCAAGGCTCGATTCAGGAGACCTACGCGAAGCAGAACTGGGCGCCCAAGGGCATCAACGTGATTCCCTACCAGAACCAGGACCAGGTCTATCTGGATCTGCAGTCGGGGCGCCTCGACGCCGCGCTGCAAGACGAAGTGCAGGCCAATCTCGGCTTCCTGAAGACGCCGCGTGGCGCAGGCTTTGCGTTCGCAGGCGCGGAAATCCCCACGGGCGCCGCCGCCATCGGCCTGCGCAAGGAAGATGCCGACCTCAAGGCGAAGATCGACAAGACGATCGCCGACATGATCAAGGACGGCACGTACAAGAAGATCGAGTCGAAGTATTTCGACTTCGACGTCTACGGCGGTTAAGCACCGTCGTCTTCATCTGCAACAACAAAGGGGAGCGCTGCTCCCCTGAACGAGGACATCCTTCCATGGTCTTTCAAGGCTTCGGCCCGCTGCTCCTCGCGGGCACGTGGGAAACCATCAAGCTCGCGGTGCTCTCGCTAGGCGCCGCGTTTTTGCTCGGGCTTGCGGGCGCTGCCGCGAAGCTCTCGCCCAACCGCGTGCTTTCGCGCATGGGCACGGCGTACACCACGCTCATTCGCGCGGTGCCCGACCTCGTGCTCATGCTGCTGCTGTTCTACAGCATCCAGATCTGGCTCAACGACGCGACCGACATGATGGGCATGGACCAGATCGACATCGACCCGTTCGTGGCCGGTGTCATCACACTCGGCTTCATTTACGGTGCGTATTTCACGGAGACCTTCCGCGGCGCGTTTCTCGCCGTGCCGCGCGGGCAGATCGAAGCCGGTTTCGCATACGGCATGAGTTCCACGCGCGTGTTCACGCGCATCCTGTTCCCGCAGATGATGCGTTTCGCGCTGCCAGGCATCGGCAATAACTGGCAGGTGCTCGTGAAGGCCACGGCGCTCGTTTCGATCATCGGTCTCGCCGATGTGGTGAAGGCCGCGCAGGACGCGGGCAAGGCCACCCAGGCGTTCTTCTTTTTCACGCTCGTGACCGGCGCGATTTATCTCGCCATCACCACGGTTTCCAATCTCGCATTGCACCGCCTCGAAAAGCGCTATTCGACCGGTGTGCGGAGGGCAACGCTGTGATCGAACTGCTTCGTCAATATTGGCCCAACTTTCTGTACAGCGACGGCTTCAACACCAGCGGTCTCGTTATCACGCTCTGGCTGCTGGTCGTTTCGATCGTGGCGGGCTTCCTGCTTGCCGTGCCGCTCGCCATCGCGCGCGCATCGCGCAACCCGTGGCTATCGCGGCCGGTTTGGGTCTATACGTACGTGTTCCGCGGCACACCGCTCTATGTGCAGTTGCTGCTCTGCTACACCGGCCTCTACAGCCTGCACTTCGTGCACGCCAATCCGGTTCTTGGCGACTTCTTTCGCAGTGCCATGAACTGCACGCTGCTGGCCTTTGCATTGAACGAGTGCGCTTACGCCACCGAGATTTTCGCGGGCGCGATTCGCGAGACCTCGTATGGCGAAATTGAAGCGGCCCAGGCATATGGCATGTCGAAGACCAAGGTCTACACGCGCGTCATCCTGCCTTCCGCGTTGCGGCGCGCGCTGCCCTCGTACAGCAACGAAGTGATTCTCATGCTGCACGCCACGACGCTGGCTTTCACCGCGACCGTGCCCGACATCCTGAAAGTGGCGCGCGACGCGAATTCCGCCACCTATATGACGTTCCAGGCGTACGGCATCGCAGCGGCGCTCTATGCGTCCATCGTCTTCGCCCTGATCTGGGGTTTCCGCCGCCTCGAAACACGTGTGCTGGCCTATCTGAAGCCGCAAGGCCATTAAGAATTTCAGTCCTGATGGAGTGAACCGAGTATGTACAAGCTGATTGTCGACGACCTGCACAAGAAGTTCGGCGAGAACGAGGTTTTGAAGGGCGTATCGCTCAAGGCAAAGGCTGGCGACGTGATCAGCCTGATCGGATCGAGCGGTTCGGGAAAGAGCACGTTTCTGCGTTGCATTAACTTTCTCGAATCGCCTTGCTCGGGACGCATCACGCTCAACGGCGAGGAGATCCGTACGAGCGCCGACCGCGGAGGCGCGTTGCGCGTGAGCGATCCGAAGCAGCTCCAGAAAATGCGCACGCGCCTTTCGATGGTCTTTCAGCATTTCAATCTCTGGGCGCACATGACCGTGCTCGAGAACATCATCGAGGCGCCGGTCAGCGTGCTTGGCCTCTCCCGCAGCGAGGCCGAGGCCCGCGCGCGCAAGTACCTCGAGAAGGTGGGGCTGGCCGCCGGCGTCGAGCACAAGTACCCCTCGCATCTTTCCGGCGGCCAGCAGCAGCGCGTGGCGATCGCCCGCGCGCTGGCGATGGAGCCCGAAGTGATGCTGTTCGACGAGCCCACCTCCGCGCTCGACCCGGAACTCGTGGGCGAAGTGCTCAAGGTCATGCAGAAGCTCGCGGAGGAAGGTCGCACCATGATCGTCGTCACGCACGAAATGGGCTTCGCGCGCAACGTGTCGAATCACGTCGTGTTTCTGCACAAGGGCAAGATCGAAGAGCAAGGCGACCCCAAGGAAGTGCTCAATGCGCCGCGCAGCGAGCGGCTCCAACAGTTCCTCGCGGGACGGTTGAAGTAAGGTCGTGGCGGGCAGTCGTTTCAGGGCCCGCCAGCACACCTCGGGGCCATGCGCAACGATGTGCGGACATCGACTTGCGGCCCCCGGTTACACGCCTTGTGTGCGCCAGACCACATTGGCGAAATCGCCCGGAGCTATAGTGAAAACGTGCACGAGAACGACGCGCAACGCTCGCCTCCACGCCTGGCATCAGGCTATCCGCCGGGCGAGCGCGCCACTCCATCGTCTCGAAGCAAGGCAGTAATCCGGCTTTCAGGAGACCTCCCATGAAGAAGCTGCTTGCCCTCCTGCTCATCGTTCCCGCTACGGCTTTTGCAGACTCCGCGGCATTCCCGGACGGTTCCGCGAACCCCAGCGCGGCCGACATCCAGCAACGCCTCTCGGGCAAGGCGTTCGACATCAAGATCGCCGACGGCAGCACGTGGCACGTGCAGTACGGCAATAACGGCGACTACGACTTCAAGTCGAGCAAAGGCTTCGCCGACCACGGCGACTGGAAAGCCGAGGACGGCAAGATCTGCAGCAAAGGCAGCAAGATGCCGTATTCGTGCAACGAAGTGCGCATGAAAGGCGCCGACCTGTACCTCAAGCGCGACAACGGCGAGATCATCCAGTTCGTCGAATCGCAGTGAGCGACGCCTGGCAGGCCCAACCGATCGAAAGCCGATCGTCGGCCATCGATCGCCGTTGGGCCTAAACTACCGGCATGCCGCCCGCTCCAGACGAATGCATGCCCGCTAGCGCAGCCCTCCACGCCGATGCGCCCACGCTCGCCCATGCGCATCCTGAACCGCCCGACGCCGAACCGCTTCTGGACCCAGCCCTGCTGCGCCGTCTGTTGCGCGCGAAAGACCGCATGGACGCCGCCTCTCACGAGGCCTGGCCCGTCAAGCGCCTGGCCGAGGTCAGCGGCGTTTCCGAAGCGCATTTCGCGCGCTCCTTCAAGCGCGCCTTCGGCCTCCCGCCGCATCGCTACCTGCTCACGCGGCGCATCGAGCAGGCCACCACCCTGCTGCGCGACACCGATCTCGACATCACGGATATCGCCTTCGCCACCGGCTGGGAGAGTCTTGGCACCTTTGGCCGCACGTTTCGCGACGTGACCGGCTCGAGCCCCAGCGCCATGCGCGTCCAGGCGCGGGCCAACCTGCCCGAGATCGACCGCGTGCCCGCCTGCGTACTGAAAGCCGCGCAGCGCCCCGACCTCACCACAGCAGTTTTGGAGAAGCGGCGGCGTACGGGCAAGGCTAAAGTGCGGACCTGAAGTGCGGTCACTAACCAGGGAGGTGTCATGAATCAGGGTATCAATGTGGTGGGCCTGTACGTCGACGACCAGGACGAGGCGCTCAAGTTCTACGTCGACAAACTCGGATTCCGTGTGCATACCGACGTGCGCAATGGGGCGTACCGCTGGCTCACGGTCCAGCACCCGGAGCAGCCATCGTTCCAGCTCGGGCTATTCCTGCCCGGGCCGCCGGTTCACGACGAGGCCACCGCGCAAACGCTGCGCGCCATGGTCGCCAAGGGCGCCATGCCGCCCCTCGTGCTCGCGGTGGCGGACTGCCGCGCCAGCTACGAGCACCTGAAAGGCCTGGGCGTCGAATTCACCCAGGAGCCGGTTGACCGCTACGGCAGCGTCGACGCGGGTTTTCGCGATCCTGCCGGCAACGGCTGGAAGATGATCCAGGCGCCGAAGCAGTCATAGCAGCCAGGCATGCGCGGCTTCGAAGGCGATGACTCGCGAGGTTTGCACACGCGTGCGATCGCCCACCGGGTCTAGATACGTTTTGCTAATGTTCCTGAACATCGTTGCCTCTATTTCAGCGCTGCCTGCCGCCGACTTTCAGTTACATGACAAGTCAACTATTGTGCCGAAATAACCCGCTCGCAGGCGACACCCTGTCGCGTGCGAGCGTTGAATGGAGCGCATCGGTCTTCAGATCATTGCCATTTGCGCTAATCGAGCGCAGCGAACGGCGCGTGGCCGTCCATCCAGTCGTACTGGCTGGACGGCGTCGCCCACGCCCAGTTCGAAGGCGAACGCGCAGCGGCGCTGCGGCTTGCGCGATCCGCCCCGCTGCGTAGCGCGGCGTTCGTCGCGCGATCCTCGGCGCTCGTCTCCTGGCTTTCCGCGATGATGTCTTTCATGTCAGTCCCGCTCCAAAGAAATTAGATCCGCATGCGGCGGCCGACGGTCTGCACGGCGCAACCCGCATGCTTTTCAATGTGAGCGGACGATACGGCAATCCATCGAAGCGCTTTTCGCTTCAAATGCCATTCTTTTATGCTTGGGCGCCACTGAGCGTTAACGCCTGGTCCGCCACGAAGCGGCATTGCGCTTCGCGGTGGCAATTTGATGACAATTCAATGACTGATCGCGTGCCGGAAATTCATGCACGGACCAGGAGGCGGTCAGGGCGTGGCGTCCCAGCCGTGTGACGCGAGGATCTTGTCGAGCAGGAAGCGCAGCGCGACGCGCTCGGCCTCGTTCAGCCCGTGGTAAAGGTCGCTTTCGCGCTTGTCGAGGGTCGGGCCGATCTTCTTGAAAATCTTGCGGCCTTCGGCGGTGAGCGAAATGATGACGCTGCGCCCGTCCTTGTCGTTGCCCGTGCGCGCGAGGATCTCCTTCGAGAGCATGGCCTCGACCGTGCGGCTCGCCTGACTCTTGTCGAGGTTGGCGCGCCGCGAGATATCCATCACGGTTTGCTGACCGAACGTGCCGATCGCGGCGATGATGCTTGCCTCCGGATACGGCACACCCAGCTTGTCGCGCGACATCTCGCTGCTCATGCGGTCGGCGATCTTGGTCAATGCCTTCAGCCGATAGGTCAGCGAGGCGTCTGCGCCTGGCTCATTCGTGCTTGCCATATACCCACTCGAGAATTGGATCCGGAAACTCGCCAAAGAAACCCGGGTATGTTGCCTTGATCCTGCCCGCGAGGTCAACTGCGAGGCACACATGTGGCAGAAGCCGAGAGTCGGGCGCCGTCCGCTTCAATACGGTGCACGCAATGTGTGACGGCGCGATACGCAAGGTCGATGCCCATATCCATTTTCATCACTCGCTTTCATCGTGGCCGCTTATACTGCACGCGTTCAACGCGCGAAGATGGCCATGAGCAAACGAATGACTGTCCGGCAGTCGCCGGTGCACGGAAAAGGCGTCTATGCGTTGCGTCCCCTGCGGGCCGGCGAGCGCATCTTCGAATACAAAGGCAAGCTCATGAGCTGGCGCAGCGCGGCCCGGCGTTATCGTCTGCGTGAAGACGGTGCGCATACGTTTCTCTTCGGCCTTTCCGATGGCCGCGTGATCGACGGCGGCCAGGACGGCAACTGGGCGCGCTGGCTCAATCACGCGTGCCAGGCGAACTGCGAAACGATCGAAATCAACGGTCACGTATTCATCGACGCGTGCCGCGACATCCTGCCAGGCGAAGAGCTGTTCATCGACTACGCGCTCGAACTGCCCGACGACGCCTGCGAAGACAGCCTGCGTGAATACACCTGCCGCTGCGGCGCGCCGCTGTGCCGCGGGACGATGCTTGCCGGCGCCGGTGTTGGCGTTGACACCGGCTTGAGCAGCATCGTCAGCCTGCTTTAGGCTGCACGTTGCCTGGAACCGGTGCCGCATGCCGATCGCAACAACCGTCTGCTGATTCGTCGATGAAGGCGACTGCCCGCTGATATCCGCACCGAGACCCGATCCATCCGCGCTGATGTGCTGGTAGCTCGCCTGCGCATAGACATCGGTGCGCTTCGATAGGAAGTAGTCGGCCTGCACCGACACCTCGTGCCAGCGCGGGTGATGCTCGCCGCCTGAACTCGAAAGCGCGCCCTGCGTGTAAGTGTACGCGCCGTTCAGGCTGAATTTCGGCGTGAACAGGTAGCTCGCGTTCACCTCATAGTTGCTGAAGCTCGCGCCCTGCCCGTTCTGCACGAGGCCGAGACTGTTCGCGCCGTTGATCGTGTCGGGGCCGCCCAGTTGAGTGCGGGTCCACACGAAGCCGAAGCGCGCCGGATTTGCCGCTGCCGCTCGGCGCGAGCAGCGCCGTGATTTCGCCGCGCGCGAGCGGCCCGGCGCTCAAGTCGCTCAGCACCTCGCGCTTGCCGTAGCGCACCGAAAGCGCGTGAATCGACAATCCGCTCATTGCATGGCTCCCTGCGAGCGCACGACGATGCCGAGAAAGAGCGGAATGCCCACGAGCGCCGTGACGAGCCCAACGGGAATCAGCACGCCCGGCACGAGCAGTTTCGAGGCAATGGAAGCGAGCGAGAGCATCAGCGCGCCGAGCAGCAGGCCGCCCGGCAAATAGAAGCGATGATCCTCGCCGAAAATCGTGCGCGCGATATGCGGCGCAATTCTCGCGCGAGTTTCTGCTCGACCAGGTGTTCAGCAAGAGCCTGACGCCGCTCGTTCGCGCCATCGACGTCTGCGTGAGCCGGCTGCGCCAGCACCTGAAGGACTCGGCGCGCGAGGCCACGCTCATTCGCACCGTGCGTAACGAGGGCTATATGCTCGTGGCCGACGTCGGGTACGAAGCGTGAGGCGGGTCGCGCAGATCGCGGCGCAGTTGCGCCGCTGGCCGCTGCTTTTGCCACTTCGGCCGCTTTGGCCAGACACGCTCTTTGGGCGCCTCGTCATGGTCCTCGCGGCGGGCATGTTCGCGGGACAGTTGCTGACCAGCACGATCTGGTTCGAAACCCACGACAACCTCACGCTCGAAATTCCGGCGCGGCTCTTCGGCAGCCGTCTCGCCGATACGGTGCGCCTCATCGAGCGCGCGCCCGACGCGGCGACGCGCGAGGCGATCGTCGGCACGCTCGGCGACGATCGCTACCGCCTGCATTGAGTGCAAGGCGCGCCGCTGGCCACGCCCGCCACGCTTTCGCTCGCACAGCGCGCCACCGCCGGGCTGATCGAAGGCGTGATCCGCAAGCGCCTGTCCGAAGCCATCGACGTACATCTCATCGACGCTCAGGTGCGCGACGGCGCGCGCCGGGAAGGCGGCGTGCTGAGCCTGTTCGATTCGCGCATGCCCACCGGCGACTTTCACGTGCAACTCGAAGTGCCCGGACACGGCTGGCTCGACATCCACGCGAACGAAGGCCAGGCGGGCATGCATACCGAGCGCGGCGCGCTCGTGATCGATTACCTGCTGCGGATCTATCTGCTGCGCTTCGCCGCTGTGTGCCTGATCGCCATGGTGGCGGTGCGCTTCGCGCTTGCGCCGTTGCGCCGCTTCGCGACGGCGGCCGAAGCGCTCGGGCGCAATATCTATCGCGCGCCTCTCGCCGAGGATCGTGCGCGCGCCCGTTCCGGACTTTGCGCGCAACCTCAAACGCTGTCTGCAGAATCTTTTCGACAACGCGATTCGCTATGGCAGCGAGGCGAGCGTCACCGTTTGCGATGTGGAGGATGGCGTGCACGTGGTGATCAGCGACAACGGGCCCGGCATTGCCGATGCCGCTCTGCTCGAACGCGTGTTCGAGCCTTATTTCCGCATCGGTTCGTGTGGCAGCGATGCGCCCGCCGGCACGGGATTGGGGCTCACGATCGCGCGCAGCGTGGCGGCCGCGCATGGCGGCACGCTCGTGCTGCGCAATCGCGTGGTGGATGAGCAAGTTGTTGGGCTCGATGCCGAGCTGGCTTTGCCGACGGGCGATTGAGCCGACGGGCCGTCAATTCGACGCCGTTTTGCGGGCAGCGTCGTCGGTGGACGGCCCGGTGCCGCGCAGGTTCGTCACGTTTTGCAGCAGATCGAACCAGAACGGCGCGCCGAACAACGTTGCGCTCGCCGTGAGAAGCCAGCCGACGATCATCCAGACCACGCCGTCAGCGTAGGCGTCATCCCTTTGCCAGCCGATCGGCAACTGGTTCATCAGGGAGACCGCACCAGAAGACGCGCTCGAGTGCAGCGCACCCGCGAGCGAGGGATGCACCCACAGAATCCTGAACAGAAAAACCGTATCGATGTTCAGCGCAATCACGATCACGAGCGCCACGGCAAATGAAATGAACTGCGACCAGCGCTTGTAGGTGCCGGAGAGCCTGTCCATGCCATTGTCGAACCACTTGCCGAGCGCGTCTGAAAACTGGCCGACATCCTGGTTGGCGTGCCGATACATCGCCTGCAACACCTCCCTCAATTGCTGGTTCTGGATGGTGGCAATCGACTGACCGATGTCCTGGTCCGCACCGGGCGCGCGCCGAAGGATATCGATCATCGCCAGGGCAAAGTCTTTCGACGGAATATAGGATGGCTTGTACTTCAGGTCGCGCGCATTCGTCGCGTCACCGGAGTCGCGCGGGCTCACGAGCGCGTGGTTATAGAGGTCGCGCGCCATGCCGTTGAACTGCGGGTCGTTCAGGATCTGCTTGACGCCGGATAGCAGACATTTCGCGCGCAACTGCAAGAGCGACGCAAAAAGCTCGGTCACGGTGCTGACGGCAAGGCTCACCGCGAAATAGCAGAACACCAGGCCGATGCCGACTTCGAGTACGGTGCTGTTGAACATGTGCGACTCCGCGTGCGTGCACTTCAAGAGATGAGAGACTGCGCAGCCCGCTGCAGATCGCAGCATGTTCGAGGCAATCGCGTGGCGGGCGCCCTCTCTTCAACGATCAGCGGTTTTGACACGACGCTCAAGACCGCGAATGCGGGTTGTGTGTGGAATGCCACACAGGGAAGGCAACGGAGGGACGACTCATCTTGATTGTTGTTACACGAATCCAAACCTTCGTAGTTCGAATCATTCATGAATCGAAATGATGATTCGAAACCTGTCGCATTCGGCACTTCGCTGCGCATCCAGACGATATCTAGAGCCGGAGCCGCGCAGTCTTCATGCGCGCGCGGCGCACCGGCCCGTTGCTGCCTACGCCAGCATACCTATGCCAGCAGGACCGCAGGGTCGATATAGCCCGGCACCGCAGCCGAAAGCGATTGCTTCAACTCACGGCTGCCCGCATCCGCGAGCACTTCGCTTTCGCCCGCTTCGAGCGCCTCGTAGGCCTGGCGAACGACATCGACGGGACTGGCTTTCGGCACGTCGAAATCCTTCGTGAGATCGGTATCCACGAAGCCGACATGCACACCGACCACGCCGATCTTGCGCTCGCTGAAGTGCAGCCGGATGTTGTTGGTATAGCTCCAGGCCGCCGCCTTCGAAGCGGAATACGGCGCGAGGAACGGCACGGCTCGCCATGAGACATCGGAGAGCACGTTGATCACGCCGCCGTTGCCGTCGCTGGGCAGCACGGATTCGAACGCGCGCGTCGTGCGAATAACGCCATAAAAGTTCGTTTCGAAGATGCGCCGCGCCTGTTCCTCCGCCTCTGCCGCAAGCGGCGACGCGAGAATTTCCGCAATCCCTGCGTTGTTCACGAGCAGCGTCACGTCCGCGGCGATCTTCGCGGCAGCCGTAACGGAGGCCGGATCCGTCACGTCGATCTTGACCGGGACGATGCCGGGCTCGCGGAAGCCTTCCGGATTGCGCACCCCGGCGTAGACTTTGGCGGCGCCGCGGGCCAGCGCCTCGCGTGCAAAAGCCAGACCGAGGCCACGGCTTGCGCCGGTGACAAACACAACGGCATTCTTGATCTTCATTTTGAATCTCCAATGAAATTAGTCCTGCAAAGTGTTCGTTTGAATCAGGCACGGAAAAGCTCGCGATGAGCGCGAACGAATGCCTCGACCGTCTGCGGCGCCTTGCCGGTAACCTGCTCGATGATGCTGTCGGTCCCCTTGAACACGCCGTTCTGGTAATCGACGGCGACTTCGATGAAGTGCTGGATCGCAAACTCGGGAAGGTCGTACTTCTGCAAATGCTCGCGATATTCATCGAGAGTGCCGGGGCGATAAACGATCTTCCGGTCGATCACCTTGCCGATCTCGTCGGCAATGCCCTGGTGGTCGAATTCGACCGGCCCGCAAAGCTCGTAGCGCTTGCCGATATGGCCCGACGGTTGCGCGAGCACCGTGGCGATGAAGCGGGCCTGGTCAACGGCGGCGATCGGCGCGTGGCGTCCCGCTCCGTAAGGCAGCGTGATCTGCCCTTGCTTGACGAGGGTGTCGCGCACCCACGGGAAGATCAGCCATTCGGAAAAAAAGGTCGGGCGAACATGAATGGTCGGTACCCCTGACCAGTCGAGCACGCGTTCGGCGATCCAGTGGTCGCGCGCGGCGTGGCTCTTCGCATCCTCGCGTGCGGAAATCTGCGACATTTCCACGACGACTTCGAGACCGGCGCGGCGCGCGGCGTCCGCGAAATACGCGGTGCCCTGAATAAACCCGGGCCGAACGGGATAGCAGAGGTACGCGCCCGTCACGCCTGAGGTGGCGCGAATCAGGTCGTCGTGATCGAGCAGATCGCCGACCACCACTTCGGCGCCGGCGGCACGCAGCGCGGCACTGCGCGCGTCTTCCGTACGGACCATCGCGCGAACCGCATGTCCGGCTTCGAGCAGGTTATTGACCACGTGCACGCCGGTTTTTCCCGTGGCGCCGGTAATCAGGAATTTTCGCTGTTGCATGATGAGTTCTCCGTTAAAAAGTGCATATACACATATGAGTGCGAATTGAATCGCCAGACTCTGGCGACAGCTTTCGTTCAGATCACTTCGATGTGTTGCCTGACGTCTTCCAGCAACGACGCGGAAGCATCCTGATCGGGGATGATGCGCGCCAGGGTCAGCGCGCCGATCATGGCCGCGAGCGCGAAAACGGCCTGCGAGCGGTTCGCCTCTTCCTCCGGTGTTGCCATGCGCGCCGCCAGCATGTCCACGAGCGCGTCGAACCCGCGCGAAGCCGCCGCGCGGGTCGCGTCGTCCGCGCGCGCCAGCTCGCTGCCCATGCCGGCAAGCGGGCAACCGTTCGCGCGCGCGTCGCGATGACCGGTGGACATGTACGCGTCCACGATCGCCCGGAACGCGTCCTCGCCCGTGGCCCCATCCGCAGCGGCGACGAGGTTTTCGACGATGCCGGCCAGCCCCGCTTCGCACGCCTCCGCGACCAGCTGATCCTTCGACTCGAAATGGCGATAAAAGCCGCCATGCGAGAGCCCTGCAGCGGCCATCACGTCGGCGAGTCCCGTTGCATGGATGCCATTCGCCCTGAATGCTCCAGCCGCGACTTCCACGATGCGCTCCCGCGTCTGCGCCGTTTCGACCTTCGACTTCCTCATGATGACCCGCTCCGTGATTCGATGTTGTTTAGATGCTAGTCATCATCTAAACGGAAGTCAAGGCGCGTTTTGGCTATTCGGGCATCGCAGGGCAGCCGCGGACCCGTTTTCTGCACGCATTTAACGGCGGCGCTACACTCGAACGGTTGTCGAAAGGCCGTGCCCACGGGCCTGCGCTTTTGGCTTGCTCATTAGGCAAGCCAGGCGGAACAGCCGGCGCGCGGACACTTCGATTGCACGATCAAGAACGACAAATCCCCACTTTCCGAGAGCCGCACCATGACGACGCTAACAATCAACGGAGAAACTCATACGGTCGACGCGCCGCCCGACATGCCGCTGCTCTGGGTCCTGCGCGACATTGTCGGCCTCACCGGCACGAAGTTCGGCTGTGGTATTGCACAGTGCGGCGCATGCACGGTGCATCTCGACGGCGTGGCCGCGCGCTCGTGCGTGCTACCCGTCGCGGCCGTTGCGGGCCGCAGGATCACCACCATCGAGGCCATCGGCGCGACCCCCGCCGGACAGAAGGTGCAGAAGGCGTGGCGCGAGATCGACGTCGTGCAGTGCGGCTACTGTCAATCGGGGCAGGTGATGTCGGCGACAGCGCTCATCGCCGCGAATCCGAACCCGAGCGACGCAGATATCGACGCCGCCATGGCGGGAAACATCTGCCGCTGCGGCACCTATGCGCGGATTCGCGCCGCCATCAAGCAAGCCGCGAAGGAGGCCTGAGATGTCACAGGGTCTCCTCGATGCGCAGAACGGCGCGCCAGAACGCAAGCAGCCTGTCACAGCAAGCGGCCCACTCTCGCGCCGCACCTTTCTCAAGCTCGGCGCGGCGGCGGGCGGCGGCCTGCTGCTCGGCATCAGCTTTTCTGCCGGCGCGCAGGGCGACAGCCAGACGCGTCAATCGGTCGTTGGTGGCGATGGCAACGAAGCGCCGCAAGACGGCGTGTTCGAGCCGAACGCGTTCGTGCAGATCGACCGCTCGGGCAAGGTCACGCTGATCGTCCCCAAGGTTGAGATGGGGCAAGGCGTGTACACCTCGATTCCGATGCTGATCGCGGAAGAACTCGAAGTGCCGCTCGATAGCGTCACGATCGATCACGCGCCGCCCAATGCGAAGCTCTTCACCGACCCGCTGCTGGGCGGCCAGCTCACGGGCGGCTCGACGTCGATTCGCTTTGCCTGGCAGCCCATGCGAGAAGCGGGCGCGGCCGCGCGCACCGTTCTGACTCAGGCGGCAGCGCAGCAGTGGCAAGTCGATCCGGCCACCTGCCACGCCAAAGCAGGTGAGGTGCTGCACGACGCGAGCGGCCGGCGCATCGCCTATGGCCAGCTCGTCGATGCGGCCGCCCATCTGCCCGTGCCGCAGAAGGTGGCGCTCAAGGCCCCCAAAGACTTCACGCTGGTCGGCAAGCCCACCAAGCGCCTCGACTCGCCCGAAAAGGTCGACGGCTCGGCGCTTTTCGGCCTCGACGTGCGCCTGCCCGACATGGTCTACGCCGCCATCGTAAACTGCCCTGTGTTCGGCGGCACGCTCGCGAAGGTCGACGACACCCACGCGAAGCAGGTGCCCGGCGTCACGCAGGTCGTGAAGATCGACAACGCCGTGGCCGTGATCGGCGCGCACACGTGGGCCGCGAAACGGGGCGCTGCGGCGCTCGTCGTCGAGTGGAACGAAGGCGCGGGCGCGAACGTTTCGATGCAGCAGATCGTCGCCGATCTCGCGAGCGCCTCGCAACGCGAAGGTGCCGTCGCCCGCAAGAATGGCGACGTGCAGCAGGCGTTCGGCACCGCAAAAACACGCATCGACGCCGTCTATCAGCAGCCGTTCCTTGCGCACGCAACGATGGAGCCGATCAACTGCACGGTCAACGTGCAGGCCGATGGCTGCGAGATCTGGGTGGGCACCCAGGTGCCCACGCGCGCCGTGGATGCCGCCGTGGCCGTCACGGGCCTGAAACCCGAGCAGGTCACGCTGCACAATCATCTGCTTGGCGGCGGCTTCGGGCGGCGGCTCGAAGTCGATGCGATCACCCAGGCGCTCAAGATCGGCAAGCAGCTCAAGGTGCCGGTGAAGGTGTTCTACACGCGCGAGGAGGACATTCAGCACGACATGTACCGGCCGTACTACTACGACCGCCTGTCCGCCGGGCTCGACGCGAACGGCAAGCCCGTGGCCTGGCAGCACCGTATCGCTGGCTCCTCGATCATTGCGCGCTTTGCGCCCCCCGCGTTCCAGCACGGCGTCGACCCCGACGCCGTGGAAGTCGCCGCCGACCTGCCCTACGACCTGCCGAACCAGTTGATCGAATACGTGCGCCAGGAGCCGCATGCGGTGCCCACCGCGTTCTGGCGCGGCGTGGGGCCCACGCGCGGCACGTTCGTGGTGGAGAGCTTCGTCGACGAACTCGCGGTGGCCGCGAAAACCGATCCGGTCACCTACCGCCGCAATCTGCTCGGCAAATCGCCGCGCGCGCTCAATGTGCTCGACGTGGCCACGCGCGCCGCGAACTGGGGACCGCCCATGCCGAAGGGCCAGGGGCGCGGCGTTGCGGTGATGCACGCGTTCGGCAGCTTCCTCAGCATGGTCGCGGACGTCACCGTGGACGACGGCGAAGTGCGCGTGGACCGCGTGGTGTGCGCCGTGGATTGCGGCATGGCCGTCAATCCCGAGACCATCGAGGCGCAGATCCAGGGCGGCATCGTGTTCGGCATCACGGCCGCGCTGTGGGGCGAGATCACGATCGAGCACGGACGCGTCACGCAAACCAACTTCACCGACTACCGGATCATGCGCATCGACCAGATGCCGGTAATCGAAGTGCATCTGGTGAAGAGCGCCGAAGCGCCCGGCGGGATCGGCGAGCCCGGGACTTCGGCGGTCATACCGGCCGTGGCGAATGCGATCTATGCGGCAACCGGAAAACGTCTGCGGCACTTGCCCGTGGGCCGCCAGCTCGTGAACGCGGGCGCGTCCGCGCAATCGGCTTGAGGGAGCGAACCATGACGAAGACGATCGACGCATCCCAACGAGCCCGCGGCCTGCGCCGCGTTGCCGCCGCATCACTCGCACTCGCCGCATTCGCGTGCGTGACTGCGCGCCCCGCGTTCGCCGCGGGCGCAGCGGACGCCGCCACGATCCAGCACGGCGCCTACCTCGCCGCCGTGGGCGACTGCGCGGCGTGCCACACCGCGCCGCACGGCAAGCCGTTTGCAGGCGGCCTGCCGATGAGCACACCGCTTGGCCGCATCTACACGACCAACATCACGCCCGACCCGGACACCGGCATTGGCGGCTACACGCAAGCGGACTTCGCGCGCGCCCTGCGCGAGGGCGTCGCCAAAGACGGCCACAACCTCTATCCGGCGATGCCTTATCCCTCGTATGCGAAGGTGCGCGACGAGGACGTCGCCGCGCTCTACGCGTACTTCATGCAAGGCGTGAAACCGGTCAGGCAGAGCAATCGCGACGCCGACATCAAGTGGCCGATGAACCTGCGCTGGCCGCTCAAGATCTGGAACGCCGTCTTCCTCGAGAAAGGCGCGTACCAGGACAAAGCGGGCAAGGACGTGGCATGGAACCGCGGCGCGTACCTCGTGCAGGGTCTCGGCCATTGCGGCTCGTGCCACACGCCGCGCGGCATCGGCTTCAACGAGAAGGCGCTCGACGAAAGCGGCGACGCCTGGCTCACGGGCGCCGTGCTCGACGGCTGGTTCGCCTCGAACCTGACCGGCGCGCACAACACGGGCCTCGGGCGCTGGAACGAAGCGGACCTCGCGCAGTTCCTGAAGACGGGCGCGAACCAGCACGCCTCGGCGTTCGGCGCGATGACCGATGTGGTCAACAAGAGCACCCAGGCCATGAACGACGCGGATGTCAACGCGATCGCGCTCTACCTGAAGTCGCTGCCCGCGAAGGGCGGCGACGGCGCACCGGCTTACGCCTATGACGCGCAGGCGACGAAAGTATCGCTCTCGCGTCCGGCGAACGATGCGGGCGCGCGCGTCTACACGGCGTATTGCATGCATTGCCACGGCGCCGACGGGCGCGGCTTCGCGCCGATGTTCGCGCCGCTCGCGGGCAATCCGAATGTGCTGGAAAAAGACGCGTCGTCGCTCATCAACGTCACGCTCAACGGCACGGGCGATCTTGTGATCCAGGGCATGCCCGCGCCGTACCCCATGCCCGCTTATGCAGATGTCCTAAGCGACAAGCAGATCGCCGATGTGCTCACGTTCGTGCGTGCGGGCTGGAACAACAAGGCAGGCGGAGTGGGCGCGGCGGAAGTCGCGAAGCTGCGCACGAGGACGCAGGCGGCGCGGTAGGAAGGAATGTTGAAGCGAAACGCGCCGGCCCTGAAGGCGGCCGGCGCGAGTATCGAGAAACGCCAGTAGCGTTAGTGAGC
This sequence comes from Paraburkholderia sp. CNPSo 3281, assembly GCF_024206515.1. Classification (NCBI taxonomy): domain Bacteria; kingdom Pseudomonadati; phylum Pseudomonadota; class Betaproteobacteria; order Burkholderiales; family Burkholderiaceae; genus Paraburkholderia; species Paraburkholderia sp. CNPSo 3281. The sequence goes on along the minus strand of NZ_JAMBPS010000004.1, from coordinate 325,075 downwards.
GAGCGGTTGCGTCACGTCCTGGCCGAACCACTGCATGGAGATTTTCTTGAGCGTGCCGTCCTGCTTGAGCGAGGTGAGCGCGTCGTTGATCGCCCTCTCGAACTTCGGATTGCCCTTGCGGAACGGAATGGCCATTTGCTGATCGGCGCCCGGCAACACGGCGCCCGGACGCAGCGGCAGGTTCGACGTCTTGATGATGTACGGCAGCATCAGGCGGTCGTCCATCGTTGCGTCGATGCGCTTCGTGGCCAGGTCGCGCAGCTTCTCGGGCGCGCCGGGATAGGTCTGCACGTTGATGCCGGGCACGGCGCGCGCCATCTGGTCATAGTTGGTGCCGAGCGTCACGCCGAGCTTCTTGTCGCCCTTGAATTCGTCGAGCGTCTTGAATTCGCGTTTGTCGTCGGAGCGCTGGATCAGCTGCGCGGCCGAGTACGTGTACGGCTGGCTGAAGTCGAGCGCCTGCTGGCGTTGCGGCGTGATGGTCACCTGATTGACGATCACGTCGAACTTGCCGGCCTGCAGCGCCGCGATAATGCCGCTCCACTCGGTGGGAATGAACTCGGGCTTAACCCCGAGCTTGGCCGCCACGGCCTTCGCGACGTCCACGTCGAAGCCGACGAGTTCGCCCTTGCTGTCACGGGAATCGAATGGGGGATAGGTGCCTTCCAGACCGATCTTGAGCACCCCGGCCTGTTTGACGGAATCCAGCAGGTCTTCCGCATGGGCGGATATGGCGGTAAATCCAAGTGCCGATACGGCAAGCGCGCTTGTGAACAGGAGCTTCGTCAACTTCATTCAACCTCTCCTCTTTATGTGGATGTCTGGACTGCTTCGCGATGGCACATCAGCGCCCCCCGAGGCCGCGTCGCTAGAGAATACTACGATCGGCAGCGCGATCGTAGCCCGCACAACTGAGTACTTTCCCGCGCTGGGCGGCGCGCAGAACGGGGCACATCGCCTTTGAGACCGGCTGCTGTCTGAAAGGTAGGGATTCGCTTAATAGCGTGTTCACGCGCGGCGCAATCAACCCGCGGCGGCGTTCATCGCCTTCACGGCCTCGAGCGCGCCGCCCATCATCCTGCTCACCACCGGCTCGACTTTCTGCGCGTGCGACGGCATGTAGTCGAACGGCGCTGCCTCGCTCATGTAAGTCGACTGGCACATTTCGAGTTGCACGGCATGCACGCCGTCCTGCGGCGCGCCGTAATGACGCGTGTTGTAGCCGCCCTTGAAGCGGCCATTCGCGATCCACGTGTAGTCGCTCGCGGCCGCCGCGCGCTCGACCGCCGCCTGCACCGCCGCCGCCGCCGTGCGCCCGTCCTGCGTGCCGATGTTCAGATCGGGCAGCTTGCCGTCGAATAGCCGCGGCAGCACGCTCGCAATCGAGTGCGCTTCCCACAGCAGCACGTTGGCGTGCTGCGCGCGCAGGCGTTGCAGCTCGGCGCGCAGCGCGTCGTGATACGGCTGCCAGTAGGTGGCGACGCGGCGTTGCCGCTCGTGCGCATCAGGCGCGCGGCCCTCGCGATAGAGCGCCTCGCCGCGGAACGTTTCGGTCGGGCACAGCGAAGTCGTCGTCTGCCCCGGATACAGGCTTTCGTCGTTGGGCGGCCGGTTCAGGTCGATCACATAGCGCGACACGCGCGCACCGAGTATCGTCGCGCCCAGCGACTTCGCAAACGCATAGAGCCGGTCGAGATGCCAGTCGGTATCGGCGACCGTGAGCGCGATGTCCGTATAGGCGTCGCGCAGCGCCTCGGGGATCTGCGTGCCGAGGTGGGGAATCGAGATCAGCAGCGGCGCCGTGCCGCGTTCGAGTGAAAAGAGGTCGGTCATGGGGGCTCCGTTCGGTTGGCCGCGCGCTCAGGCGCCGGCGAGGAGATGGTTCAACACCTTGCGATAGCTGGCGTACAGGCGCGCTTCGTCGCGATGCCGGCGCTGCGCGACGACTTGCTCGCCGCCCACATAGACGTCGCGCACCGGCGTCTCGCCATGCTCGCAGAACACCACGGCGGAAAGCCAGCTTGGCGGCGTCTGCTGCGCGAGGTTCGGATGCTGCGCGTCGAGCACGAGCCAGTCCGCGCGGGCGCCCTCCTGCAGCGCGCCCACCGCGCGCCCCGTCGCGCGCGCACCGCCCGCGAGCGCCGCGTCGAAAAGACGGTCGGCCACCTGCGCCGTCTCGGCCGACGCGAGCACGTTGCGTTCGCGCCGCGTGAGCCGCTGTCCGTATTCGAGCAGGCGCAATTCGGCGCGCCAGTCCACGCCGATATGGCTGTCCGAGCCGATGCCGAACGCGCCGCCCGCATCGAGATACTCGCTTGCGGGGAAAATGCCATCGCCAAGATTCGCTTCGGTCGTGAGGCACAGGCCCGCAATCGCGCCGCTCTGCGCGAGCGCGGCGGTCTCCCGCGCATCGATATGCGTGGCATGGACGAGGCACCAGCGCGCGCTCACGTCGAAGCGATCGAGCAGCCATTGCACGGGCCGCGCGCCCTCGGTCGCGAGGCACGCGTCCACTTCGGCCGTCTGCTCGGCGATGTGGATATGCACCGGCGCGTGAGGAAGCGCGTGATCCAGGCCTTCCAGCAGCGCACGCAACGAGTCGTGCGAAACCGCGCGCAGCGAATGCGGCGCGACGCCATAGCGCAACGCGCCGTGCTCGGGCCGCCACGCACGCAGCGCCTCGACAATGCCGAGCAACTGGTCGGGCGTGTTGATGAAGCGCCGCTGATCGTCGCGCGGCGCTTGCGCGCCGAAGCCGCGGTACTGGTAGAGCACGGGCAGCATGGTCATGCCGATGCCGGTGACGTCGGCCGCCTCGACCACACACTGCGCCAGTTCGGCAGGGCTCGCATAACGCTGGCCGTCCTGCGCGTGATGCACGTAGTGAAACTCGCAGACGGAGGTATAGCCCGCCTTGAGCATTTCCACGTAAAGCCAGCGCGCGACCGCGGCAAGATCGTCGGGCGTGATGCGCGCCGCGAAGCGGTACATCAGGTCGCGCCAGCTCCAGAAGCTGTCGGTCGGGTTCGCGCGATATTCGGTGAGGCCCGCCATGGCGCGCTGGAACGCATGCGAATGAAGATTAGGCATGCCAGGCGTGATCGGGCCCGGCGCACGCGCGACGCCTTGAGGCGCTTGCGCCAGATCGGGCGTTACGCCGCGCAGCGTGCCCGTAGCGTCCCATTCGAGCAGCACATTGCGGCGCCAGCCGCAGGGCAAATACGCATGGTCCGCGAAGAGCGCGTTCGTCATGGCAAGCGGAGGCATCGGGGGGCTCATGAAATCAGGCTCGCGCGATATCGAGTGTGACGGCCAGCAGCGCGCCTGCGCCGCGCGTTTCGAGGTCCACGGCCTGCGCCGCGTCCACGCGCAACGTGTCGGCGGGCGCGAGCGCGATGAAGCCGTCGCCCGCCACGCTCACCTCGACTCGACCTTGCACGGCATGCAGCAACACGGTCTGCGCATGCACACTGCGCCGCCCTGCCTCGCGCCACACTTCGAGCGCGCCGCGCGCGGCCTCGCGGCGCACCATCAGGTTGAACACGCGCACGGGGCCGGCGGCGATCCGTGCATCGATCGCAGATTCGCCGGCAAAGCGCGCGATGTCCAGGGCGCGATCGAGCGTATGTGTGGCGTGAGGCGCTTGTCCTCCTGCGCACGCTTCGTCCAGCTGCAAGGCGGCGCCCTCGATCAACACGAGCGTACGGTCGATGCCCGCGAAGCACGAAAACGGCCCGGCCTGCGCGATATCCGCGAGACTCGCGCGCCAAGCGAACCCATCGGGCGGCGCGCCCGCTGCGCAACCCGTCACGATTTCGCGCGTCACGCCGCCGCCGTTTTTCCAGGGCGCGGGCACGAGATCGGCGCCGCGCAGCAGCGTCACTCTTGCGCCTGCCCTGCCTTCGGGTGCGGAAGAGCGGCTCATGCGCGCGACAACACCGCTTGCAGGAAACTGCGCGTGCGCGGTTGTGCCGGCGCGGTGAAGATCGTCGAAGGCGGCCCCGACTCGACGATCTCGCCACCGTCCATCACCACCACGACATCGGCCACTTCCTTCGCGAAGCCCATCTCGTGCGTGACGACCACCATCGTCATCCCCTCGGAAGCCAGCAGCTTCATGACCTGCAACACCTCGCCGACCAGCTCCGGGTCGAGCGCCGAAGTCGGCTCGTCGAACAACATCACGCGCGGCTGCATGGCCAGCGCGCGCGCAATGGCGACACGCTGCTTCTGCCCGCCCGAAAGGCTCGCCGGCATCACATGCGCCTTGTGCGCGAGCCCGACTTTCTCGAGCAAGGCAAGCGCGGCGGACTCGGCTTGCGCCTTCGATGCCCCGCGCAACATGCGCGGCCCGACCGTGATGTTGTGCAGCACCGAGAGGTGCGGAAACAGGTTGAACGACTGGAACACCATGCCGACTTCGGTACGCAGCGCATTGAGCGCGCGGTCCTTGAGCATCGCGCCGTTTTCCACGAGGCGATGACCGCAGATATCGACGGTGCCGCCCTCGGCCTGCTCGAGTCCGTTGCAGCAGCGCAGGAACGTGCTCTTTCCCGAACCGCTCGGGCCGATCACCACGACCACCTGTTGCGGCTGAATGTCGAAGTCGATGCCGTTGAGCACGAGGTGCGAGCCAAACGACTTCTTGAGTCCGCGAATGCGAACGATCGGATCCGGTTGCGCGCTCATTGCACCATCCCTCCTGCGCGCAGACGGCGCTCGACGCGATGCAGTGCATAGTTGGTCGTCTGCGTCAGCACGAGATAGACGAGCGCGATCACGAGGTACACCTCCAGCGAGCGATACGAAACGCTGATGATCTTCTGGCCTTCATGCATCAGGTCGTCGATCGTCAGCAGCGAGACCAGCGCGGAATTCTTGATGAGCGCGATGAATTCGTTGCCGAGCGGCGGAATCATGCGAACCACGGCCTGCGGCAGGATGATGGCGCGCATGGCCTGCCCCGACGACATGCCGATCGACCGCGCGGCTTCCATCTGCCCGCGATCGACGGACTGGATCGCGCCGCGCACGATCTCCGAGACGTAGGCCGCCGAATAGAGCCCGAGCCCCAGCATGCCGCAGACGAACGCCGGCAAGAGGATGTTGAACTGCGGCAGTCCGAAGAACAGCAGGAACAGCTGCACGAGCAGCGGCGTGCCGCGAAAGAACACGAGGTAGCCCGTGCAGAAGCCGTAGACGAGCCGCCGCTGCGGCGCGAGCCGGCCGATGCCGATCAGGAGGCCGAGCATACAGCTGAGCACGAGTGCGGCAGCGGTCACTTCCACCGTGACCAGCGCGCCGTGTGCGATGTCGGCCCAACCGGCGATAGCCGGAGAGAAGTCGAATTGCATGGATCAGATCCACCGGGTCACTTCGAACTCGAGCCGAACCACTTGTTCACAATCTGGGCGTAGGTACCGTCCGCCTTGATCTTCGCAAGTGCCGCGTTCAGCGAATCACGCAGCTGCGGTTCATCCTTGCGCACGGCAATGCCATAGGCCTCCTTCGTCAGCTCCGTGTCGAGCACGCGAAAACCCGAGCGCGTGCGGGCGAACTGGTACGCGGCGGGCTTGCCGGTCACGGCGGCGTCGGCACGGCCAATGCCGACCAGGTCGAACATTTCCTGGTTCTTCTCGACCTCGACGCGCGTGACCTTCGGGTAGTTGTCGCGCAGGAAGTTCACCGACTTCGTGCCGACCTGCACCGAGACCTTCTTGCCGTCGAGATCGGCGAGCGTCTTGATGGGCGAGTCGGCCTTCACGAGCGCGACGAGGCCGCCTGCGAAATACGGCTGCGTGAAGTCCACCACCTGGCTGCGTTCCGGCGTGATGTAGATGCCGGAGATCGCGGCGTCGAAGCGGTGTGCGATCAGCCCCGGAATCAGCCCCTTGAAGTCGATGTCGGTCCACTGGACCTGCTTGCCCATTGCCTTGGCGAGCGCGTTCATCAAGTCGACGTCGAACCCGGTGCGCTGACCGTTTTCCGTGAACTCCATCGGCGGGAACGTCGCATCGGTCGCGACCTGGAGGACGTTCTGCGCTTGCGCGCTCGCGGTGCCGGGAGCGGCGGCGGCGAACATCGCGAGGGCGACGCACGTGGCGGACAGCAGTTTGTGCAGTTTCATGTTGGACTCCTGTGTGGTTGGTCGGGACGCTGCGTTTTTTTGCTTCGATCGTTGGCTTTGCTCGTGGGCTTCGTTCGTTGCGGTCAATCGGTCTGCAGGCGGGCGGAAATGGTGTGCGCGGTGCGCAAGGTCCAGTCGGCGAGCTGCAATTCGCGGCCTGCCACGCGCGAGGACGGCGCCATCAAGGTGATCGACGCGTTGGCCCCCGCGCCGCGCGCAACGCGCCGGAACACGGGCGCGCTCACGCCCCATACGCCGGGGTCGACTTCGCTTTCGCTCACCGCGTAGCCGCGCGCGCGAATCTGCTTCAGTTCCGCTTCCATGGCGGCGCGGCCCTTGGTGTCGCCGGCGAAGAGGCGATCGAGCGTCTCGCCGCGCGCCTTTTCGTGCATGAACGCGAGCAATGACCTGGCCGACGCCCCGGCCTTGAGCGGCACCGCGCGCCCCTTCTCGAACGAGCAGCGCAGCGAATGTGTGCTTTCGACCATTTCGAGGCAGACCACCTGGTCGTTCACGGCGACGACGAGCCCGACGCTCTCCTGCGAGGTCCGCGCGAGTTGCAGCATGCCTTCGCGGCTCGATTCGACGAGCAGCGAATTGACGTCGAAGCCAAGCGCAAGCTGCAGACTGATGGGGCCCGGCGCGTAGTAGCCGGCGTCTTCGGTCACGAAGCCCCAGCGCTTGAGCACCGCGACCTGGCGGTAAAGTGTGCTTTGCGCGAGCCCGGTGGCCGCGAGCATGTCCTTCGCGGACATTGCCTTGCCGCGGCTCGCGAGTGCCGAAAGCACCAGTAGCAGGCGCTCTGCGCCAGTAACACCGGGTTCCTGTTTCACCTGGAAGACGAAGGCTGAATTGATGCACTCAGCATGCCACGTCACTCCCAGAAATCAAAAATACGATTCCCAACGAATGGGAATGCCATGAGAGGGTTTTCCCTGGAGATGTTCGATGTCCCGTGTGGGTCCGTGCGATGTCTTTTACCCGCTTCTGGTAATGTCACGCACATGCAAACGATCCTATCCATCGAGAATCTCTCGAAAGTCTATGCATCGGGACTCCGGGCGCTCACGAACGTCAATCTGGACATTGCGCGGGGCGAAATCTTCGCGCTGCTGGGGCCGAATGGCGCCGGTAAGACGACGCTGATCAGCATCATCTGCGGCATCGTCAATGCGAGCGAAGGCAGTGTGCGCGTGGCCGGTCACGATATCCTCGCCGACTATCGCGCCGCGCGCTCGCTGATCGGCCTCGTGCCGCAGGAGCTGACGACCGACGCGTTCGAAACGGTCTGGGCCACCGTATCGTTCAGCCGCGGCCTGTTCGGCAAGCCGCCCAACCCCGCGTATGTCGAGCGCGTGCTGCGCGACCTCTCGCTGTGGGAAAAGCGGAACAACAAGATCATGACGCTCTCGGGCGGCATGAAACGCCGCGTGCTGATCGCGAAGGCGCTCGCGCACGAGCCGCAAGTCCTGTTTCTGGACGAACCGACGGCGGGGGTGGACGTCGAGCTGCGCCGCGACATGTGGGAACTCGTGCGCGGGCTCAAGGCGAACGGCGTGACGATCATCCTGACGACGCACTACATCGACGAGGCGGAGGAGATGGCCGACCGCATCGGCGTCATCAACGCGGGCAAGATCATGCTCGTCGAGCGCAAGGACGTGCTCATGCGCAAGCTCGGCCGCAAACAGTTGACGCTGCAGCTCGACGCGCCGCTGGGCGCGATTCCGGACGGGCTGGCTGCCTGGGGGCTGGAGCTGGCCGACGGCGGCTCCGAACTCATCTATACGTACGACAGCGAAAACGAACGCAACGACATCATCACGCTGCTGAAGAACCTGAACGAGGCCGGCATCGGCTTCACGGACCTGAAAACGAGCCAGAGTTCGCTCGAGGACATCTTCGTGAGTCTCGTCCATAGAGACCCGGCGGCCGCTTCACGGCCCGCCGCAGCTTCGGTCGCAGAAGACGGCAAAGGACAGGTAACCTCCCGATGAACCACTACGCAATTCGCGCCATCTACCGATTCGAAATGGCGCGCACCCGGCGCACGCTGATGCAGAGCATTGTCGCACCGGTCATTTCGACCTCGCTCTACTTCATCGTCTTCGGCTCCGCAATCGGTTCGCGCATCAAGGAAGTGAACGGTGTCAGCTACGGCGCGTTCATCGTGCCGGGCCTGATCATGCTGTCGCTGCTGTCGCAGAGCATCTCGAACGCATCGTTCGGCATCTACTTCCCGCGCTTCACGGGCACGATCTACGAGCTGCTCTCGGCGCCCGTGTCCTACCTCGAAATCGTGGTCAGCTATGTCGGCGCGGCGGCGACCAAGTCGGTCGTGCTCGGGCTCATCATCCTCGCGACCGCGGCGCTCTTCGTGCCGATCCAGATCCAGCACCCCGTATGGATGGCGCTGTTCCTGCTGCTGACCGCGGTCACGTTCAGCCTGCTCGGTTTCATCATCGGCATCTGGGCGGACAACTTCGAGAAGCTGCAAATCGTCCCGCTCCTGATCATCACGCCGCTGACCTTCCTCGGCGGCGCCTTCTACTCGGTCGACATGCTGCCGACGGCGTGGAAGGTGATCACGCTATTCAACCCGATCGTCTATCTCATCAGCGGTTTTCGCTGGAGCTTCTACGGGCTCGCCGATGTCGACGTCGGCGTGAGTCTCGGCATGACGGCCGCCTTTCTCGCGGTGTTCCTCGCGATCACCGCGTGGATCTTCAAGACGGGCTACCGGCTGAAAACCTGACGTTAGCGAATCAACCGGGTGCCCGCCTCGAACTTCAGGCCGGCACCTCTCCCGGCGCGCCGTCGAGCGGCCGGTCCTTCGGGCCGTTCAGGGGAGCGTCGAACGAGCCGTCCAGAATACGCAGCTTGTCGGTCATATCGGGAAAGGCGTGACCTGCCGCGCGCAGCTCGTTCACGAGCCGGTGCGCAACGGCCCGGCAGTGGGCCAGCGTCTCATGCAGGCGCGGCTCCGACTGCAGACCGGTCACCGCCCTCTCCAGCTCCGGTGGAGATTCGCTCAGCAGAGCCGGAACGACTTCGTCCGGCGGGATCAGCGAGCCGTGACTCAGCAGTTGCGCGGTCCAGTCGCAGCCATACAGCAGTGCGCGCCGTTCGGCCCTGCGCGCTTCGTCCTGCTCGAGCGTGGCGAGGCTGTGGCGATTCTTCTGAATCTCGGCGCGCCACGGCGCCAGAATCTCGGCACGCAGCGCCGCTATCGCTTCGCCGAGCGCCGCGTTCTGCCCGCCCGCAACGAGGCGGCGCTCGTCGAGCCTGTCCACCTCGTCCCGGTAGCTTTCGAGGTACGCCAGCCAGTTCAACGGCAGCTCCGGCTTTTCGAAGAATGCGCGGCGCACTTCATTGAGTTCGTTGCGAATATCCTGCAGCGCCTGGTTATCGGCAAGACGCGCCTCATGCACGTCGTGAGCCGTCACCATCTGCCGATGCAGCGGAAAGAGTGGATTGCTGTAGCGCCGCTGCAGATGCCGCTCGGCCGCGCCCGGCCGGGCGCTCCATTTCCAGTTGGGCAACGATTTCGCGTCGAATTCGACCGCCTGGATCATCGGCCGGAACACGGACAGCGCTTCGTCGGTGGCGTGGCGAAAGCAGTCCGCCAGCTTGTAGTCGTTGCCTTGCAGGGAGGCGGCCACATCCCCCGCGTAAGGCGAGTCGGGCCTGAGCCTCAGGGTGCCGGTGGCCAAAAAGAATTCCATCGGCAGTTCGACGCTCTGGCCTTCCAGTCTGAACGCGCGCTGCTCGGCGGAAATCGCCTCGACAGCGTGCGCGAGGCGGTTTTCCTGATCGAGGAGCGCATCGATCGCGTCTCCCGACGACGGCTGCGCTGCGTCGGCCAGCAGGCAAAACGTCTCGCGTGCCATTCTCGCCGCGATGGTGCCGTGCTTCTCGGCAAAGAGCCAGAACCAGAGGGCGAGCTGGTAGCCCTTGACCCCATTTTGAGCGGTCGCTTCGACCTCGGGTGTGAATGCGATGCCGGGCGCGGCCCAGTTCGCAAACGGCGGCGTGCCGACGCCCTGATACATGCCCAGGAGTTGGCGTATCGATTCATGCGTGTTGGCAGGCCAGTTGCGCGCCTCTTCCTGGCGCTTCTCGGTCTTCCAGAACCTCCAGTCCATTCTGCACCTCGCAAGAGAGCAAGAGTCTCGGTGCGACTCGCTGCGAGGGATACTTGCACACTCCGCCGAGGGCGTAAACCGGTGATCTCCGCGCTTGCCCTTTAAGCCCCGCTCAGTTCCTGATGGAGCGCGAGGAATTCGCGCGTGAGCTTGTGCGCCGGATCGAGGTGAACGACGGGCTTGGCCTGCTGATGCGATTCGCGAATCTTCACCGACGATGAAAGCCGCGACGACAGCACCGGCAACCCTTCATCGACGAGTTCGTCGACGAGTTGCTGCGGCAGGCTCGCGCGCGGCTGGAACTGGTTGATGACGATGCCTTCGACCGTAAGCGCGGCATTGTGGTCCTGCTGAATTTCTTTCACGTTTTCGAGCAGCGTGTAAAGTGCGCGGCGCGAGAAGTCGTCGCAGTCGAACGGAATGAGGCAGCGCTCGACTGCGATCAGCGCCGAGCGCGTGTAGAAGTTCAGTGCGGGCGGCGTGTCAATGTAGATCGCGTCGTACATGTCGAGTTCTTTGAGCGCGTCGCGCAGCTTGTAGATCTTGTAGCGCGACTCGAGCTTCCCGTGCAGCGTGTCGAGATCGGGATGCGCGGGCATCACGTCCAGATTCTCGAAGGGTGTCGAATGAATGAACGACGTGACCTCGACCGGCCGGAAGCTGAACGTCAGCGCGGTTTCGAAGAAGTCGGCGACATTGGGCTTCGCGTCGGTGGAAGCCGCGCCGAGCAGGTACTGGCTCGAATTTGCCTGCGCGTCGAGGTCGATGACGAGCGTGCGCCGGCCCTCGTTCGCGCTGATCGCAGCGAGATTGCAAACGATCGTTGACTTGCCTACGCCACCCTTCTGATTGAACACCACGCGCCGCATCTCTTCGCTCCCCTGTTTCTCTCTCATTCAATGAGATGGATGGGGATGAGCATACCCGATGCGGCGGTGCAAAAAGATTTTGGTGGCCGTTTTCCAGGCAAACGGCTAGTTATCTAACCGTTTCATTTTCCAGAGCCTGGCTGGTTGTAACCCGTACCGTCGCATGCGTAACTCGCGGTGGCTGGCAGCGCCAGGACAAGCGATACAGCCAACAGGGCTGCAAAGATGCGCCGAGCTTTCATTTGCGTTTCTCCTGTTCAAAGGTACGCCGGTGCGTTAAGCATAGGTCAGCCGACTTACAGAGCGATTTCGCGTGATTACGGCATGAAGTCACTGCTCAAATGTGTCCCCAAAAATTGCGCTGCACCTGCATCACTTCTTCCTCGACCTCGGCTACGGGCCCGATCAGGTCAACGCGCTTCTGGCAATGATCGAAGACATAGCGCGACGACACACTCATCGTCGGATTCTCCGCGTGATTGCCCGTGGCCTGCAGCAGCCGCTCTTCCGTCATGCCGAACACCACGCGCCCAATGTTCGCCCAGTAGGCCGTGCCCGCGCACATGCAGCACGGCTCGACCGTCGTATACAGCGTGCAACTCCACAAGTATTGCGGCGTAAAGTTGAGCGCGGCGATGCGCGCGAGCACGGCTTCCGCATGATTGACGGTATCGACATTGCCCTGTTCGATGAGAACCGATTCCTGATCGGGCCCGACGAGAATGGCGCCAAACGGGTGATGGCCCAACTGCGTCGCGCGTTCCGCGATCACGCTTGCGTGCCGCAAATGGCGGACGATCTGATCGCGCGTCGGCGCGAGCCCTTGCTCCGGGAATTCAGAAGCGTTCTGTTGTGGGGAAATGGTCAGGCTCAAAGCGAGCCTCCTCCTTGTTGGCGGTTTCATTTCGGCAACGCACCGTCTACGCCCTGCACGAACCAGTTCAGCCGCAGCAACTCGGCGTCGGGCAGCGACGCGCCCGCTGCCACCTTGATCGCGCCGCTCTGATCCTTGATCGGCCCCGAGAACGGATCGAATTTTCCGGCGATGATGTCGTCGCGCTTTTGCGCGAGCGCCTTTTGCGCGGCGGGCGAGACGGTTGCGGTGTTGATGTCGGCGAGGTCGATGGCCTTTTCCTTGAGGCCCCACCACGTCGGCGTGTTGGTCCACGTGCCGGCTTGCACCTCTTCGACCAGGTGAGAGTAATACACGCCCCAGTAACTCACGCAAGCCCCCAGTTGGGCATTCGGGCCGAACTTCTTCATGTCGGAGTCCCAACCGAACGCATGCACTTTCTTCTGCTCGGCAGTCTGCATCGTCGCCGTCGAGTCGGTGTTCTGGATCAGCACGTCCGCGCCCTGGCCGATCAGCGTTTCGGCCGCCTGCTTCTCCTTGCCCGGATCGAACCAGCTATTGATCCAGATGACCTTGACCTTCGCATTCGGATTGACCGAACGCGCGCCCATTGTGAAGGCGTTGATGTTGCGCACCACTTCGGGCACCGGCACCGAGGCGACGAAGCCGAGCGTATTCGTCTTCGTCGTATAGCCGCCGACGAGCCCGGCCAGATACGCGCTCTGGTACGTGCGCACGTCATAGGTCGCGAAGTTCGCGGCCTTCTTGTATCCCGTCGCATGCTCGAACACAACGTCGGGATAATCCTTTGCGGTCTTCAGTTCGAAGTCCTGAAAGCCGAAGCTCGAGCCCACGATAATCTTGTTGCCCTTGCTCGCGAGGTCGCGAAACACGCGCTCCGAGTCGGCGGATTCGGGGACGTTCTCCACACGTGTGACCTTGATCTTGTCGCCGTATTTCGCTTCGATCGCCTTCACGCCCTGTTCGTGCGCGTAGGTCCAGCCTGCGTCGCCGGGGTTGCCGAGATAGACGAACGCGACGCCCATCGGGGCCGCAGCGATGGCGGTAGGGCTCAACGCGACCCAGACGCCGAGCGTGGCGAACAGCGCAGCCACGAGGCGCAGTGAGCGCACCGACTCGCGAGCGAATCTTGTTGCCATGAGGTCTCCGAAACAGGGAATGGAAAGGTCAGATACTGGTCAGTCAAAATTGAGGTCGAAATTTCGATTCATTATGTGATGAATAACGGAATCGATATACCGCTCAACGCGCCGTTGAAGCACGGAATCGTCGGTGGCTTCATGCTGGAACGCGTCGTGCTTGCCGAACCCCTTGCCCCTTCAACCTTTGCGCTCGGGAGACCTGTCATGCAAACCGCACTCGCCACGGATTTTTCGCACGTCAAGCCGCAGGACACCTCGTTCACGGGCGGCGGGCTGCGCGACTTCTTTGTCTATCGCGACCTGGGCATCGCCAAAGCCACGCATGGCAAGGTGGTCGCGCAACTCGTCAGGGCAAATCTTGCGCCGGAACTGGGCACGGGCTGGCACCGGCATGAGGCAGAGTTTCATATCGTCATCATGCTCAAGGGCTGGGCGCGCTTCATGTACGGCGAGAAGGAAACGCTCGTTGAAGCGGGCGACTGCGTGCATCAGGCGCCGGGCATCGCCCATTACCTCTTCGATTACTCGCCCGACATGGAGTACCTCGAAATCGTGAGCCCCGCCGACTTCAAGTCGATCGATGTGGAAGCGCCCTGCGCGGTGCCCGCGCCGACACCCTGGCAAGCGAGCCCCGCAATCTAACGCGCTAGCCCTGGTTGGGCTGCGTTTCGGCGGCGCGGCTGATTGCCGTTGCGGCATGCGCATCGGCGTCGAGCAGCGCGCGCAGGGTTACCCGATCGTCGCCCATCGCCTCCGGCGCCGCAATGCGCCGCGCGCGCGGCTCGTGGTCGTGAATCGTCGAACGCACGAGCGGATAGATCTGCGTGTCCCAGCGACGGCCATTGAAGACGCCGTAGTGACCCACGCCCGTCTGCACATGATGCGTCTTCATATAAGGGCGCAGCCCCCGGCACAGGTCATGGGCGGCAACGGTCTGGCCGACCGCACAGATATCGTCCTTCTCGCCTTCGATCGTGAGCAGCGCGGTGCGGCGAATCGCGTGCGGCTCCACGAGGCGCTCGCCCACCTTGAGCTTGCCTGACGGCAGGGCGTATTCCTGAAACACCGATCTGACCGTTTCCAGGTAGAACTCCGCGGTGAGATCGGAAGTGGCGAAGTACTCGCGATAGAACACGTTGAGCGCATCCGCTCTCGTGGGGTCGCCCTTCGCCCGCTCGTGGCGCATCTCCTCGAACGAAGCGATGTGACGCTCCAGGTTCATCGACATGAACGCACTGAGCTGCACGAAACCCGGATACACGCGCCGCTGCGCGCCGGGAAAACCGCCTGGCACCGCGCTGATGAGATTGCGCTCGAACCACGCGATCGGCTTGCTGTTGGCGAGTTCATTGACCTTGGTGGGATTCACCCGGCAATCGATCGGTCCCGCCATCAGCGTCATGCTCGCGGGCTGCGCGGGATCGTTGTCGGCGGCCATCAACGATACGGCCGCGAGCGCCGCGACCGTCGGCTGGCAGATCGCCACCAGATGTGCATCGGGGCCGATCCGCCGAATGAAGGACATGACGTGCTCGACGTATTCGTCGAAGCCGAAGCGCCCCGCCGATAAAGGTACGTCGCGCGGGTTGTGCCAGTCGGTGATATAGACGTCGTGATCGGCGAGCATGGTGCGCACGGTGCCGCGCAGCAGCGTCGCGAAGTGCCCCGACATCGGCGCGACGAGCAGCACGCGCGGCTGCGGCGTGGCGACGTCCTTGCGAAAGTGCAGCAGCGAGGCAAACGGCGTGCGCTTGACGATGGCTTCGGTCACCGGCGTGCGCACGCCACCCACTTCCACCCCATCGATTTCGAACGGCGGCCGCGCGTGCGAGAGCCCGGCAAGCTCGATCTGCTCCCACCAGGCGTCGAGATAGCGCGCGTCGAAGCCGCACGCGAGCGCGGGCCACGCCGCGAGCGCCGCGCGGGAGAACGACGCGGTGGCGCGCCCGAACCTCGTGAAGTCCGCGAACGTCTGGTAGGCCAGATAGGCGAGCAGGTTCATGGGCAGAGATCCCGATTTGTCTTGAACGCGAAGCAAAGCAGGCAATACGTATGCCAGAAGCGCTCGTTGGCACAGTGCTTGCACTTTCCCGGCATGGCGCGCTTGCACTCGCGCCCTGGCCGGCGCGCTGCGTCACGGCAGCACGGCGCGGACGCTTCGCAGGAAGCGGCGGCATTGCCTTCCTGCATGCCGCAATGTAGTGCGCCCAGTTGGCGTGAGCGGTGCATGCAGCGGCGATGCGCGCATTCGGTGCATGCGGCTGCCTGACCGTCACACTGTTTGCCGTCATGTCCTCACCGTTCAGGAGCCTCCATGAGTCAGACGAATACGACCCTGACGATCAGCAGCCGGAACTATTCGTCGTGGTCCATGCGCGGCTGGCTGCTTGCCAGACTCGCCGGACTCGAATTCGACACGGTGACGGTGCCGCTCGACGACGCGGCCACGCGTGCCGAACTGCTGCTGCTCTCGCCTTCCATTCTCGTTCCCTGCCTGCGCCACGACGGCATCGCGGTCTGGGACACGCTCGCGATTTGCGAATACCTCAACGAGATCCAGCCGCAGGCGCAACTGTTGCCCGCGGACCGCACGGCGCGCGCGCACTGCCGCTCGGTGAGCGGGGAAATGCACTCGGGCTTCAGCGCCTTGCGCTCCGCACTGCCGATGAACCTGCGCGGCCACTTTCCGAACTTTCGCGTCTGGTCGCGCGCGCAGGACGACATCGCGCGCATCGTGACTATCTGGCGCGAATGTCTGCAGAAATATGGCGGGCCCTGGCTCTTCGGCGAGATCGGCGCGGCGGACGCGATGTATGCGCCCGTCGTCACGCGCCTGCTCACCTATGACGTGCCGATCGACCCCGATATCGGCGACTACTGCATGCGCGTGCTCAAGCAGCCTTACGTCGCCGAATGGATTGCAGCTGCACAGTCGGAAACCGAGGACATCGACGAGCTCGATATGGAGTTCTGAGCGTCGCCGCGCACCAACATCGAGCACGTCTTGCCGCGGGCTTCGGCATGGAAGTTGCATCGCCCCCATGCAGCCCGGCACGAACAAACACGAATAAGCGAGCGCAAAAAAGCAGCGAACGGAAAAACGCACATGACGCCAACAGTCTTCAACGAGATGTTCGAGTACGGGGAGTTCGACGTTCGGGGCCTGGCCGCCACGGCGTTCGCGCAGGCCGGCGAGCCGCGCACCCACTACCGCGAATTCTTCGCCTGGATGCGCAGCCAGAGCGAGCAGCAGATGCTCAAGAAGCGCACCGAAGCCGATGCCATCTTCCGGCGCGTGGGCATCACCTTCGCCGTGTATGGCGAAAAGGACGTAACGGGCGCGGGCACCGAGCGCACGATTCCCTTCGACGTGATCCCGCGCATCTTCCAGCGCCAGGAGTGGAACACGCTCGAGCGTGGCCTGCGCCAGCGCGTAAACGCGCTCAACCGCTTCATCCACGACATTTATCACGAACAGGAGATCGTCAAGCGCGGCATCGTACCCGCCGACCAGATCCTGCGCAACGCGCAGTACCGCCCCGAGATGCAGGGCGTGAACGTCGCGCACGGCATCTATGCGCATATCGCGGGCATCGATGTCGTGCGCGCCGGCGAGGGCGAGTTCTACGTGCTCGAGGACAACCTGCGTGTGCCCTCCGGCGTCTCGTACATGCTGGAAAACCGCAAGATGATGATGCGGCTCTTTCCCGATCTGTTCGTGCGCAATCGCGTGGCGCCCGTTGCGCACTACCCCGACCTGCTGTTCGACACGCTGCGCGCCGCCGCGCCGTCCGGCGCCGACAACCCGACGGTCGTGCTACTCACGCCAGGCACGTACAACTCGGCCTACTTCGAGCACGCGTTCCTCGCGCAGCAAATGGGCATCGAACTCGTGGAAGGCCAGGACCTGTTCGTCGAGAACGATCACCTCTATATGCGCACCACGCAGGGCCCGCAGCGGGTGGACGTGATCTACCGGCGCGTGGACGACGACTTTCTCGATCCGCTCGTCTTCCGCTCCGACTCGACGCTCGGCGCCGCAGGCCTCATGAACGTCTACCGCAAGGGCAACGTGACGCTGTGCAACGCCGTGGGCACGGGCGTCGCCGACGACAAGTCGATCTACCCCTACGTGCCCGACATGGTGCGCTTTTATCTGGGCGAGGAACCGCTGCTCAAGAACGTGCCCACGTGGATGTGCCGCAAGGCCGACGACCTGCACTACGTGCTCGACCATCTGCCGGAACTGGTCGTGAAGGAAACGCACGGGGCGGGCGGCTACGGCATGCTGATCGGTCCGGCCGCCACGCGCGCCGAGATCGAGGCGTTTCGCGCGGCGCTCGTCGCGAACCCGGACAAGTACATTGCGCAGCCCACGCTCTCCCTTTCCACCTGCCCAACGTGGGTCGAAACGGGCGTGGCGCCGCGCCACATCGACCTGCGTCCGTTCGTGCTCTCGGGCAAGGAAGTGCGCATGGTGCCAGGCGGGCTCACGCGGGTCGCACTGCGCGAGGGCTCGCTCGTGGTCAATTCCTCGCAGGGCGGCGGAACGAAGGACACCTGGGTGCTGGAGCGCTGAGCCGGCGCAGCAACGAATTCGCGCGGCGCGTGGGCGTTCACGACCGCGAACACGAAGCCGAGATCACGCGATGAACGAAGCGCAACTTGTCGATGACGGGCGAAGCCAGCGCGAACGGATAGCCGTCGGGCATGCCGAGGCTGCGGTTCAGGCTGTTCAGCGCATAGGTGAGGGGAAACCAGCGCGCCATCAGGCTGTCGAAGCTCGCCTCGTCCACCGGCGTCTGGTCGACCAGCGTGGGCTCGTCGGGGCTGTCGGGCAGCAGCGCGAGGCCGCAGGCCGTGGCCGTGTCGAGCGTATCGACGATATGCAGGTAATGCGCCCACGTCTCGGCCCAGTCCTCCCACGGATGCACGGACGCATACGCGCTCACGTGGCGCTCGGCCCAGTCGGGCGCGGGGCCTTCGGCATAATGGGCGGCGAGCGCGGCCGCATAGTCGGCGCGCTCGTCGCCGAAGCAGCGGCGAAACGCTTCGAGCCAGCGCCCCGTTGGCTCCTGCGCGATGAGACGGTCGAAATAGTAGTGGCCGACCTCGTGGCGGAAATGCCCCAGCAAGGTGCGATACGGCTCGTGCAGCGATACGCGCGTGCGCTCGCGATGCGCGTCGTCGGCCTCGGCGATGTTCATCGTGATGAGGCCATGATCGTGGCCCGTCATGATGCGCTGGCCGTCGCCCGTCTCTTCGAGAAACTCGAATTGCAGGCCATGCTCCGGGTCTTCGGCGCGCGTGACGAGCGGCAGGCCGAGCGCCCCCAGCGCGTAGAGCAGGCGCCGTTTGGCCGTCTCGAGGCGATACCAGTAAAGGCGGTTCTCGGGCCGCGAGAGGTCGGGGATCGTGTGCGTGAACTGGCAGGCGCGGCACAGCGTGTCCTCGCAATCGGCCGGGATCATGCCGTTGCAGACATTTTCGATTGCGTAGTTGTGGCACTGGCGAAAGAGCGTGCCTTTAGCCTGCGCATTCAGGCTGCGCCAGCGGCCCTCGCCCGCCTCCTCGAACGCGTGCATCTCTCCTGTCAGCGGCACGTAGCCGAGGCGCGCCTCGCAACGCTCGCAGCGCTCGTTTTCGAAAAACACCAGCTGATTGCAGTGATCGCAGTGAAAGGTCTTCATTGCCGTATTCCTGTGAGGGCCGCGCGCTCCGCTGTGCCTCGCGCAGCACGCCGCGTGCCTCGCACGCACGTGGCCGCCGCTGTCACATCCTGCACTCGCGCCATGCGCATCATAGGCGCGCTGTGCCGTACGCTTTTTCCGCCGTTCCATCCACGTCGATCGAGGAGTCGGGAGTGTCCATCCGTGTCGCGTTAAACCATGTCACGCAGTATCGCTATGACCGGCTCGTGCGCCTCGCGCCTCACGTGGTGCGCCTGCGCCCCGCGCCGCACTGCCGCACGCCCATCCTCTCGTACTCGATGCGCGTGGAGCCCGCCGGTCATTTCGTCAACTGGCAGCAGGACCCGTTCGCCAACTACCAGGCGCGGCTCGCGTTTCCCGAGCCGACGCGCGAGTTCCGCGTCACGATCGACCTGGTCGCGGAAATGGCGGTCTACAACCCGTTCGACTTCTTTCTCGAACCCGGCGCCGAGCGCTTTCCGTTCGCGTACGCGCCCGAGCTGGCCGCGGAGCTTGCGCCGTATCTGGCGCACAGCGAGCCGACGCCGCGCTTCGCCGCGTTCGTCGAAACGATCGACCGCACGCCGCGCGTGACCATCGACTTCCTCGTCGATCTGAACCAGCGCCTGCAACGCGAGATCGGCTACCTGATCCGCATGGAGCCGGGCGTGCAGACGCCCGAGGAAACGCTGGAGAAAGGCTCCGGCTCGTGCCGCGACACGGGCTGGCTGCTCGTGCAGACGCTGCGTCAGCTCGGGCTCGCGGCGCGCTTCGTGTCGGGCTATCTGCTGCAGCTCACGCCCGACGTCAAGGCGATCGACGGCCCGCGCGGCGCCGAGGCCGACTTCACCGACCTGCACGCCTGGTGCGAGGTCTATCTGCCGGGCGCGGGCTGGATCGGGCTCGATCCGACCTCGGGCCTGCTCGCGGGCGAAGGCCATATTCCGGTGGCTTGCACCCCGGAACCCGGCAGCGCCGCGCCGATCTCGGGTGCGCTCGAAGAATGCGAAGTCGAGTTCGCGCATTCGATGTCGATCTCGCGCGTGCTCGAAACGCCGCGCGTGACGAAGCCTTACACCGAAGCCCAATGGGCCGATATGCACGCCATGGGTGTCCAGGTGGACGCCGCGCTCGCCGGCCAGGACGTGCGCCTCACGATGGGCGGCGAGCCGACCTTCGTGGCGGCGGGCGACCGCGACGCGCCCGAATGGAACACCGATGCGCTCGGCCCGACCAAGCGCCGCTATGCCATCGCGCTGATGGACAAGCTGCGTGCGCACTATGGCGCGCTGGGCTTTCTGCATATCGGCCAGGGCAAGTGGTATCCGGGCGAGCAGTTGCCGCGCTGGGCGCTTTCGCTCTTCTGGCGCGCGGACGGCGAGCCCTGCTGGCACGATCCCGCGCGCTTCGCCGACGAGCGCTCGCTCACGCACCACACGGCCCAGGACGCGCAGCGCTTCATCGAACACGTCGCTGCGAAGCTCGCGGTCGATCCACAACACGTGCAGCCGGGCTACGAGGACACCTGGTATTACCTGTGGCGCGAGCGCCGCCTGCCCGTGAACGTCGATCCGTTCGACTCGCGCCTCGACGACGAACTGGAACGCATGCGGCTGCGCCGCGTGTTCGACTCGGGCCTCGATACCGTGACCGGCTACGTGCTGCCGCTTGCGTGCGAGCGCGACGAGCCGTCTGCGGCCCAGCCCGCCATGCAGGGCCCGCGCTGGGTGAGCGGCCCATGGTTCTTTCGCGACGACCGCATGTATCTGATTCCCGGCGACTCGCCGATGGGCTACCGTCTGCCGCTCGATTCGCTGCCGTGGGTCGCGGCGGGTGACTACCCGTGGCAACACTCGCGCGATCCGTTCGCCGCGCCGGCGCCGCTGCGCAGCGCGGCCGAACTGCGCATGCAGTACGAGGCGGGCTTCGATGCTGCCACGCAATCGCGGCAAGAGGAAAGTGCGGGAAGCGCGAACGGACCTGAAACAAACCGCTACCCCGAGCGCGGCGAATCCGCCGGCTGGACCCACCGCACCGCACTGTGCGTCGAAGTACGCGACCCCGCGCGCGCCGCTGGGCCGAAAGCCGAAGCCGCCTCCTTTGGCCGCTCGCAAGGCCAGCTGCATGTATTCATGCCGCCACTCGCCGAACTCGACGATTACCTCGCCCTGCTGGCCGCCGTCGAAGCTACCGCCGCCGAGCTGGAACTGCCCGTCGTGATCGAAGGCTATCCGCCGCCGCGCGACCCGCGCCTGAAGATGCTCCAGGTCACGCCCGACCCCGGCGTGATCGAGGTGAACATCCACCCGTCGTCGACCTGGGACGAACTAGTCGAGCGCACCGAATTCCTCTATCAGACCGCGCACGAAACCCTGCTCTCCACCGAGAAGTTCATGCTCGACGGCCGGCACACCGGCACCGGCGGCGGCAATCACCTCGTGCTCGGCGGCGCCACGCCCGGCGACAGCCCGTTCCTGCGCCGGCCCGACCTGCTCGCGAGCCTCGTGGCCTACTGGCACAACCATCCGTCGCTGTCGTACCTGTTTTCTGGCCTCTTCATCGGGCCGACGAGCCAGGCGCCGCGCGTGGACGAAGCGCGCAACGATCAGGTCTACGAACTGGAAGTCGCGTTCGCCGAGATTCAGCGTCAGGTCGATTTGCTGCGTGGCTTCGGGAGCCCCTTCGACGACCGCCCGCGCGTGCCGCCCTGGCTCATCGACCGCACGCTGCGCAACATCCTCATCGACGTGACCGGCAACACGCATCGCGCCGAGTTCTGCATCGACAAGCTCTACTCGCCCGACGGTCCGACCGGCCGCCTCGGCCTGCTCGAGCTGCGCGGCTTCGAAATGCCGCCGCACGCGCGCATGAGTCTCGCGCAGCAACTGCTGCTGCGCGCGCTCGTCGCGCGCTTCTGGCAGACGCCGTACACGCAACGCCTCACGCGCTGGGGCACCGAACTGCACGACCGCTTCATGCTCTCGACCTTCGTGCGGATGGATTTCGACGACGTGCTCGCCGAAACGTCCGCGGCGGGATTCGCGCTCGAGCCCGCCTGGTTCGCGCCGCACTTCGAATTCCGCTTCCCGCTGGTCGGCGAGTTGCAGACGAGCGGCATCGCGCTCTCGGTGCGCCATGCCCTCGAACCGTGGCACGTGATGGGCGAAGAAGGCGGCGCCGGCGCGACGGTGCGCTATGTCGATTCGTCGGTGGAGCGGCTCGAAGTGCGCGTGCTCGGCATCAACGAAAGCCGCCACGTCGTGACCGTGAACGGCCGCGCGCTGCCGCTTCAATCCACCGGGCGCGTGAGCGAGAGCGTGGCGGGTGTGCGCTTTCGCGCGTGGCAACAGTCGACGTCGCTGCATCCCACCATCGGCGTGCACGCGCCGCTCACGATCGATATCGTCGACACCTGGAGCGCGCGCGCAATCGGCGGATGCCAGTATCATGTTGCGCATCCGGGCGGCCGCCATTATGAGACGTTTCCGGTCAATGCCTACGAGGCCGAGAGCCGGCGGCGCGCGCGCTTCTTCACGACCGGCCACACACCGGGGCCCGTGGAAGTGGCGCCGCCCGAGCGCAGCCTCGAATTTCCGTTCACACTGGATCTACGCCGCGGCTAATTGCGGCCGATAACCCGTCAAGAGCCCTAACCGAAGGCGCGCCTCACGAACGAGGCGCGCTGCCACGACCCACGATCTTGCCGACTCAATCCACCCTGCCGTTCGATTCCTCCGCCAGCGACGACCAGGCGGGCGCGCCGCTGCGCACGCTGCCGGTGCGCGCCGGACACTGGGACGAACTGCAAACGGCGGAAGGCGAGCTGCGCGAGCCCTGGCGGCAGTTTTTCGGGCTGCTCGGCAAGCCGGGCGCGGCGGGGTTCGACGGCGCCGCCGCATCGGTCGCGCGCCAGGTGCGAGAGAACGACATCACCTATAACGTCTACGCCGACGCGGGCGGACCGCGGCCGTGGGCGCTCGACGTGCTGCCGTTCATCATCGACGAAGCCGAATGGGCGCAGATCGAGCGCGGCGCCGCGCAGCGCGCGCGCCTGCTCAACGAGATCGTCGCCGATATCTACGGGCCGCAAACGCTGCTCGCGCGCGGCCTGCTGCCGAGCGCGCTGGTGTTCGGCCACCCGGGCTATCTGCGCGCCGTGAAAGGCTTCGTGCCGCCCGGCCGCCAGTATCTGCAGATCGTCGCGCTCGACCTTGCGCGCTCGCCCGAAGGACAATGGACCGTCGTTTCTCACCGCACGGAAGCACCCTCGGGACTCGGCTATCTGCTGGAAAACCGGCTCATCGTCTCGAGCCTCTTCGCCGAGCCGTTTCGCACCATGCGGGTGCACCGTCTCGCGCCGTCCTATTCGCAGCTCATCGCCACGCTCGCCGCGGCTGCACGCGCGATCATGAGCGCCGACGAGCGCAGCGTGAGCGGCGCGTCTGCGCATATCGTGCTGCTCACGCCGGGGCCCTTCAGCGAGACTTACTTCGAGCACGTGTTCCTCGCGCGCTACCTCGGCCTCACGCTCGTCGAGGGCAAGGACCTCACGGTGCGCGACGACATGCTGTACCTGAAAACGCTGGACGGGCTGGAGCGCGTGCACGCCGTGCTGCGCCGCCTCGACGATACCTTCTGCGACCCGGTCGAGCTTCGCGCCGACTCGACCATCGGCGTGCCGGGGCTGCTGCAGGTCATGCGCGCGGGCAACGTGATGGTCTCGAACGTGCCCGGCGCGGGCTTCGTCGAATCGCCAGCGCTGCACGGATTCATGCCCGGCATCGCGCAGGCGCTGCTCGGCGAGGAGCTTGCGCTGCCGGGCGTCGCGACCTGGTGGTGCGGCGAAGACGCGGCCTGGCGCGATGCGCTCGCGCAGGTGCCCGAGGCGCTGCTCGTGCCGACGTGGCCGGGCGCGGCGAACGCGTCGTCCGCGCCGCCCGGACTCGCCGCCGGCGAGCAATCGCTCGCCGACTGGCGCGAGCGCATCGAGCAGTTGCCCGACGCCTTCACGGTCCAGCAGCCGCTGCGCTACAGCTATACGCCGCGCTATGAGACCGGTGCGGGCATGCTCGGCGCGCGGCCTGCCGTGCTGCGCGTCTACGCGATTGCGGACCAGGAATGCGGCTGGCGTGTGCTGCCTGGCGGCTTCACGCGCCTCGCGGCCGAACATCAGGAATCCGTATCGATGCAGATGGGTGGCAGCAGCGTGGACACCTGGGTGCTGTCAAGCCAGCCCGGTTCGACCTTCACGCTCCTGCCGAGCCCGATCAAGCCCGCAGAGCTGCGCCGCGAGCGCCGCCGCGTGCCGAGCCGTTCAGCGGAGAACCTGTTCTGGGCGGGACGTTATGGCGAGCGCGCCGAAAACGGCGTGCGCCTGTGCCGACTGATTCTCGGCTCGCTCGAAGGCAGCGACGCCGAAGAGCTGTTCGGCACCTTCATCGAGCTGGCCGCCGCCAACGGGCTCGTGCCCTCAACGGTCAGCGAAGCGCGGCGCAGCCTCGACGACTTCGAGCGCGCGCTCGTGGCCAATCTGCACGAAAATGCCGGCGCAACGGGCATCGGCCGCACGCTCGCAAGCCAGGCGTATGCGTGCGGCGAGATTCGCGGCCGGCTTTCGAACGACCATTGGCGCACCGTGCTCGCCTCGCGCAACGACTTCCGTGACGCGCTTCAGGCGCTTTCGCTCGTGCCTGCGGCCGCGCGCCAGGGAGCGGCGATCGAATTCAGGCGTCCCACGCCGTACGACCGCATGGCGCTGATGGGCGCGCTCGATGCGCTCGCAACGCAGTTGAGCGCCATCAGCGGCTGCCAGGGCGACCGCATGACCCGCGACGAAGCCTGGCGCCTGCTGTTCGCCGGACGCCATATCGAACGCGTAGCCGCGTTGGCCACCATGCTCCGTATCGCCGCGCACGAACGCACGCTCGCCACGCCCGCGGGCTTCGACGTGCTGTTGCAACTGTTCGACAGCACGCTCACGTATCGCTCGCTGTATCCTGGGCGCCTCGAAGTGCCTGCCCTGCTCGACGTGATCGTGACCGACCCGACCAATCCGCGCGGCCTCTACGGCGTCTATGCGCGGCTGCGCGCGCGGCTCGACGAAATCGCCCAGGCGGCGCGCGGCCCGAAGCGCGAGCCGTTCGCCTCGCAACTCCCGTCCGTCGAGGCGCTGCCCACGCTGGAGGCGCTCTGCGAGCCCGGCGACGACGGCCGCTACCCCGCGCTCACCGCTCTGTGCGACAGCCTCGCCGAGCGGATGGCCGCGATGTCGAACGAGATCAGCGCGCGCTGGTTCAGCCACGCCGTGCCGCTCGCCGCGCAGGTCTGGTCATGAACGGCACGCGCCTCGCGGTCACGCACCGCACGACCTACCGCTATTCGACGCTCGTCGAGACCGCGCAGCATCTCGCGACCATCCGCCCGCTCGATCTTCCCTGGCAGCGCGTGCTCACGCACCGCGAGCGTATCGAACCCGCGCCGTCGTATCAGACGAGCCGCCGCGACGCCTTCGGCAACGAGGTGCTCTACTTCTCGTTCGACGCGCCGCACGACTACCTGCAGATGACGAGCGAAACGAGCGTGCTGCTCTCGTCGCGCTACGCAACGCTCGATGCAGACGGCACGCCGGTCTGGGAAGAGGTCGCACAAACGCTGCGTTACACGGCGGGCGGCGCCTTCCATGCGGAGTCGGAGTTCTGCTGCGCCTCGCCGAATATCGCCTTGCTGCCGGAATTGCGCGCTTACGCGCTGGAGAGTTTCGCGCCCGGCGCGCCGGTTCTGGCCGGTGCGATCGACCTGATGCATCGCATCCACGCCGATTTCGCCTACCGCCCCTCGGCGACGTCATTCGACACGCCCGCCGCGCGCGCATTCGAATTGCGCCATGGCGTGTGTCAGGATTTCGCCCAGGTGATGATCGGCTGCCTGCGCTCGCTCGGGCTCGCCGCGCGCTACGTAAGCGGCTATCTGCGCAACGACCCGCCCGAAGGCGCTCAACCGATGATCGGCGCGGACGCCTCGCATGCATGGGTGTCGCTGTACGTGCCTGCGGCGCCGTCTGCACCGACCGCCGGCTGGATCGATCTCGATCCGACCAACGACGTGCTCGCCGACCAGGGCCACGTGACGCTCGCCATCGGCCGCGATTACACCGACGTGTCGCTCCTGCGCGGCGTCATTCTTGGCGGGGGCGCGCATCAGGTGGATGTGGCGGTCAATGTGAGCGCGGAATGACAGCCGCGCTCAGACCCAGCGTCGAAGCGACGCCGACGGGTTCATTCAGGTCTCGCACGGCGGCTTCAACGAGCGGAAGTCCCTTGCGCACATGGCTGCTCGAAGGAAAGAGCAACACGCACTGGCAACCAATGCTTGCGCTCGCTGTCGGCAACCACGAACTCAGGCGCAAAGCCTTCCCCGCTCAAACGCTGGGATAAACCCACGAAGCGCCGCGCCAGCCAGCGCTTGTCGGCCGTGCTGGCCTCCGGATGCACCGCCACGCGTTGGGCGTAACGGCGGTGCCGAAACTCCAGCGGCGCACGAATGCCGTTTGTGCGTGACTCACACGGGCGGGTTGTGGCATCGGTTACGTGTCCAGGCGGGTTTCGGCTATGGACACGCATGGTGCCACTGTGGCGCGCTTTGCAGATTACGTGATCTTTCTGCGGATTTCTTCCGCGCCACGCCAGCGCGCCTGAACGTTACGGGACCCATTACGCGTTAAGAAATAGCAATGTTTCCGGAGTTCGAGAATGCGACGCCACCTGCTACGCTGGTCTCGCCTGACATTGCGCGGGAAGCCTCGACCGCAGATGAAGGGTGCTTTACCTTCAACCCTTTGCATACCCGGCGAACCGCCGGGTTTTTTTTATCCACGTGCAGCGGCCAGGTCCAGATCGGGAAGCGCGTCGTCGGGGCAAAAAACATAACCGTCCCGGTAACGCGTTTGAATATATTGGCGGCCGCAAGGCGACAGGCCGAGCAACTTGCGCAGACGAAAGACGACAACGTCGACGCTGCGCGCGTGAAGCGACGAATTGCGATCGATCATGCTCACGATGCGCTCACGTGAAAGCGGCCGCCGGCGGTTCGCGGCGAACACCGCGAGCACGGCGAGCACCAGGGGAGGCGCGGGAATCTTGAGGCCGTCCCTGAACAGTTGATTGTCGATGGCGTCGAGTTCGAAGCCGTCGAAGACGTACTTCGTCTCCCTGCGCGGCGACGCGGGATAGTCGATCTTGCAGCGCAATGCGTGGTGCAGGCGCGCGAGCAGTTCGCGAGGGTCGAACGGATCGACCATGTAGTCGTTGGCGCCGAATTCGAAGGCGAGCACCTTGTCGGCCACGTCGGCGGACTGGCTCACGACGATGGCGGGCGTCAGCCACCCTCGCTCACGCAGCGTGCGCAGCGCTGCAATGCCGTCGATCTTGAGCGCATCGTGCCGCACGATGATGAGCGAAGGCGTTTCTCGCGCGAGACGCTGCTCCAGCCGCTCGACGCCATACAGCACCGACACCGCGATCTGCTGACGCTGCAAATAAGTACGCAGGTCGTCCCGATACGCCTGATCGGGTTCGACAAGCAGCACGTGGATGTCCATCGATATGCCCC
This sequence comes from Paraburkholderia sp. CNPSo 3281, assembly GCF_024206515.1. NCBI lineage: Bacteria > Pseudomonadati > Pseudomonadota > Betaproteobacteria > Burkholderiales > Burkholderiaceae > Paraburkholderia > Paraburkholderia sp. CNPSo 3281. Next base: position 297,621 of record NZ_JAMBPS010000004.1, on the reverse strand, counting down.
TTCCTCTGAGATACGCGTCTTTCCATTCGGATCCCGCGCACGAACGCATGGATGCGCTTCGATCTGCAGCGGATCATACGGAACAACGGTGCAGGAAAAAGAAGGGAAATCTGGAGAAAATGTGGATTCGGACGGGCCACGTACACCTTGCGGTACGCTTCGGGCGAAAATAGTGCCGAATAATTTCGCACTCACCTTTATTGCTCCCTGCTGAACCCGTCATGAAAGTCAGCGTCACCTCCAAACTCTTCCTCGCGATTCTTTCGGCTTGCGTGCTCGCCGCCGTGGCCATGGGCGTCGCGATCCGGACGAGTTTCGAATTCGGCTTCGTGGATTTTCTGCAGGAGCAAAGTGCGAGCGAACTGTCGGCGCTCCAGCAGGAACTCGAAGCCTCGTACGCCCAGCATGGCAATTGGGATTTCGCTCGCGAGCCCGCGCAAGACCGGCCGCCGTTCGATGGCGGCCCGCCGCCTGGTGCGCCGCCCGGCGATGCGCGCCCGCCCGATGCGCCGGACGGCTTCCACGGCGGCGACGGCAACGGTGGCCCCTTCGCCCCCGGCCTTGCCGGGCGCCCGCGGCCGTTTCGCCCGCCCTACACGCTTTACGACGCGAACATGAAGCTCGTCACGAGCGCGGGTCCGCCCCCGCCGCCCGACGCCGTGCGCCATCCGCTGCGCGTCAAGGGTCAAACGGTCGGCTGGATCGCGGTGGCGGGACCCACCTCGCTCATCAATCAGGCGGAGCAGCGCTTCAAGGACCGCCAGCTGCAGGCGACTTGGATCATCGTGGGCTTTACCGCGTTGCTCTCCGCCGCCATGTCGATCATCCTCGCGCGCACGCTGCTCACACCGATCAAGCGGATCGTCACGGCCACGCATCGCCTCGCGGGCGGCGACTACGCCACGCGCGTGCCGGCCAAAGGCAGCGACGAATTGCAGATGCTCGCGAGCGATTTCAACCGGCTCGCGGCGTCGCTCGAAAAATCCGAAAGCGACCGCCGCGACTTTATCGCCGATATTTCGCATGAGCTGCGCACGCCCCTCTCGGTGCTGCGCGGCGAACTCGAGGCGATCGAGGACGGTGTGCGCCGGCCCGACGCGGCGACCATCACTTCTCTGCAGTCCGAAGTAGCGATGCTCAGCCAGTTGATCGACGATCTTTACGAGCTATCGCTGGCGGACATCGGCCAGCTTTCGTTCGAAAAAGTGCCGCTCGATCTCGTGCCCATCGTCGAAGCGGCATGCGACGTATTTCGCGAGCGCCTCGCCGCCAAAGACATCTCGCTGGAATTCGGTCCGGACGACGCACATGCAACGCTCTCGGGCGATCCTTATCGCCTCACGCAGGTCTGGAAAAACCTGCTGGAAAACGCGCTGCGCTACACCAATGCCGGTGGCCGCGTGAGGCTCTCGGTCACGTCGAACGACAACGACATCTATGTCGACGTTCAAGACTCGTTTCCGCCGGTTCCCGCGCCGCTGCTGCCGCATCTGTTCGACCGGTTCTTCCGCGTCGATCCATCGCGCAGCCGTCAAAGCGGCGGCGCGGGTCTCGGGCTCGCATTGTGCAAGCACATCGTGGAGCAGCACGGCGGCACCATCGAGGCATCGCGCTCCCCGCTTGGCGGGCTGCGGATCCTGGTCCAACTTCCTCGCCTACACACGCATCATGATTGATCCGACCACGCGGCCATCCATACTCATCGTCGAAGACGAGCCGAAGCTCGCGGCCCTGCTCGCCGACTACCTCGCGAAGGAGGATTTCGCCACGACGATCCTGGCCGACGGCCGCGAGGTCGTGCCCTACGTGCGCGAACATCAACCGTCGATGGTGCTGCTCGACCTGATGTTGCCCGGACGCAGCGGCCTCGACGTGTGCCGCGAACTCCGCACATTCTCCGCGATACCCGTGATGATCATCACGGCGCGCGTGGACGAAATCGACCGTTTGCTCGGGCTCGAACTGGGTGCCGACGACTACGTGTGCAAACCGTTCAGTCCGCGTGAAGTCGTGGCGCGCGTCAAGGCGATCCTGCGCCGGGCCGAGCTGCTTGCGCGGGCGCACCAGGAAGCGGAGGGCACCGTCGCCTCACCGTTTTCAATCGACGTTGCGCAACACGCCGTGCGCCTGGACGGTCGGGATCTGCACCTCACACCCATCGAGTTTCGTTTGCTCGCGCTATTGCATTCGGGCCCGGGCCGCATTTATGCGCGCGACTTTCTTCTGCGCGCGCTATACGACGATCACCGTATCGTGGCCGATCGCACGATCGACTCGCACGTCAAGAACCTGCGGCGCAAGATCCAGTCGATCCGGCCCGAGCAGGACATGATTCGCTCAATCTACGGTGTGGGTTATCGCCTCGAGATCGCGCCTGCCGGCGAATGAATTTGACAGGCTGTACACCGACAAATTCGGATCGAACGAAAAGCGTCGCTAGATAGGCTAAATGTATTGGCGCGCCGGACGCGCGATGCAGTCTAATGGCCTTCCCGCGTTCCCCTCTATACGCATGGAGGCATCGATGAACCAGCACGCCACAGAAGAACTCGTAAAGGCGATTGCAGCCGAGACCCATGCTCCCATGGAGACCGTTTCCAGGATGTACGAAGAAACCTGGGCGGCATTCAGCGACGGCGCGCGCATCATGGATTACCTGAGCGTGCTGGTCGCGCGGCGTGTGCGCGAAAATCTTCGGAGTTTGCGCAGCGACGCGCACTAGGCTGACCAGGCCTCGAACGCTCAGCGTGGCTGGAGACAGGCGCGCAATGCATGCGCGCCTGCATTCCATTGCAGGTTAAGGTGCGATCGGCTTGCCGCTCGCGTCCTTGACCTTCTCCTTCCACTGCGACTTGATTTCGCTGACGACCGACTCCGGCAGCGAGATGTAGTCGAGGCTATCGGCGGCGGACGAGCCGTTCTTGAAGGCCCAGTCGAAGAACTTGAGCGTTTCCTTGCCCTGGTCCGGCTTGTCCTGTGCCGTGTGCAGCAGCACGAAGGTCGCGCCGACCACCGGCCATGCGTCCTTGCCCGGCTCGTTCGTGAGGATCTGGTAGAACGACTTCTTCCAGTCCGCGCCGGCGGCCGCTGCCTTGAACGTTTCGGTGCTCGGCTGAACGACTGCGCCCGCTTCGTTCTTCATCGCGGCGTAGACCATATGGTTCTGCTTGGCGTACGCCCACTCGACGTAGCCGATCGCGCCCGGCAGACGCTGCACGAAGGCTGCCACGCCGTCGTTGCCCTTGCCGCCCGTGCCCGTCGGCCAGCTCACGGTCGTGCCTTCGCCGACCTTGCTCTTCCACTCGGGGTTGACCTTCGAGAGGTAGTTCGTCCAGATGAAGCTGGTGCCCGAGCCGTCGGCGCGGCGGACCACGGCGATGTCGAGATCAGGCAGCTTGACCTTCGGGTTCAGCGCGACGATGGCCGGATCGTTCCACTTCTTGATCTTGCCGAGGTAGATGTCGCCGAGCACCGGGCCCGACAGGGTGATCTCGCCGGCCTTGATTCCCGGCACGTTGATCGCCGGCACCACGCCGCCGACCACCGTCGGGAACTGGAACAGGCCGTCCTTGGCCAGCTGGTCGTCCTTCAGCGGAGCGTCCGAACCCGCGAAATCGACAGTCTTGGCCTGAATCTGCTTGATGCCGCCCGACGAGCCAATGCCCTGGTAGTTGACCTTGCCGCCGCCCGCCTTCTGATACGCGTCCGCCCATTTGGTGTAGATCGGCGCCGCGAAGGTGCTGCCCGCGCCCGTGATATCCGCGGCCTGGGCGATGCCCGTGCCCAGCGCGAGAATGACAATCGCAAAGAGTCTGACTCTCATCCCGTACTCCTTAAAATCGTTATTGATGCGCTGGACGTTACGTTCGCAATGTGACGATTAGGTGACAGTGCGGTCGAGCGTAAAAGAGAGCTTATGGATGCTGACCTCCCCATTCAGAGGACGTGTTAGCAAGGACTCACTGAACAGGTTCGAAGATGGATCGCGGCACGTGTGGAATGTCGCTATAAACCGTATATACTGTTTATACCGTTTTCAGACCGGAGATCGACATGACTGTAGCGACCACACGCAAACCCACCAAGAAGGCGTTCCACTTTCCGAAGTCCGAGGCAACCGCGGCAACCGAGGCAACCGCGCAAGAGCAAAGCGAAGCAGCAAAGCCCGCCGCGGCAGCGGAAGCGGCGGTTAAGTCCAAACGCAAAAAGGCCGTACCCAAAGCGGCGGCGAAACCCGCTCGCGCCGCTGCAGAGGCACCGGCTCCTGCACCTGCAGCCGCACCGGCCGAAAAGGTCAAGGCCAAGCGCGTGAAGAAAGACAAGGTCGTGCGCGACAGCTTCACGATGCCCAAGACGGATTACCAGCGCATCGCCCTCCTCAAACGCAAGTGCCTGGAGGCCGGTGTTGCGGTGAGAAAGAGCGAACTTTTGCGCGCCGGCCTTCAATTGCTGGAATCGGCCCCGCAGAAGCGGCTGCTGGCTGCGATCGAAGCGCTCGAGACCGTCAAGACGGGCCGTCCGGCCAAAGGCGACGAAAACGCGTGATGGGCGCGAAGCGTTGGTGACGATGGGCTTGGGGCATCTGCCTGGATGGCAGATGCATCCGGATTGAACGCCGTGGGCGTTCAATCCCTCACCACGAGGGCCGTGGTGTTACTTCCTGCGCCGCTGGTTGATCAGCCGCACGATATCGTTCGTTGGGCCGCTGGTGATCAGGCGCGGGATGTCGTCGAGATGAACCCATCGACACCTGGCTATCTCGCTGCTCGGCCGTGCCTTGGCCTGCCTCGGTATTTCGCAGGAAAAAACGTGGTGGTGTTTCTGCTTGCCGCGAATGTCGAACAGATATCTGGCCGTTTTGCCCAGGAGCCGGGTCTCCTCCTTGAGTTCCCGAAGCGCGGTCTCCGTAAGATGCTCACCGCGTTTCAACATGCCACCCGGTAGTGCCCACTTCGACTGACTGCGTGCTACCAGGAGAATTCGCTTGCCTCTACGACAGATCACGGTGGCCCGTTTCTTCAACTCGAACTCCCACTTCGTTCCCGGGGGGCGCTTCTCGATGCATCCGCACAGCAACGCCTGACTTAGCTAAGCATCGTAATACAGAAAATCAGAAGTTCAACCTGCTGGCGACGCAAAGGCTGTCAACTCGTCAGAATTTGCACACTTCATCAAATCGTCACGAAGATTAGGTTGCTAACCGCCCATATGGTATGGTTTGGGCCAACCTGTTTTTGTCAGACTCGAGGCTGAAATGGATATGGACGGTGACTGGCCCTTGCCGCGGCCGCGCACTCGCTTCAGAATCGATCGGCGCCGCCCCGCTGCGTCACTCACCAGCAAGACCTCCATCGCCAGCACCTTCTCGTCATTGGCCATGCCAGTGGTCGTCGAGGTGGTGCAAAGAACGAAAACCCTGGCGACAGAAGTCGACCCCGAAGCGTTTCATCAGCTTCGGGTGGCCTTCAGAAAACTTCGTGCTTTGTACTGGGCGTACTCGCCCTGGCTCGGTGAGGAAGCCACCGCGCACGCCAGCGAAGAATTCAAGCGTCTGGCCGCCGTGGCGGGCGGAACGCGCGACTGGGACATCGCGGGCGATCTCCTCAAAACCGCACAGAAGTCAGACGCATCCATCGAACTGCTCGTGAGCGCCGCGCGTGAGAAGCGCGCGCAAGCGGTGGCGCATAGCCAGGCCATGATCAAGAGCGACGCCGTCGAGGCATTTCTGAACGACGCCGTGCTGCGTGCGCAAACCACGCTGCAGTCGTGTTGCAATGATCTTCCGATCCGCGCGTTTGCCAGGCGGCGAGTCCGTATGGCGCAGCGCACGCTTCGAAAGCGCAGCAGACGCGCCGCGCGAAGCGAGGCCAGCCACGAGGAAAATCTCCATGACGTGCGCAAGGCCGGTAAAAAGCTGCGCTATCTACTCGAGTTTTTTCAACCCGTGATCAAAGGCGAGCACGAGCGCACCATCAAGGAACTGACGTCCGTGCAAAAGACGCTGGGGGAGTTCAACGACATTGCCGCGAGCGAGACATTGATCCGCAACACGTCATTCGACGAGGTGCCTGCCGACATCGTCGAGAAGTCATTGCAGTGGCTGGAAAGAAAGAAGTGCCAGCGAATCGACGTGGCCTCGCGAAGGGTGAGAGCCATCTCCGACTGAATCGGCGCCGCCGCCATCACTGGCAGGTCACGACGCTAACGGGCAGGTTCTCACTCGCCGCGCCGAGCCGCTCGCGCGACGCGGTGGTGATGGAACCGCCAGGCGGTAGGCATTCCGATTGCCCCATTCCCCCGCCTTCCGCTTGCGGCGCGCCGTTGTTGAATGACTGCCACGTGATGATGACCGATGCGCCGCAGTTGTTGATCAGGTCGGTGTAGTCGAGTCCCAGTCTGGCGTTCTTCCCGCGATATTCCCGGTCGATGCAGTCTGTCGAAAGCTCGCTCGGCTCGAAGCGGGGTGAGGCTGCGGGCGCTGCACGATCGCCGGCAGCGCTGGCCATCCCATACGCGAGAAGGAGCAGCAGAAGGACGGTAAGCTGGCTGATAGCCAGATTGCGGGAGGCTCTCATTTCCTCACCTCGCTTTCGGGTGTCGATCACCGTCAGTTAGCTTCCCACAAAAGCTGGCGTCAAGCGTCAGGCGCTGCCTTACGTGGGCAAACAGACAGTCTCGCCCACGCGCCCCAGGCCTTTTACTAAGGAATTCGAAATGACCGGGACGATGCCCGCGACACTCACAAGGCTTGCACCTGCACTGCGGGTCCGGGCGCGCCGCCCACGTTCGGAGCGATCACGAGATATCTTCGGTGATCGGCCACGCCCGGCGTGCCAGGCATGACGACCTGTCGAATCTGGCCCAGCGTGTCGACGATCGCCGAGCCGGCCGGATTGGCCTTGAAGCTCGCGAGGACGTCGATGCGGCCACTGCCGTCGGCATGGTCCGAAAGTCCGAGGAAATACGGCTGGCCCGCCTGCAATCCCGTCACCGCAGCCTGCAGCACCTGCAGCAATCCCTGATCGAACAACGCCACCGAAGTGGGCGCAGCGCCATGGTCGGCCGCGGCGCCGCCCACCGGAACCAGCATGACGTGCGTGGCCTCCCCCGCCGCGCCGAGCGGCTGCGTGTTGGCCGTGCCGTCGCCATCCGGCACGGCGTCGGGCACATACGCCACGGCTTGCGGCGCCTGGCCGACCGGCACCGTGGCGATGACCTTGTTGGTCAGCGTGTCGATTGCCGTCAGCGCATCGCCGTTTTCGAGGCCCACATAGACACGTGTGCCGTCGCCGGACGGCCAGATGCCGTGCGGCAGGCTGCCAACCGCAATGGTCGCTGCCTGCGAAAAGTCGTCGGTGCGGAACACCTTGATCTGGTTCAGGCCTCCGACCGTCACGTATGCAAACATGCCGTGCGCGTTCTGCACGATGTTCACATGATTGGTGATCGGCCCCGTATCGAGCGTTTTCAGCAGCGCAAACGGTGGGCCGCCGTCGAACACCTGCGTCTTGCCCACATCCTTCAGCGTGAACCAGACCTGCCGGCCATCCGGCGTCGCCGCAATGTTCGGGCAGAACGGGCTCGCCTGCGCGACGCGGGCCACGACCTTGTGATCGGCTACCGAAACGACGTCGGTTTCCGGGTTGAAGGACGAACAGATATACCCGTACTTTCCATCGGGCGAAAAGATCTGCATGCCCGGCCCGGCTGGCACGACAATGCGCGTCTTCTCTTCGAAGGTCTTGCCGTCGAGCACGTCGACGTAATTCTCGCCGCGCACGGTCACCCACACTTCGGTGCCGTCGGGCGTGAAGAAAGCCTCGTGCGGGGAGCGGCCCACATAGGTCACGTGCTTGACCGCATTGGTTTGCGTATCGATGAAGGTCACCGAGTTCGAGCCGATGGAGACAATGGCCAGCGTGCGGTGATCGGGCGAAAAGCCCATACCGTGCACGAGCAACTGACCGTGATAGAGCGGGCTGAAGTTGGCCGGGGTCGGCTCTCCGAGGCGGATGACACCGACCAGACGATTGGCTGCGGGATCGACGATCGATACGGTGTTCGAAAACTGATCAGACGAATAAACGCGGTCCCGATGGCTCACCGGAATATCGGCCGCCGCTAGCGAGCCGGGAACCTGCCCCGCCTCGGCGAGCGTTGCGGCGGCAAGCGCAGCGGCAGTCAGGGCCGCGCCAAGCATGGCGTTGTATTTCATGACGTTGTCTCCTGCGTCTTGATGCGAGTGGGTCAGTGGGACATCGGCGCCGTGTTCGGGTCATGCACCGCGAGGCGCATGGCAACGATCTCCTGCTGTTGCTCGACCACGATCTCCTGAGCGATCCTGCGTAACTGTTCGTTGTGTCCATGCCGCAGTTCCGCCATGGCCATGTCGATGGCACCCTGATGATGGGGAATCATTGTTGCGACGAAATCGCGGTCGACGTCGCCCGTGGGCCTGGCCGCCATCCCGGTCATCATCTTCGTCATGGCCGCGTCGTTTTCAGAGAGAAACGAGGCTTCCTCACTGTCGCGAGACGCTCCCGCGTCACTCGACGACGCGGCGCATAGACCGGCCAGGGAAAGCACGGCCGCACCGCTCACCGTTGCCCGCAAAACGAGTCGAACTGCAGCGTTCATCACGTCCCCTCCGTATTGGTCGAATCCCAGTCGATGTGAAGGCAAACAGCGGACTCGCCGATTTACTCCATGCAGAGCGAAATTGAATTGCAGATCGACGAGCCGCGAAACGTTGGCAAACGCTTCCGGACTCACCTGGCCTCGCGCGGGCCCGGTGGAATAACTTCGTCGATGGCGTGTTCGTTCCGTGACATTCGCATCAGCGGGCGTACCATCATTGCACAGCGCATGAAGGTCGCACGCGCGGGCCCGACCGATTGATCTTTTGCTGGGCGCCGCATAGCAGATTAGCCGCGTCGCAGCGGTGAGGAGCGCTACATGGCCACGAGCATTGGGCTTCACGATCAGGCGCGGCAGCTGTTGCCGTTTCGCGAGTCGGTATTGGCGATGCTCGGCGTCGCGTCGGTTTCGATGCTGATCGCGCTCGACCAGACCATCGTTGGCACCGCACTGCCGCGCATCGTCGCGGAGCTCAAGGGGTTCGAGCTCTATGCGTGGGTCGCGACGGCCTACATGCTTGCGTCGGTCATCACGATTCCGATCTTCGGGCGTCTGGGCGATCTGTTCGGCCGCAAACCCTTCATGCTGGCAGCGATTCTGGTCTTCACTCTCGCCTCGGTGCTCTGCGGGATCGCGACCAACATGCTGTTTCTCGTGCTCGCGCGCGGCCTGCAGGGCATCGGCGGCGGCATCATGATGGGGACGGTGTTCGCAACCGTCGCCGACCTGTTCCCCGATCCGAGGCTACGCCTGCGTTGGCTGGTGTTCGTCTCGTCGGCGTTTGGCCTTGCAAACGTGGTCGGGCCAACGCTTGGGGGCATGCTGACCCAGCACGGCAGTTGGCGCCTCGTGTTCTTCGTCAACGTGCCGGTGGGTGTGGTGGCGCTCTTCTTCGTGCACGCTTTCCTGCCGCATCTGCACCATGCCCGCGAAGGCGCGCGACTGCGTCTAGACTGGCTCGGCGCTTGCGTCGTCGCCGTCACGTTCGGCGCGCTGCAACTCGCCATCGAGCTCTTGCCGAGGCAAGGCTGGACGACTTCGACGATCGTGCTCGCGGTGATCGTGCTGGTCTGTTCATTGACGCTTTTCTTCTGGGAAAAGCGCATGGGCTATCCGATCATCCCCGTGGACATGCTGCTCGACCGCAAGCTCGGTCCGCTCTTTGCGATGTCGGTGCTCGGCGGGTTTGCGTTGTTCTCGCTCGTTTTCTATGTGCCGCTGCTGTTCCAGGGCGGCTATGCGATGTCGCCGCGCGCCTCGGGCATGCTGATCACGCCACTCCTGCTCGGCACGACGGTCGGCAGTTTCGTGAACAATCGCGTGGTCACCCGTATCCGGCGCGCCAACGCGATTCTCTACGTCGGATTTGCGTTGTCCGCTTTCGCGAGCCTCGCGGTGGTCGTGCTGCGAGGCAATGAGCCGCATCTCGTGTGGATGGCGTGCATGGGCGCGAGCGGCCTGGGGCTGGGCCTCGTGGGCACGAGCCTCACGGTCTGCTCGCAGCAGATCGTCTCGCGCGACCATCTCGGCGCCGCCACGGCGATGCTGCAATCGCTGCGCACATTCGGCGGCATGCTGGGCACGGCGATGACGGGCGCGCTGCTCGGGCATATTTACACGATGGGCGTAAATCGCTCGCTCGACTCGTATCAGGCGACGCAATGGTTCAAGTCGTTTGCGAGTCCCGAACTCCTCGTGGACCGGGCCGACCAGGCCGCGCTGATCGGCCGCCTCGTGAGCGCCGGCCATGCCGGCGACGCGATGATGAATTCGGCGCGCAGCGCACTCGTGGATTCGATCCACATGGGCCTCATCGTCGCTGCCGTGGCCGCGCTAGCCGGCCTCTGTCTCGCGTGGTTCGTGCCGCCCGTACGGGTCGGCTATCTCGAGGCGCGGCAGTAAATGAACGGCGAATCATATTTCACCCGTACTTCAATTCCGTTACCGTTTAACATCAGCGTAATAAATTAGTAATTAGGGAGTAATCGAGGGTAAGCATAATTCGCCGCCGTCAGTCAGGAATAACCACACCGCATCCACCACGACGACGGAGCCCTCAGCATGCCCGCATCACGCCACCGAATTGCGCTGCCGCTCTACCTGGCAGTGCTTACCAGCATTGCCGCGCTGACCGCCTGTGGAGGCGGCAATAGCGATCCCGCCACCACTGCCGCCATTCCCGCGCCGCCCACCGACCCCGGCTTCGTGGACAACGCGCCGATTCCCGACGTACCTGCTTTCGTCGACAATATCGCGACCAACCAGCGCGGCGACGCGCGTTACGCCACGCTCGCGACCAATGCGGGCGTGCGCGTGGTGGCGCGCTTTCTCGATCTCTGGCAGCCGCTCACGCTGCTCGTGGACGCGGGCGTTTCCGCGCCTGCCAACGGCACGTTCCCCGCGGTCGTGCAGTCGACGTGGACGGGCGTCCCCACCGACGGCACGCCCAACGGCACGATCCTCAACAGCACGGCGCTGAACGCGAACATCCAGTACGTCGTGACCGCGACGACCCAGCGCAGCCAGGCGCAGGCCGATGCGGCCTACTACGACGACCGGCGCGGCAAGGGCTACAGCGTGACCGACGGCATGGGGCCGCTCACCGCCGCCTGGCGCTCGGCTGCCCAGCAAACCACGAGCATCACGTCGATTCCCGCGGACGCAACCACGACGCTCTACAACGACTCGGGCAACAACACGGGCGTAGGCAGCACGAGCAACGCGACCTTCGGCAAGGTGGTCGACCTGCTCAACACGATGGGCAACAACGCTTCCACCGAGCCCGCCAAGCGCTTCTACAAATACGCGCGACCGTTCCGCTGGAGCACGAGCGTCGTGGTCGATCCCACGCTCGTGCCGGCCATCAGCACGACGCCTTCGACGGATGGCGGCTTCATCAGCGGCCACGAAGCCGAAGCCATGCGCGACGCGATGACGATGGCGTATCTCGTGCCCGAGCGTTACCAGGAAATGGCGAGCCGCGGCCTCGAACTCGGCGAAAACCGTATTCTCGCGGGCATGCATTCGCCGCTCGATGTAATCGGCGGCCGCATGTTCGCGCTGGCCGCCACCGCCGCGAATCTCTACGACCCCGCCAACGCCACGCTCAAGAGCGCGGCCTACGCGCAGGCGCACAGCGCGCTCGAACAGGCCACCGGCACGAGCGCCACGACCTTCCCCGCCTTCGCGCATTCGGCCACGACCGCGACCGACCGCTTCGCCGACTATGCGACCAACAAGTCGGAATTCGCGCGCCGCATGACGTTCGGTTTCAGCCAGATTGAATCGACCGAGGCGCCGCCCGTCGTGCCCAAGGGTGCCGAGGTGCTGCTCGAAACGCGCTTCCCATACCTGAGCGCCGGCCAGCGCCGCGTCGTGCTGAAGACGACCGAAGTCGTCTCGGGCTATCCGGTCATGGACGACGCCGAAGGATGGGGCCGTCTGAACATGTTTAGTGCCGCAGATGGTTATGGCACGTTCAACGGCAACGTGATCGTGGCGATGGACGCAACCCAGGGTGGGTTCAATGCCGCCGACAGCTGGCGCAACGACATCGCCGGCTCGGGCAAGCTCACACTGCAGGGCAGCGGCACGCTCACGCTCGCGGGCAACAACAGTTACACGGGCGGCTCGCAGGTGAGCGGCGGCGTGCTCTGCGCAGCGTCGACCACGGCCTTCGGCAACGGCGACGTGTACGTCGGGTCCGGCGGCCGCGTGACCGTGGCGACGAGCGCGCCGTTGACGGTGACGGGCAAATACACGCAACTCGACGGCACGACGCTCGAACTCGACATCGACGGCAACGGCGGCGGACGCCTGCGCGTGGGCGGCCAGCTCACGGTGGCGGGCGGCACGCTGCATGTGAAGTTCGTGAACGGCTATACGCCGAAAGCGGGCGACTCGATCGACGTGATCGACGGCAGCGGCGCATCGGTGAAATTCGCGACGGTCACGGTGGATGGCTTCAAGGCCACCCCCGTTTATTCTTCGACCGGCGTTGCAGTGAAGCTTTCGGCTTCGTGATCTAGCCACGCGGTATAACGGCCCCGAATCGCAAGGGTTCGGGGCCGCTTTGTGTGTGCGTCAGAAGCGATGCCGGATGCCCGCCGCCACGAGCACCTGGTTGCGGCCGCCCGACGGGTCGCAGGTGTTGATCATCGCGAACGCACCGGACGACGCGCGCTGATAGATCGCCTCGGTATACACGTCCGTGCGCTTCGACAGCTGATAGTCGGCCTGCAGCGCGCCTTGATGCCAATGCGCGGAGGTCGCGCCCGTATAGGCATACATGCCCGCCAGCGAGAACGCGGGCGTGACCTGCCAAAGCGCATTCACTTCGTAGTTGCTGAAGGCGATCGAGGGCAGTGGCGCACCGCCGTCGGCCTCGCTCACGCCGGTATGAATGGAACGTGACCAGGCCGCGCCGAGCGTCACGTCGCCGAGCACGTAGCTCATGCCCGCGCCGATGGTGTCTTCGCGCTGCACCGCGACCTCGGTCGGCACGAGGCCCGCGCCCGGCAGCACCGACGTATCGTACGCACCTACCGAAGAGGCGCCGCGTCCGTCGATGTGCATCCATGCCACACCGGCGCTGAACGGACCACCCTCGTAGTGCGCGCCGAAGCCGTAGGCGCGGTTCTGCGCGAAGCGGCCCGCCGCGTTCGAAAACGCGTACATCGCGCCGGCGCTGAAACCACCGTACGTGGCGCTCGCGAACTTCACGGCGTTCGAGGCGAGCCACGAATTGTTGGCATTGTCGTTGTCGAACGGATGCGCGAATGCCGTGCCGCCCGTGCCGCCCGTCAGCGTGAACGGGGCGAAGTAGTCGTGCATCGTGTCGTACTGGCGGCCCAGCGTGATCGTGCCAAATCGTTCGGATTGCAAACCAACGTAAAACGGATGGTCGTTGAAGGCTTCGCCAGACGTGACCGAGAAGCCGCGCTCGAGGCGAAAGATCGCGGCGTTGCCGCCGCCGAGATCCTCGCTGCCCTGCAGGCCCCAAAAACTGCCGTCGATAAGGCCCGAGCCTGCGCGATACTGGGTGTGGCCGCCAACGTCGCTGACATAGTCGACGCTAGCGTCGATCTCACCGTACAACGTGACCTGCTGCGCCGAGGCGCCAGCGCCTGTGAATGCCAAAGCCGCGCCGCCAAGGACGGCCAGAATGTGCTTGTTCATGAGTCTTCTTGTTTGTGCTTGTAAAGAATGCATGGACGAGCGCCGTCAACCCTCGATCGATGCGGCGAGGTGCCCCGACGTCCTCGTTAATCCGTCAATATCCAGCGGTGCTTTTGAACGGCGAACGCATGGCGGTCCGTGAGCGGTCTATCGCCGCATCGCGGCCAGTGGTGGCGACCGGATTGGGCCGCCTTTCTAAGGTAGGCGGGTGTGCATTGACGGCTCCTTGGGTTACGCGCCCTGGAATGAGTCGTGAAATAAACGCAGCGAGGTCTGACTTCTGGCTCGATTGACAGCCAGTCACAGTGGCGCGACCGCGCCGGCTTCCCACCGGCTTCCCTGCTGCATTTCGCTCGTGCAGCGCCTACGCGCGAAAAACAGCTGCAAGGATAGCGTAAGTTGCGGGAGTGGCCAAACCGGGTGTTTTCGCCACACGACGTTCGTCAAAGGTTGACGCGACGAATGCGCGGCCATTACCCTTGCGCGCTGATGGTTCCCGGCGACGGGATCAAAAGGGAACGCAGTGCAAGACTGCGGCTGCCCCCGCAACTGTAAGCGGCGAGTCCATGCCAGAGCGTGCCACTGGGAAACCGGGAAGGCCGGCAACGGATGTCGACCCGCGAGCCAGGAGACCTGCCATCAGCCGAGTCCAGCAGCCGCAGCGGGCGGGGATCCCCAATGCGCAAGCACCGCCCACGCGGCGATCGCCCGTTGCCCGGACAGCCCGTATTTCAGGAGCTGTTTCCAGCCACCGCATCATGAAGTTTCGCCAATTCGTATTGACCTCCGCTGCGCTCGCCTGTGCGTGGCAAACCGCGCATGCTGCCGACGCCGACGCCGCCAATTCATCGTCCACCGAGACGCAGCAGCAAGCCGGCGGCGACACCACCCTGCCCAATATCCTCGTCGTGGGCGACACGCAGCATCTGCCGCAATCGTTCGACCAGCGCTACGCGACCACCCAGGTGCTCACGCGCGAAGACCTCGACCGCGTCTCCCCCGTCGACCCCGGCATCGCGCAGGCGCTCGCCACGCTGCCGGGTGTCACCGTCTCGCAGACCGGCGGCCCGGGGTCGTACACGGGGGTGAGCATCCGCGGCTCGTCGGCTGACCAGGTGGCCGTGTTCATCGACGGTATACGCGTGGGCTCCGTCACCACGGGCACGGCCGAATGGGCCGATCTGGCGACCGCCTCGTTCGACCGCGTCGAGGTGATCTCGGGGCCCGCGGCCGCCTCGTTCGGCGCGGATGCCATGGGCGGCGTCGTGCAGCTCTTCACGCGCCATGCGTCGAACCAGCCGAACCAGACCATCGTCTCGTTCGGCGGCGGCTCGAACAAGACCTTCGACACGCAGGTGCGCACCTCGGGCACGATCGGCTCGACAGGGCCGCTTTCCGCATTGAGCGGCCTCACCTACTCGCTGGGCCTGCACGACTACAACACGGCGGGCATCGACGCGACGCAGCCCTGGGCTTACGGCCACGAAGACGGCCGCAACCCGTACCACGCGCAGAACCTGGACGCACGCCTCGGCTACGCGCACGACAACTGGTCGATCTCGACCTTCGCGCTCTACCACCGCTCCGATCTCTCGTACGACAACGCGGGAGGCAACGACCGCCAGCGCGACACCCAGCTCACGACCGGCCTCGCGTTCCACCTCGACATCACGCCGACCACCCAGTTCGACCAGTCCGTGGGCTACGCGACGGACCGTCAGTTCCTCTATTCGAACGACCCGACTATCCCGACCGACGAGATCGACTCGACGCGCTTTTCCACTTCCACGTCGATGACGCATCAGGAAAGGGGCCACATGCTCTTCGGCATACCGCTCGACGGCGAGACCAAGTTCGCTTACGACTACACGCGCGAGATGGCATTCCTGCCGGTGGATGTGCCGGGCGGACTGCCCGCGCGCAACGATTCGGCCGTGTCGATGCATCAGTCCACCACGCTCGGACCCCTCACGCTGTTTCTGGCGGGGCGACACGAAATCGTGCAAGGGCAATCGGTGAATACGGGCAACGTCGCGCTTTCGTGGGCGGTCACGCCGGTCTATACGGCGCGCGTTTCGTACGGCAATGCGTTCCGCCTGCCGACGTTCAACGACCTTTACTATCCGGGCTACTCGAACCCCAACCTGCTGCCCGAGCGCAGCGACTCGGTCGAAGCCGCGCTCGATGCCACCACGTCGATCGGCACGTTCACGGCAGCCGTGTACGACACGCGCGTGCACGATCTCATCACGTACAACTCGCAGACTTTCCTGCCCGTGAACGTGGGCCGCGCGCACATACAGGGGCTCGACCTCTCGTACAAGGGCACGCTCGGCAAGTCCACGCCGGTGAGCCTCACGGTGGGGATTCTGAATCCGCAGGACGTGACCGACCAGACCTGGCTCAATCGCCGCCCGCGCCAGACGGTGAGCCTGAGCGTGGATCACACGTGGGACGAGTTCCAGCTCCACGCGCTCAGCACCGGCGTTTCGCTGTTGTATAACGGCTCGACGTTCGACGACCAGCTCAACACGATCTACCTGCCTTCGTGGACGACGGTGAGCCTGCGCGCGTCGTACAAGGTCAACGCGCATCTCGCGCTTTCGGCCACGCTTTCGAACGTGTTCAACCGGCAGTACGTGAGCGCCTACGGGTACAACACGCTGGGGCGCACGGCGTTCGGCAAGGCCACCTATACGTTCTGAGCGTTGCATGCAAGCGGGTGCGCTTGAGCTTCTCCCACGCCCGCTCGCCTAGCCCTCGCGCTTCGGCCGCCGCACAGCGCGAATCTTCCCGCTGTTGCCGCCGCCACAGAAAAACTGCTCGCCGCCATCGGACTCCAGCCCCGAAACGGCGGTGCCGGGCGGCATGTCGAGTTGTTCCAGCACTTCGCCCGTGCCCGGATCGATACGCCGCAAGTCGCTCTCGTCGCCTTCCCAGGTGCCGTGCCACAGCTCGCCGTCCACCCACGTCACGCCCGTGACGAAGCGGCTCGATTCGAGCGTGCGCAAAATCGCCCCGGTCTGCGGATCGACCTGATGGATCTTGCGTTCGCGATACACCCCGACCCAAAGCGTGCCGTCCGCCCAAGCGAGTCCCGAGTCGCCGCCGCCTCCGGGCGCGGGAATCGTGGCGAGCACACGGCCCGTTTCAGGGTCGATCTTGTGGATGCGGTCCTCGGCGATCTGAAACAGATGCCGGCCGTCGAAGGCCGTGCCCGCGTGCGCCGCGATGTCAATCGAGCGCTGCGTCTCGCCGCTCTGCGGATCGAGCGACGCGATGCGCTCGCCCACGGCGAACCACACCTGCTTGCCGTCGTACGAGACCCCGCCCACCTTCTCGATGCCGGGAAAAGGGCCGTACTCGCGGACGATTTCGGCGGTCGAACGTTTCATGGTTTCCTCCTTGAATGACGGGACAGGCGTTCATCCTAATCGCCTGGCAGCGGCGCGGGGAGTAACAAGGTCGTCGCGAATCCCGGGACGGGCGGCGTGGTCCAGCGGCGCGCGCGGCCGTAACCGAACGACTGCACCTTGTCCGCCGCGGCAAGCGCATCGAGCGCGCGCTGCACGGTGCGCTGGCTCGCGCCGAGCGCGACCGCCAGCGCCGAACTCGACCACGATTCGCCATCGGCGAGAAAAGCCAGCACGGCAGCGTACTTTTCTTCCACAGGCCGCGCCAGCACCACCACTTCGCTCGCGTGGCGCGGCGCCAGCGCAAAGCCCTGCTGGGTCGCGCCGATCTCGGCCACGTCGCGCATCAGCGTGCGCAAGCGGCCGATTTCCACGCGCAGGCGGGCACGGTGCGTTTCGTCGGCGTGCCGGGTGCGAAAGGCGCGGGCGATGAGCGCGTCGCGCGGCACGTCGGCGGGCCATGCCTCGGCGAGCGCGCGGGCGAGCACGAACAGCACGGGCCGTCTTGCCAGTTCGATGACTGTCGCGCCCTCGCGGGCGACGTAGCGACATGCGTCCACGACGAGCGCCTTCGAGGCGAGTAGCGCCTCGACGTCTTCCAGCAGCAGCACCCGCTCTTCACCGCGCGCGATAAGGCGCGCAGCCGGCGAGGTCAACAGCTGCGCGGCGCTCTCGATCTCGGCGCTCAGCGCCGCGATGCCCGCCGCGCGCGCAGCGCGTGCGGCCTCGGAGAGCGAGCGCCGCGCCACCTGCGTTTGAATGCGCCGCATGGCGATGCCGGCGGCGATCAGCTCATGCGCCGCGCGCAATGCGGGCGGCAGCGGCGCGGGATCGGCTTCGGCAAGCATGCCCCCGGCCTCGTCGAGCCGGCCGATGAGCAGCAAACGGCGAATTTCCAGGTAGCGCGCGTGCGCCGCATTGAGGCGGTCGCCATGGGCTTCCAGCGTTTGCCGCGCCGCAGCGAGCGTATCGGTCGGCCAGCCGAGATCGCGTGAGGCGAGCGCGATTTCGGCCTCGGCGACGACGCAGCGCGCGCGAGCCACCGCCTCGCGCGCGCCGAAGCCGCGCGCCGCGCTGCGCAGCAGCGCTTTGGCGCGCGCGAAGTCACCGAGCTGCGCCATGGCGATGCCGCGCAGCGCGAGCGCGGGCGCGTCATCGCGCAACGCGACCCGGTTCAGCGCGCCAAGCGGATCACCGGCCGCAAGCGCGCGCGCCGCAGCCGTGATCAGCGAATCCATGGTCATGAGAATCCCGCCACACTTGTCACTCCCCCCCTTCTCGGTCCGGACCTAATCTAACACGGCGATCAAACGAATCATCGATCGAACGACACGGCGATGCGCGCAGTGCGCCGCCACCATAGTGAATCCATAGGAGGACCAGGCAATGGCAACCCATACCACAGGAACACGCGAAGACTGGCTTGCGGCACGCATCGAACTACTCGCCGCCGAGAAAGAACACACCCGCCGCGGCGACGCACTGGCGCAGCAACGCCAGGCGTTGCCGTGGGTGCGTATCGACAAGACGTATCGCTTCGAAACCGAAGATGGCGGCGCCCCGCTCGCCGATCTCTTCAAGGGGCGCTCGCAGTTACTGGTTTATCACTTCATGTTTGGGCCGGATTACGCGGCGGGCTGCCCGTCGTGTTCGTCGATTGCGGATGGTTTCGACGGTATCGCCGTACATCTCGCGAACCACGACGTGCGGCTCATGGCAGTGTCGCGCGCGCCGCTCGCGAAGCTGCTCGGCTACCGCAAGCGTATGGGATGGCATTTCCCGTGGGCCTCGTCGAGCGGCAACGACTTCAACTTCGACTTCAACGTATCGTTCACTACGGCGCAGCAGCGCGCGGGCGATATCGAATACAACTACGCGCGCAGCGGCCACGCCATGGACATGAATCCGCCGCCCGCGCCCGTTGCCGAGTTCGCGGCGAGCTGCGGCACCGACGCGGCGACCTATACGCGCGACCGACCGGGCCTCAGCGCATTCGTGCTCGAGAACGGCGTCGTCTATCACACGTACTCGACCTATGCGCGCGGCCTGGATGGCGTGTGGGGCATGTATCAGTGGCTCGACCGCGCGCCGAAGGGACGCAACGAGGCCGGCATCTGGTGGCACCGGCACGACGAGTACGCGCAAAGCTGAGGCACATCATGGATAACATCGGCATGACGGTACGGCGGCACAGCGGTACGCCGCGCGCGATTTTCTTCGGCGTTGCGTCGCTGGTCGTTGCGGCGAGCGCGGCGGCAACGTTCGTCTGGTGCGCTTCGATGCAGGCGATGGGTGGCACGCCAATGCCTGGCGGCTGGACGATGTCCGCGTTCTGGACACCCATGTGTGGACGCACCTGGTTCGACGCCGCCGTATCGTTTGCCGGCATGTGGAATGTGATGATGGTCGCGATGATGCTGCCTGCGGTCGCGCCGGCATTGTGGCGGTATTTCGAGGCGGTGGGCGAGGCACGCGCGGCGCGGGCGGGTGGGATGACCGTAATGGCCGGGGCGGGATATTTCTTCGTGTGGCTCGTGGTTGGGGTGCTCGTGTTCGCGGCGGGGACGCCACTGACCGCACTGGCGGTGGAGGCGCCTGCATTGGCGCATACCGCGCCAGCCGTGGCAGGTGTTGTCGTCGTGATTGCTGGCGTGTTGCAGTTCTCCGCGTGGAAAGCGCGGTGGCTTGCTTGCTGCGGGAATTTGCCGTCGTGCTGGCATGCGCGGCTCGATGTGCAGGCAGCGCTGCGACACGGCTTGAGGCTCGGCCAGCATTGCCTTTACTGCTGCGGGAATTTGATGGCGGCGCTGATTGCGGCGGGCGTGATGGATCGGCCTGCGATGGCGTTGGTGGCGGCGGCGATTGCTGCGGAGAGGTGGATGCCGGGTGACGCAAGAGTCGCACGCGGGATTGGCGGGGCTGCGATTGCGGCGGGCGTGGTGATGGTGGTGCGGGCCGTGGCTGCATAAAAAAATCGCCGTTCCGCACCCGCGAAACGGCGATAAAACGCTCCGACTCTAACGTCGAACTCACGCCTCCAGACTCGCGCCTGCACACGAGCCTGATCGACGCCCCGGATTGTTATTAGCAGTCCGGAGTAACAGCAAGAGGCCGACTGGATTCAACCTCTGTGCTGCTGGGCGAAGCGCGGCGCGACCAGGGGGACTCCCGGCCTCGCCGCACTCCGCGCCTCTTGTGGCGGCTTACATGCCGCCGAAAGACTTCTTGACCGTCAGCTTGTTGGTCACCGAAGTCACACCGGGAACGCCCCTCGCGATCTCCTCGACCCTGGCGATCTGCGCGGTGTCCGAAACGGTCCCGTTCAGCGTAATCGCGCCACCCCTGGCGCCCACGCTGATGTTGCCCGCGTTGATCGACTTGTCCTTACCGATGGCCGCATACACCTTGCGGCGCATGGCGCGATTCGCCTGCCTGTCTGTGGGAACCGCCGTGGGCGCCGCCGTCGCGGACGCCGCCTGTGCCCCCGCCGGCATGCTCGCCTCACCCTGCGCCCACGCACTCATGGAAGCCGCCGCGACGAGCATCGCGATCGCCAATCCAGCTACCGTGGTCTTCTTCATGAAATACTCCGTTTCTTCTTGAGTTTATGAGGATCAGAACGCGTGACGAATACCCACCATCGCCGCCGTCGTCGACTGGCCCGGCGCGACCGGCGCACCGTAGATAATCGTCTGGTTCATGGTCCCCTTGTTGCTGACGTAGCCGACCTGGGCGTAAGCCTTGGTCGCCTTCGAGAGGTTGTATTCGGCGCCCACGGCGACTTCGCTCGAATGGTTCGCCGAGTTGTTGCGGTCCTTTAAATAGTAGTAGCCCGACGTGACCTTGAAGACCGGGCTGAACTGGTAACCCAGGCCGGCCGAGATCATTTCGAAGTTATAGGTCGCTTTGGTGAACAGGCTGGACGCGTTGGACGAGCTGAACGAGCCGGATATCGAGAATCCGCTGATCGTGTACATCGCGCCGACATAATAGAAATTGTTGTTGTTGCGGCCCGTCGCCGGCGCGGCCGGCGTCGTCGGGTAAGTGCCCGCGTACGGGTTGGTGTCGTGCCCGCTGTAATAGACCCCGGCCAGGTTCAGGCCGTAGTTCGAGTACTTGAGCACGGCCGACTCGCGCGTGCCGCCCTGGAACTGCCCCGGCACACCGCCCGGCGCGTACTCCAGCGCGAGCGAAGCACCATAGAACTTCGGCGAGTTATAGACGATCGCGTTGCTGTCATAGAGCGCGCCGATCGGCGCGTTCGTGCTCGTGCCCGGCCAGCCGGCGGCCTGATTGAGGCCCAGCCACGCGGTGAGAATACTGCCGAAGTACTGCGCGCCGCGTACGTCCGTGTCCGCCATCGCGTAGATCATCGGGATGATCTGGCGGCCCGCATCGATCGAACCGAACCAACCCGATCCGCCGATGGTCGTGATCTGGTTGAACAGCGCCGTTACGCCCGGCGTGTCGGACAGGCCCGGCTTGCCGTTGTTCGACGTGAACGACCCTTGCAGCTTGAAGTTGATCTTGTAGCCGCCGCCGATGTCCTCGGTCCCCTTCAAACCCCAGATGCTCGAAAAGATGCCGCCGTCCTTGAGTTGCCAGACGCTGCCCAGATTCTTCGCAGTCCCCGAAAAGTTTGCGGCCGAAGTGCTCTGGTACAGCACACCGGTGTCGACCACGCCATAAAGCGTGACCGACGATTGCGCATGCGCTGCGCTGGCGAACAGGACCAGCGCTGCCACGCTGCCGAACTTCAATTTCATTGCCTCTCTCCGTGTGTGTGGCTGCCGGGTGGTCCCGGCACCTTTTGTTGTTGCCTGATGGGGATTACCTGAAGGGTATTGCCTGAATGAAACTCTGTGACCAGGGGCCTTAACCAGCTTGCAAGTAGTGGCCGCCGTATTGATCGCGCAACAGGTTCTTGAGCACCTTGCCCGTCGCGCCGATCGGCACCGCGTCGATGAACAGCACGGCGTCGGGTTTCCACCATTTCGCCACGCGGCCGTCGAAGAACGTCAGCAGATCGTCGGCTTCGAGCGCGCTGCCCGGCTTCTTCACGATCAGCAAGAGCGGCCGCTCATCCCACTTCAGGTGGCGCGCCGCAATGCACACCGCCGTCGCGACTTCGGGGTGCAGGCTCGCGACATTTTCAATGTCGGCGGAACTGATCCACTCGCCGCCCGACTTGATGACGTCCTTGCTGCGATCCACGATCTGCATGAATCCGTCGGCATCGATCTTCGCCACGTCGCCGGTCGGGAACCAGTCGTCCTGCAGCGGCGAGGCGTAGTCGCCGCCAAAGTAGTCGCTTGCGACCCAGTGGCCGCGCACCTGCAAGTCGCCGGCGGCATTGCCGTCCCAGGGCAGTTCCTTGCCCGCGGCGTCGACGATCTTCATGTCGATGCCGAACACCGGGCGCCCCTGTTTCGCCTGCAGCGCATAGCGCTCGTCTTCCGCCAGCCCGGTCTGGTGCGCCTTGAAGCTGCACACCGTGCCAACCGGGCTCAGCTCCGTCATGCCCCACGCGTGCAGCACGTCGACGTGATGGCGCTCCTGGAACGCCTGGGTCATCGCGGTCGGGCACGGCGCGCCGCCGATGACCGTGCGGCACATGGAGGAGAACGAACCCACTACCGACTCGACGTGCGAAAGCAGCCCTTGCCAGACAGTCGGAACGCCAGCCGACACGGTGACCTGCTCTTCCTCGATCAGTTGATACAGCGACTTGCCATCGAGCGCGGGGCCCGGAAACACGAGCTTCGCACCGGTCATGCAGGCGATGTACGGCAGGCCCCACGCATTCACATGGAACATCGGCACCACTGGCAGGATCGCGTCGCGCGCCGAGCAGTTCAGCGCATCGGGCAGCGCCGCCGCGTAGGTGTGCAGCAGCGTCGAGCGGTGGCTATAGAGCACGCCTTTCGGATTGCCGGTCGTGCCCGACGTATAGCAGAGCGAGGAGGCACTGTTTTCATCGAGCAACGGCCATTCGAAATCGTCCTTGTGATTGTCGATCAGGTCCTCGTAGCAGAGGAGTCTCGATCCAAGGCGATGGTTGCGCGGCATATGTGCGCGACCGGCCATGGCAATGAAGAACTTCGGGGTCGTCACGCGTGACGCGACGCTTTCGATGAGCGGCAGGAACGTGAGATCGAAAAAGATCACGCGGTCCCGCGCATGCTCGATGATGTACACGAGCTGGTCGGCATGCAGGCGTGGATTCAGCGTATGGAGCACGGCGCCCGAACCCGATACCGCGAAGTACAGCTCCATGTGCCGGTAGCCATTCCATGCCAGCGTCGCCACCCGCTCGCCCGGCGCAATGACGAGGCTCGACAGCGCATTCGCCATGCGGCGCGCACGTTGCGCGAGATCCTGATAGCGGTAGCGGTGAATGTCGCCTTCCACGCGGCGCGAGACGATTTCCCGCGCGCCGTGATGGCGTTCTGCGTGCTTGAGCAGCGAAGCAACCAGGAGCGGCTGCTCCATCATCATACCTTGCATGGTTTGCTATCCTAAGTGACTTTTATACGTGTGCAGTTCTTGAATGCGATGTCGCTCTGCTATGCCTGGCTGGAAGCCGGCGTTTCCATCACACTCACCAGCAGCTTTCCTTCCACGGCTCGCACAGGAAATGTCGTGAGCTTTAGTCCGCCCGCGCCCTGCATACAGCCGCCACGCACGTCAAAGCGCAGTCCATGCGCCGGACAGCGCACCATGTATCCTTCGAGCGGGCCGCTCGCGAGCGAGGCGCCGTTGTGGGGGCACGAATTATCGATCGCGTGCATCTGTCCTTCGATATTGAACAGAACGATGCTGCGGCCATCGACGAAAACCAGCTTGCGCTGGCCCGGCGCCAGGTCGTCGGCCATGCCGACCGGTACTTCACGTGTCATTCCCGTTCCCCTCGACTTCCTTCAGTCCGCCTCAGTGTTCGATCGCCAGCGCCATCGTGCCCGCCATCGCCACCGGCGAATACACGCCCGAGAGCGAATAACCCGTGTTGAACACGAAATACGGTACGCCGTTCACCTGCGGATCGGCGTAGGGCGCGCGCTGACCGGTCGGGTCCGCGAGGCGCTTCGATGCGGCAACGTGCGCCGCCAGACTCTCGCGCGCGAGGCCGCATTCGAGACCGAGGCGCTCGAGCACCGCGCAATCGCCGATGTTCTGGCCTTCCATGAAGTAAGCCTTGAGCAGGCGGTCGATCAGCGCCGCGCTCTGTTCCCGTGTGCCGCGGCTGGCGGCAAACGTGACGAGGTCGTGCGCGGCGCCGGTGTTCGGCAGCACCTCGATGCGCTCGAACGCGAACTCGACACCCGCGTCGCGTCCCGCGCGCTGCACCTGCGCACGCCGTGCGGCGACCGCTTCGGCGCTGCCCAGGCGATCGCGATAGAACGCCTGATACGGCATGCCTTCGAGCGGCGTCCACGGCAGCAGTTGATGCGAGCGCCACTGGACACGCACGCGCACGTCGGGCCGCGAACTCGCGAAACGCGTGAGCGCTGCGTCCAGATTGCGCTTGCCGATCAGGCACCACGGGCAGATGAAGTCGAAGAACGCTTCGATCGTCAGCACGGGTGGTTCGCCCGCGTCGCGACTCGCCGGCGCCGCCCACGTTTGATCAGACAAGTTCATGAATCAACATCTCCGCCATCGGCCATGCGCCGAAACCCGCTGCGGGATTCAGATGGCCGACTTCACCCAGGTCGACGAGGCTGCTGCCCCAGTCCTTCGCCATGGCCTCCACGCGCTCGAAGCGCGCGAGCGGATCGTTGCGGCTTGCGCCCACGATGCTCGGGAACGGCAGCGGCTTGCGCGGAATCGGGTTCCAGCCGTTCCTGGCCAATGCATCGAACGACGGGTAGCCCGGCGGCAGCGGCGTTTCGAGGTCGGCCGGCGCGGCGAGCAGTGCACCGTGAATCTTGCGGCTGTGCTGCTGCGCCCAATGCACCGTGATCATCACGCCCGCACTGTGCGCCACGAGAATGACGGGACCGTCGATCTTCGCGAGCGCCGCGTCGAGCGCGGCCACGCGCGCCGCGCAGCTGAGCTTGTCGTGTTCGAGCGGCGGCACCGAAGCCGCGTTGGGCAGCGTTTGCTGCAGCAGCGTTTGCCAGTGCTCCGCCACGTGGTCGCGCAACCCCGGGACCATCAGGATGGTCGGTGTGGTCTTCAGCGTCATTTGCTTTGGTCTCCTGCGCGCTTCAGTACGGCTTGTCGCCGATAATGCCGGCGCGTTCCATCTTGCGGTGGCACGGCGGATAGTCCATCACCGCATAGTGCTGGGTACTGCGGTTGTCCCAGATCGCGAAGCTGTCCGGCTTCCAGCGCCAGCGTACCTGGTACTCCGGAATATAGGCCTGGCTCACGAGATAGCGCAGCAGGTCGCCCGCGCCCGGGTTGGCGTCCTGCCCGAAGCGCACGCGCTCGGGCGTGTGATAGTTCGTGAAGTGCGTCGCGAATGCGCTCACGAACAACACCTTCTCGCCGGTCTCCGGATGCGTGCGCACCACCGGGTGTTCCGCATCGGGAAACTGCGCCTTCAAGGCATGGCGCTTCTCGATCGGCATGGCCGCGCCAAAGCTCGCCTCGATGCTGTGGCGCGCATACAGTCCGGCGATCTGCGCCTTCACGTGTTCCGGCAGCTTCTCGTAGGCGAGCACCATGTTCGCCCACATCGTGTCGCCGCCCACGGGCGGGCACTCCACGCAGCGCAGCACCGCCCCGAACTGCGGCGCCTCGCGCCAGGTGGCGTCCGCGTGCCACGCGTTTTCGTAGCGGTCGTTGGGCTGGTCCGGGTTCTTGTAGATACGCACGAGGCCCGGATGGTCAGGGTCGCTGCCCGCAACCGGATGATCTTCCAGCTCGCCGAAGCGGCGCGCAAACGCCACGTGTTCGGTGCGCGTGATGTTCTGATCGCGCAGGAACAGCACACGGTGCTTGAGCAGCGCCGCGCGAATCTCGGCAAAGAGCCCGTCGTCGTGAACGGCATCGGCGAGATTCACGCCGGTCAGTTCCGCGCCGATGGCATAGGTCAGTTGTTCGACTTTCATGCTGCGCTCCTCAGATGACGAAGACCGACGACCCCGTCGTCTTGCGTGCTTCGAGGTCGCGATGCGCCTGCACCGCGTCTTCCAGCGCGTAACGCTGGTTCAGTTCGATCTTGATGCGGCCCGCGGCAACGTGGGCGAAAAGCTCGCCGGCAAGCTCGTTCTTCTCCGCGGGGTCGGCGATATAGTCCGCCAGCGCCGGGCGCGTGAGATAGAGCGAGCCCTTCATCGCGAGGATCTGCGGATTGAACGGCGGAATCGGACCGGAAGCCGTGCCGACGCAAACCATCAGGCCGCGGCGCTTGAGCGAGTCGAGCGACGCCTCGAAGGTATCTTTGCCCACGCTGTCGAACACCACGTTCACGCCCACGCCGTTCGTCAGTTCGCGCACGCGCTTCGCGACATCTTCGCGGCCGTAGTAGACGATATGGTCGCAGCCATGCGCGCGCGCCACTTCGCCCTTCGCCTCGTTCGACACCGTGCCGATCACCGTGAGGCCCAGCAGCTTCGCCCACTGCGAGACGATCAGACCGACACCGCCTGCCGCGGCATGCAGCAGGATCGTGTCGCCGCCCTTGAAGTCGTGAATGCGGCGCATGAGGTACGACGAAGTGAGGCCTCGCATGGTCATGCCGGCCGCCGTTTCGCACGCAATCGCGTCGGGCAGCTTGATGAGCGGGGCCGCCGGAATCAGGCGTTCGGTGCTGTACGCGCCGAGCGTGTTGATGAAGCCGGTGTAGGTCACGCGGTCGCCCACCGCGACGTTGCTCACTTCGGGGCCCACGGCCTCGACCACGCCCGCGGCTTCCACGCCCATGCCGGCAGGCAGCGGCACGGGGTACAGGCCGGAGCGGAAGTAGGTATCCGCGAAATTCAGGCCGACGGCCTCATGGCGCAGGCGGACCTGTCCGGGGCCGGGGTCGCCCACTTCGACGCTCTCGTAGCGCAAGACTTCGGGACCGCCGGTTTCGTGGAAGCGCACTGCTTTCGCCATGTTCAATCTCCTATCCTTTACTCAAACGCATTGACTCGAACCCGGTCAAGCGGACTCAATCTTCCGATTCAAATTCATCGTTGTGCGTGGCCACCGGCTTCTTCGCGCAGTGCGTTCACACGATCCAGATCGACGGCGTAGTTGCGCTTGCCGATCAGGAAAACCACTGCCGCCACGAGCGGCGCGAACGGTACGAGCTGCAGCGCGCCCAGCAGGCCGATGTGGTCGGCCGCCATGCCCGTGAGCACCGCGGCGGGTGCGAGGCCGAGCAGGTTGTTCGCCAGCGTGAGCGTAGCGAACGCCGAGGCGTGGATCGACGGCGGCGTGAGGTTCGCCACCATCGCGCCCGAGGGGCCCGCTGCGCCTGCGCAGAAGAACATGGCCGCGCCGATCAGAACCAGTTGCGCCGGGCCCACCGGCATGCGCAAGCCGACCGTGAGGAGCGCGAAGCAGATCAGGCAGTACGCAATGGCGATGCTCCATTTGCGCGCGCCGATATCCTTGCTGAAGCGGTCCGCGAGGTTGCCGCACACCACCATGCCAATGCCCGTCACCAGCACGAACACGGCGGCAGTCCCGGCCGCTTTGCCGGTCGCCATGCCGTAGTAGCGGTTCAGGAAGCTCGGCAGCCAGCTCCACACGGCCGCCGGCACGAGCAGATGCACGCCGCTGCCCACATACGCACACACCACGGAGCGCGTGGAAAACAGGCCCTTGAGCAGCGCGCGCAGGCTCATGCGCATCCCGAGGCCATTCGCCTCGCGGCTCACGTTTGCCGGCTGCAACGGGGCAAGGCCCTTTTCCGTGACGACGAGGCGATAGATCACGACCAGCACGATCCCCATGGCCGCCATCGCGCCAAACGCCGCGCGCCAGCCAAGCTGCGCCGCCACCGCACCGCCCAGCGCCATGCCCAGCACCGAACCGAACGCGCCGCCCGCCATGAACGCGCCCGTAATCGTGGAGCGCAGCCGCACCGGAAAAATACTCAGGACAACGGCAATCCCCACGCTGCCATAAGCCGCTTCGCCGATGCCGACGAACGCCCGTGCAAGCAGCATTTCGCCGTAGTTCGTCGAGAGCGCGCAGCCAAGCGTGGCGATGCTCCACAGCGCCGCCATCAGGACGATGCTCTTCACACGGCCCCAGCGGTCGGCGAGCACCGAAAGCGGAAACGTGAGCACGCCCACCATCAGCGCGACCACGCTGCTCAGGGAGCCGAGCTGCGTGTCCGAAAGATTCCATGTGGTCTTGAGCAGCGGAAAAACCGCATTCAGGACCTGGCGCGACATGTAGTCCGAAAGCAGCAGCCCGACCGTCAAGGCGAACACCACCCACGCGTAAGCGGGCACGCTCGTTTTGGTCGTCATCAATTCGCCCGCGGTGGGCTCGGCATGCGTAAGCATGGGTTGTCTCCGTGGTAGCCCGCTCTTCGTCGGGTTCCGTTGTTCTCTCGGGTCTGCCGGCGGCCACAAGGCAAGCGCCGGACACCCGCAGTGAGGCCCGCGCCCGCGGCGCCGGGCCTCACTGCGGTTACGCTGCGCGCAGCGGCATGTTCTTCACGCCGGCCACGCGGTTCGGCGCCATGCCGTTGGCCGCGAGCGTTTCGTCGATCGTCTCGTACTGCACGCCAATCTTGTAGATCGCGCGCGCTTCCTTGCCCGTGGCAATCTCGCGGCCCAGTTCGCGCGCCACGCGCACGCACTGCTCGATCTGCTGCACGGACGTGAAGCGCTTGCCGTGCTGGTCGATGATCGTGTCTTCAATGCCGCAGCGCGGGTGCAGCCCCATGGACATCGCCATCATATTGAACGGCAGCACGTTCTTGAGCAGCGATTCCGCCGTGATCGTGCAGCCATCGGGCGCGCGATGCACGAAGTTGAAGAAGTTGAACGGGTTCGGGCCGTCGAAGCCGCCGCCAATGCCGATCCACGTCAGGTTCAGCGGGCCCTTGTACACGCCCTTGCGCACGAGGCGGTCGAGCGTTTCGAGCGCGTGGATGCCGGTGAGCTGGAAGTGCGGCTGAATGCCCGAAGCCTGCAGGCGACGCAGATGCTCCTCGACCCATGCCGGACCGGCGGGGACCGTCATTTCGCTATACGCGGCCATGAACGCCGGGTTGGAGAGCGAGGTGCCGGCCAGGTATTCTGGGTAGAGCAGCTCCATGATGTTCATCTGCGTGGTGTTGATCGCCACAGTCACCTGGTCCGGCTTCGGCTCGAGGTCGGCCAGCATGTGACGCGTGTCGTCCGAGAGCCACTTCGCGGCTTCGCCTTCGTCTTCCGGCGCGAACGAGATCGACCCGCCCACCTGGATGATCATGTCCGGCACCGCGGCGCGCACGCCCGCGATCAGCTCGTTGAACTTCGAGAGGCGCTTGGAGCCCTTGCCGTCGAGTTCGCGCACATGCAGGTGCAGCACCGTTGCGCCCGCGTTGTAGCAGTCCACGGCCTTCTGGATCTGTTCTTCCATCGTCACCGGAATGTCTTCCGGGAAGTCTTCGGGCATCCATTCCGGGCCATACGGCGCGGTGGTGATCACAACCTTGTCCTGGTTCTCGGGGTGCAGCGAATCGTCGAGGAATTGCATCGTGTTCTCCATTATGGGGGACGGTATTTCAACGTTTGGCAACGTGGCGCGGAGCCTGAAATGCCGCTCGGAACCTGGCTGTCCGTTGAGATGCACGATACGGCAATCCTGCGGTACACTTTTCTGATCGCGCGCCATCGTTTTAGTTTTTCGCGCCACCAGGCGTTAACACCGAGATAAGCGCAAGCCCATGTTTTACGGGCTGACGAGGCGCAGCAAGGAGGAGTCGCGACAATGGAAACAACGCTGAGCTCGGTCTCGCTGAGCGGCTATTTCGACGTGGCAAAGCGCGTGGGATTGAACCCGGTCGAGCTTGCGCATGAGGCCGGCGTGGACGCCGCGGCGCTCACGACCCCCGACCACCGCATTCCCGCCGCCGCCGCGTGCCGGTTGCTGGAGCGTTCGGCGGAAAAGGCCGCGTGCCCGACCTTCGCGCTGCAAATGGCCGAGACCCGTCACAAGTTCGGCACCGGCGTGGTCAACATTCTGCTCGCGCACAAGCGCACGCTGCGCGAGGTGCTGCTCGCCACGGCCGAATATCGGCATCTGCTCAACGAAGCGCTCGCGGTGTACGTCGAAGACACGGGCGCAACCGTCACGATCCGCGAGGAACTGGTCGTCGATCCGGGCACCCCGACTTATCAGGCCATCGAGCTTGCCGTAGGCGTGCTCGCGCGCCACTCCAGCGCGCTGCTGGGCGAGCACTGGAAACCGCGCGCGGTGCACTTCGTCCACCGGGCGCCCCCCAGCCTCACGTTTCACCGGCGTTTTTTCGGCTGTCCGCTGGAATTCGGCAGCGACTTCAACGGCTTTGTGTGCACGGCCGCCGATCTCGACTACCCGAACCCCGCCGCCGACCCGGAACTGGTGCGCTATGCGGAGAGCCTCGCCGAATCGCTCAACGCGACGGGCGTCGATTCCACGGCGCTCGAGGTGCGCAAGGCGATCTACCTGCTGCTGCCGCTCGAGCAGGCTAGCGTCGAAGGGGTGGCTGCGCATCTGCGGCTGAGCGTGCGCACCATGCAGCGCCAGCTCGGCGTCGCCAATACGAGCTTCACGCGGCTCGTGGAGGAAGTGCGGGGCGAACTTGCCGTGCGCTACATGAGCAACTCGCGCTATCCCATCGGACGTGTGTCCGCCCTGCTCGGCTACGCCCAGCAGGGCTCGTTCACGAACTGGTTCAGCGCGCGCTTCGGCATGACCCCGCGCGACTGGCGCAATAGCCATTTGAAGTGACCGGACGACGGCGCGCGTGCCCTGTCCCTTGGTCCCTAATTCCCCTGGTCCCTCAGCCCGTGTGCGGAAACGGGTGCAGCTCAGGCGCGTCGGCATCGAACGTGGTCATGAGCCGCACCAGATCCGCAAGCGAGTTCGCTTTCATCTTCTCCATGACGCGCGCCCGGTGAATCTTGATGGTTTTCTCCGCCGCGCCCAGCTCGTCGGCCACGAGCTTGTTCGGCCGGCCCGTCACCACGAGCGCCATGACCTCGCGCTCGCGCGGTGTGAGCTTTTCCATCCGGCGCTGGATCTCCGCGTGCTGCTCGCGTTGTTCGTATAGCTGGCACGCGCGTTCGAGTGCGCGTGACGTGGCTTCGAACAGCACCTGCGCGTCGATCGGCTTCGTCAGGAAATCCGATGCGCCCGCCTTCATCGCCCGCACCGCCGTATTCATGTCGCCGTGGGCCGAAACGAAGACGATCGGCACGCTGCCCTCGAGCCGCTGCTGCAACTCAATGCCGCTCAGGTCGGGCAACTGGAGGTCGAGCAGCAGGCACGCCGGCGCGCTCGTCAGATCCGCGCCGTGCAGGAACGCGCTGGCGCTGCCGTAGGCCTCTACCGTGTAGCCGCCGGATCGCAGCAAGCGGCAGAGTGCGTTGCGAACGTGCTCGTCGTCGTCCACGACGAACACGATGGAGGCTGGCGAGTTCATGGTGAAAAACGCGTAGTCGTCTGCACGCACGCGCCCTCCGCGGGAAGTTCGATATGGAACGTCAGGCCACTATCGGCGTTGCGCTCGGCCCATAGCTGGCCGCCGTGCGCCATGACGATGGTGCGGCTGATGGAGAGGCCAAGGCCCAGCCCTTGCGGCTTGGACGTCATGAACGGCTTGAACAGCGTGACGAGCCGGTCGGCATCGACACCCGGCCCATGATCGCGGATGGCGAGGCGCAGCTTGCCGCGATCTTCGCTCGCCGTGACGACGATGCACACCCTGCGATCTTCCGCGCGGCAGTCGTGCACCGCATCGAGCGCATTCAACAGCAGATTGACGAGCACCTGCTGCAGTTGAACCGCATCGCCGCGCACTTGCGGCAGACCGTCTTCGATGCGCGCGCCCACTGCCGCGCCACAGGTTTCCGTCTCGCGGCGCAGCAGGCGAACCACGTCGCGCACGAGGCTGCCGACATCGACCGGGCATAGCTCGGGCGGCTCGCAGCGCGCCGACTGGCGCATCTTGCGGATGATCGCGTGCGCACGCGTGCTATCGGACACGACCTCGCCAAGCAGTTCCCGCAGGTCGCTCATGGCCGGCGGGCTCTGGGCGAGAAACCGCTGCGCCGCCTGCGCGTTGCTGAGAATGGCCGTGAGCGGCTGGTCGACTTCGTGTGCGAGCGCGGCGGCCATGTCGCCCACTTCGGATGCCCGCTCCCGACGCAGCCGGCGTGGTTCGTTGCTGGACTCGGCGAGCGTCGTGTCGCGACTTTCCGGTTCGATGACGACCACCATGCGCGCCGTGGGACCGGCGGCGAGCGACGCCGAAGCGCTCACATGCACGTCGATATCGGCGCCGTTCTTCGCGCGCGCGATGGCCACGCGCGTCACGCTATGCGGCAGCCCTTCCGCGGTCTTCAGTGCGCCGAACGATACGGGGCGCGCGTCTCTTCGCCAGGCGACGAGCACGTTTTCAATGCGCATGCCGATCAATTCGCCCAGGGCGTAGCCGAGCACGTGGGTGGCCATGCCATTGGCCCCTGCGACGCTGCCCGCCTCGTCGATCACCAGCGCCGCCGCGGGCACGACTTCGAGGACGCTGTGCAGGCTTTGCGCGATGGCTTGCGTGGCCTGCACCGATACGTGAGCGGTGTTGCGCGCGGCCAATAGCCGCCCGTTCGGGAGACTGCGTGGCTTGATCCTGTCGAGCCACGCCAGCAGGCTCGCCGCTGCGTGCTCGGCTCTCGACCTGTTCAGTTTTATTTTTTCGTTCCCCATGTCTGCCCTGATCACGGTGTCCTCCGACTAGCTGCCCTGCTCGGGCCTGCGAAACGTTTCAAACGCTTCAGCGCCTGAGCGGGGCGGATTGACGAGCACCAGAATTCCGGCCGTTTGTGAGGCAGGTTGCGCCCCAATACTGACTACCGCCTACTTTTGATTTTCGAAGAACGCTCCGGGAGTTGCGGAGACTGAGTCAGTCATTGAAGAAAAGAATGAATGGGATCATGACTGCGGAACCGCGTCGCTGTACGCTTACACCGCGCGTTTATTATATGAAAGAAATTGCCGGTGATTCGTTCCGTGCGCAATTGTTTTCGACAATTTTTTCCGCATACAACGCCATTCAAGCGCTCCATGCCTTGAATGCGCTTGCGCCAGCCTATATACACTGACTATTTGCCGGAATATTTGCGAACGTCCTCTTTGATTTCGATAATGGCTCGCGCAATGACCTCTACTCAATTTGAATAGAAATGAAACTTTTTTCACGCGAATTATCTATTATGTTTTTTATGAAATAACCGCAGCCATTATTTCGACATGGAAACGCGCTAGATGAGCCGTGCAGGATCCGTCACATTGTCAGCGCGTGACGGCTCGTTCGGTGCCGTTGGCGATCAAGGCGCCGAAGCGGGCGCGGCTGCACTCGCCGCATGATGCTGCGTCGCATTTTGCTGGCTATGTTGCTGGGACTGGTTCGAGCGGGCCTTATGCTCCGCTTTGCGTTGCACGTCCCGCATCTGCTTCGTACCCATCGTTCCCGCTTGCGCAAATATTTCAGACATGAAAACGGGCGCACAAAGCAGGAGCGCCATCGCACACGGCGCAGCAAATCGCATTTTCACTTTGGATCTCCAGGTATCGGCGCTGCCAGCCTCGACGAGTGAATAGCATCATTGCGGCGCCATTCCGGTGTCAATAGGACTCTGGTCCGATTGCCAGCACAGAGCGGCTTACCGGACTATACCCGTGGGGCTCTCCGCCTCGCCACACTCGAAAAAGAATGCGCGCGCACGCGCTCGCCCCTTCACGTTGTCGCTATCCGTCCCACAGTCCGGTTGAGCAAACGAATGGAAGGATCGGCCATGACCTCATGGATCAAACAACGCACGTACACGGTCTGCCTGCTCGTGTTCGCGTTGCTCGTGACAGGCGCTCAGGCGGTGCGCGCGCAAGACGCGCCGCAGCCCGCCCCCTACAAACCCGAGGAGCTCGAGGCGCTGGTCGCGCCCATTGCGCTCTATCCCGATTCGGTGCTGGCGCAGGTCCTGATGGCATCGACTTACCCGCTCGAAATCGTGCACGCGGCCCGCTGGGTCAAGGAGCACCCGAAGCTGAAGGGCGACGAAGCCGTAAAGGCCGTGCAGGACCAGCCTTGGGACACGAGCGTGAAATCGCTCGTCGCGTTCCCGCAGGCGCTTGAACCGATGAACGACAAGCTCGACTGGACCCAGAAGCTCGGTGACGCATTCCTCGCCCAGGAAAAGGATGTGCTCGCCGCGGTGCAGCGCCTGCGTGCGCGCGCACAGGACTCGGGTAACCTGAAGAGCAACGAGCAGCAGAAGGTCGTGGTCGAACAGCCGCCCGCGCAAGGCGGCCAGACCAGCCAGACCATCGTGAAGATCGAGCCTGCCAACCCCGAGGTGATCTACGTGCCCGCGTACAACCCCACGGTCGTGTACGGCGCATGGAGCTACCCGGCTTACCCGCCGTACGCCTGGCCGCCGTATCCCGCTTACTATCCCGGCGGCGCGCTGATGACCGGCTTCGCGTGGGGCGTCGGGCTCGCCGCCGCGGGCGCGATCTTCAGCGACTGCAACTGGGGCGGCGGCGACGTCAACATCAACGTGGACAAGGCGCGAAACGTCAATCGCAATTTCGACAGCACGAAGGTCCAGGGAGGCAGGTGGCAGCACGATTCGAGCCACCGCCAGGGCGTTGCCTACCGTGACAATGCTACGCGCGAGAAATTCGGCAACAACGTGGCGGGCGCCGACGGCCGCCGCGACTATCGCGGCCGCAACGGCCAGAACGGCCAGAACGGCCAGAACGGCCAGAACGGCGCCAGCGTGGCTGACCGCGCCGGCAACCGCGGCGGCGGCGCAGGCGGCCAGGGCCTGGGCAATGGCAACCGCGGGAATCAGGGCAACACCGGCAATCGCGGCGGCGCGGGCAATAACGCGAGTGTCGGCAATCGCGCGAACTTCGCCGACAATGGGGCGGGTGGAAATCGCGGGAACCCTGGCAATAACGGTGCTGGCGGCAATCGCGGGAATCTCGGCGATAACGGCGCCGGCGGCAACCGCGGGAACATCGGCAATAACGGCGCCACAGGTAGTCGCGGCGGCATGGGCAACAATGCCGGCGTGAGCAATCGCGCGAGCACCGGGGCAGGCGGCGGGTATGGCGGAGGCGGTGGCGGGAGCTACGGTGGCGGAGGCGGCCGCGATGGCGCCTTCCAGGGTGTAGGCAGCGGCGGCGCCACCCAGCGCGACGCGAGCCGCGGCCGCTCCAGCATGCAGTCCTCAGGGTTCAATCGTCCGAGCGGCGGCGGCGGTATGCGCGGCGGTGGCGGCGCTCGTGGCGGCGGCAGACGCTAGGGAGAACGGCCATGAACAGACATGAGTTTCTCCGTCCGGCTGCATCGGCAGCGCTCGCAGCGGCGATCGCCATCGCACTCCTCGCGTACGCGCCGCGGCCTTGCGCGGCCGCCGGGCAAAGCACCTTCGCTACGCCCGACGCGGCGATGGCCGCGTTCGGCGACGCCGTGGCCGGCAACGACGAGGCGGAACTGCGCACGCTCTTTGGCGCCAATTTCCGCCAGCTCATCCCGCCGGTTGGGGCGGAGATCCGCGACAAATTCCTGAGTGAATGGCAGACCTCGCACGCCATTCAGGATTCCGATGCGAATCATGCGATGATCGCCGTTGGCGACGACGGCTGGACCTTTCCGGTCCCGCTCGTCAAGACCGCCCACGGATGGCACTTCGACACGCACGCCGGTGTCGAGGAAATGCGCGTGCGCCGCATTGGCCGCAACGAGCTTGCCGTGATG
Source organism: Paraburkholderia sp. CNPSo 3281 (assembly GCF_024206515.1). Classification (NCBI taxonomy): domain Bacteria; kingdom Pseudomonadati; phylum Pseudomonadota; class Betaproteobacteria; order Burkholderiales; family Burkholderiaceae; genus Paraburkholderia; species Paraburkholderia sp. CNPSo 3281. Next base: position 261,486 of record NZ_JAMBPS010000004.1, on the reverse strand, counting down.
CAGACGATGCTTGCGGTCTACGACGCGCAACGCGAATATGCGCAGACCTATCACGACGGCAGCGACATGCTGGTCTACGCCGGCAAGCTCGCGAGTTCGCCGGGCAAGCAGGACGGCCTCTACTGGCCGACCGGCCCCGACGCCACGCCGAGCCCGCTAGGCGTCGAATTCCTCAAGGCCGGCGCACGCAACGCCCAAAACGCCGGTTACTACGGCTACCACTACAAGCTGCTGACCTCGCAGGGTCCGCACGCGCCGGGCGGCGCGTATAACTACATGGTCAACAACAAGCTGTTCGGCGGTTTTGGTGTCGTCGCGTGGCCGGTCCGGTACGGCGACACCGGTATCAAGACATTCATGGTGAGCCACGACGGCCAGGTCTACGAGCGCGACCTCGGCCCGGACGGCGCGACGAAAGCCGAAGCGATGACGTCCTTCGATCCGGGCCCGGGCTGGTCGAAGGCTTCGCCGTGACACGTCACACCGGCGCAACACCGACGCAGCGTCGCGGCGTGTCAAGGCGCGTGGGCGGGTTCGGGAGCAGACGGTCGCGCCGGGGCGTGTTCGCCCAGCATGTACAGCAGTAGCGCGTCGCGATCGGGTCCGCTCATCGCCGCCGTCGAGCGCATGAGCACCGCGCTCGCCCAGCAGATGTCGGCCATCGTGGCGCCAGGGCCGCCGTTCGTGACGCGCTCGAGCCGCGCCACGGATTGCGGATCGCCAGCGAGGGCGGCGTTGACCGCATCGTCAAGATGCTGCAGCGCCAGCTCGTACGCCACGGGCGTGGGCAGCGTGACCGGCGCGGCGAGTACGGAACGGATCACCACGCGATAAAGCAACGTGAAATACTCGGCCGTGTCGGCATCGCTCATGCTGCCGATCGACATACTCCCGGCAATGTCCTGCACGCTCGCCATGCCCTGGCAATTGCTGCGCGTCACGCGGCCCATGTATTTCGCGAGCAGCGTGAAGTACGCCGACCGATCCTGCGGCGTCAGACGCGCAATGCCGCCGCGGATCAGGCTCTCGCGCGCCGCGTCGCCGCGCAGCCGCGCTTCGAGGCCCGCCACGCCGCCGGGCACGGCGACCGCTACGGCCGGGTCCGCACGCAGCCGGTAGAACCAGGCTTCGACGATGCGCGCCTTGATCGTCTCCTGCTCGACGCCGGCCTCGCGCAACGCCACCGCGCTCTGCGCGGACGTCGGCTCGGCGGGCGCAACGACGTAATCGAGCACCGCGAAGAGTCCCGCTGACGTGTCCTCGTTGCGCGGCACGCTGCCCGACGCATCGTGGCCCGCCAACGCCAGCGCCGTGGTCAGCGCGAACAACGCACAACGCATCGTCTTCATGAGACCCCGCGTGGCACGCTCAATCCGTCGCACTACCAACGGTTGCATGGTCCGCGCGAATGGCGGCGGCAATGTCCGCGCTGATGGTGGCGAGGGCGCGATCGTGCGCGTCGACGAGCGCGCCGTAGTCCTGGCTCGTCACCGGCTCGTGCGCCACCGTGTGGCCGAGCGTCAGCGCCTGGTGACCCGGCGGGCGCACGACCCATTGCGCATCGATCGTCACCGAATCTCCCAGCACGCTGTCAATGCGCGTGATATCCACGCGCACGCGCCAGACCGGCGGGGTGGCCGCGCCATCGAATGTCGAGACGTGCGCCGTACCGAGCCGCTGCGCAAGGTCCGCGGCGACGACGCGCCCGACGTCCAGTTTGAGCGGGGTGGCCCAGCGCGCGAACTCGTTCATCTGGATCGTGTTGTCAGGATTGCGCGTGACGATTTGTGGCCGGTCAACCATGTCGGGCACGGTCACAGGACCGACGACGACATCTATCGCGGCAGCGCCCGTTGGCACGGCAGGCGATGCGCTCGACGTCGCAGCGCTCGCTTCGTCGGCGCGCAGCGCATAGAACGTGGGCGACGGCGAGGAGCAGCCGGCGAGGCACGCCAGCGCAGCGGCGAAAGCGGTAGGCACGGTCAGGTTGCGGCGCTTCACTGCTTGCCTCCTGGTTTGCCCTGCACCACGGCCTCGGGATGGCGCTCGAGATAATCCGTGAGCATGCGCACCGAGGCGGCGGTGCGGGCCAGTTCACGCATGGCGTCGCTCGTATTCTGCTGGAGCTGCGAGTCGGGCTGCAAGGCGTCGGTGGCCGAGTTGAGCGTGGATTTTGCCGCCGAGAGCGTGTCGTGCGCCTGCGGCACGACGTCGGTGCCGAGCTTCGCCACCACGTCGTTCGCGCTTTGCAGCGTGCGCTGCGCACTCGCACCGATGGCCTCGAACGGAATGCCGTTGAGCTTCGCGAGCAGCCGCGTGAGCGAATCCTGCAACGACTGCAGCGTGCGCGGCACCGTCGGCAGTTCGGGTGGCGTTCTCGACCAGTCGATCTTCGCCTTCGGCGCGTCCGGGAAAACGTCGAAGGCGACGTAGAGCTGCCCCGTGAGCGGATTGCCCGAGCGCAGCTGGAACCGGAAGCCGCTGGCTATCAGGAACTCGGCAAGCTGGCGTGGTTGCGAAGTGAGGCGCCCGGCCGGCTGGCCATTCTCGAAGCGCGACGTAAAGCGCTCCGGATAGAGATTGATTTCGACAGGAATGCTGAACTGTTTCTTGACTGGGTCGAAGCGCGTGTAGATGCGTGTGACCTCGCCGATCACGACGCCGCGGAAATCGATGGGCGCGCCCACGGTCAGCCCGCGCACCGAGTCGTAGAAGGTCACGACGTAGGTGTCGACAATGCGGTCATGCTCCTTCAGCGAGTCGGCGTGCGTGGCGTAAAGCTCGAACTTCGAGTCGGCGTCGGCCTCGGGCGATTCACCGCCGGCGTCGGGCGCTTCGAACGCCACGCCGCCAATGAGCAGCGACACCACGGACTGCGTGTTGATCTGCACGCCGTCCGGGCTGAGCGAGACGTCGAGCCCGCTCGCGTGCCAGAAGCGCGTATCGCTGCGTACGAACCTGTCATAGGGCGCGTTCACGAACACGCGTAGCGTCACGCCCTTGCCGTTCGGGTCCATTTCATAGGAGGCGATCTGCCCGACCTGAAGACGGCGGAAAAACACGGGCGACCCGACATCGAGCGAGCCCATGTTCATGCTGTGCAGCACGAATTCGCGCCCCGGAATGTCGCTCGGGATCGCAGGCGGCACTTCGAGCCCCACGAAGTCGCGGCGCGCTTTGCTGGAGTTGCCGTCGTCCATGCCGACAAAAGAGCCCGAGAGCAACGTGCTCAGGCCCGAAACCGTACCGCCCGAAATGCGCGGACGAACGACCCAGAAGCGCGTGTTGTCGACGAGCATGCTCGCCGCGTCCTTCACGAGTTCGCCCGTCGCGATCACACGCTTGTGATCGGGCGAGAGCGTGACCGCCTTCACTACGCCGATATCGACGTCCTTGTACTTGATCTTCGTTTTGCCGGCCTCGAGGCCGTCGCCGGTCTTGAAGCTGATCGTGATGGTCGGCCCTTCCTCGATGATCGCCTTGGCCGCGAGCCAGCCGCCAATGAGCACCGCGACGATCGGCACGAGCCAGACGATCTGCATGCGCCAGCGCGAGCCGCGCACCGGCTTCGCCTCGGGCAGGTCCGGCAAGGAATTGTCGTTACCGGGCGCTGCCATTTTCGCGCTCCATCGCGTCCCAGATGAGACGAGGGTCGAACATGTTCGAGGCGAACATCGTGAGGATCACGACGGCGCCGAAAGCGATCGCAGCGGGCCCTGCCCTGATCGTGGCGAGCGCGTTGAACTGCACCAGCGCGACGAGCATCGTGATCACGTAGATATCGAGCATCGACCAGCGGCCGACCAGCTCGATCAGTCGATAGATGCGCGTGCGTTGCTCGGGTAGCCATGTCCAGCGGCGTTGCGTGGACCACGTCAGATACGAAAGCCCGAGAATCTTCAGCATGGGCACGGCGATGCTGGCAATGAACACGAGCAGCGCGAGCGGCCAGGAACCCGACACCCACAGATACACCACACCGCTCATGATCGTGTCCTTTTGCGTGCCGAACAGCGAACTCGTGTCCATGACGGGCAGCACGTTCGCTGGCACGTACAGCACCATCGCCGCGACCAGAAGCGCCCACGTGCGCGAGAGGCTCGCAACCTTGCGCATATGCAGCGCGCTGCCGCAGCGCGGGCACGTCGCCGCATGCGCGGCTGCCGGCATGCGCGCAAGCAGCCCGCACGCATGGCAGCGCGCGATGCCGCAGGCGGCGCCCGTGAGCGGACCTGCAGCGCGTTCGCCTCGTGCTCCGGCCTCCTGGCCACGCGCGAAGTTCGTTGTCACGCTGGGCGCGTCGGCCACCTTGACCGCGTTGGCCGGCTGCGTCGCGCGCGCCACGCGCGACCAGAACTGCCTCGCGTCGAACGCCGCGCTCGCGCCCGCGAGCACCAGCATCAACGCGCCAAACGACCACAATGCAACACCCGTCACGACCGTTGCGATATGTGACAGCTTCACGAGCGCGACCAGCAGGCCGAGTATCAGCACCTCGGTCATGCCCCAGGGCCGCGCGGTGTACATCACGCGAAACAGGAGCGGCGCCTGCCAGGGCGCGCGGTTGAGCGCAAGCGGCACGAGGAGGGCGAGCAGGCACATGACCTGCATGCCCGGCATGAGGATCGTCGTGGCGAACACCAGCGCCGCGATGGGCCACATGCCGTCCAGGTAGAGAATCTCGACCGCATGCCACAGCGTGGTGCGCACGAGATTGCCGTTCACCGAGAGCCCGACGATCGGATACAGGTTGGAAATGACGAACAGCACGAGCGCACCCAACGCGAATGCGAGCGCACGCCCGAGGCTTTCCGGAAGATCCCGCTCCAGTTCGGCGTTGCAGCGCAGGCAGCGCAGCGTGCCACCGGGCGAGCAAGGCGCGCCGCGCTGCATGAGATCGCAGTCGTGGCAAACAAGAAGCTCGGCGCGCTTCATGGCGGGGCCTTGCTGGATCCGGTCATGGCGTGGTCGATTCATCGTCGCTGTACCGATTCGGCATGCGGGGCGTCAGCCTGGCGGCGGCACGCCGAGCACCGCATGGACCGCGCCGATGAGCGCGGAGTCGTCGAACGGCTTGCGCAGGTACGCAACCGCGCCGGCTGCCTGTGCCTGCTCGCGCACCCGCGCATCGTCGTGCGCCGTAATCACGATGCACTGGATGCCGGTGCCGCCAAGCCGGCGCTGCACCTCGATACCGTTGATGCCAGGCATCTGGATATCGAGGACCACGCACGCCGGCGCGTGAGGCGCCGCGGCCGCCAGCGCGTCTAGAAATGCCTCGCCGCTGGTGTACACGTCGGAGTCGATGCCGACCGACTTCAACAGGCGCTGGATCGCTCGCCCGACCGACTCCTCGTCGTCGACGACGGCCACGGATCGTGTCACGTTGTTCATTTGACCAAGCGTCCGGTTACCGGTGAGGACAGCCAGACCGGCGCCGCCGTGCGCGCCGACCGGCATCCTGAGCGCAAGCGGCTGTCCCATGCGCGACTACTTGTGTTGTGCAGGCTTGACGGATACGGCGAACGCTTCCGTATACACTGCCTCGACCTGATCGCCGACCTGCACGCTTGCAAGCTGTTGGGGATCCTCGACCCGCAGGTCCATCGTCCCGCCTTCGGGTCCCATCAAGGTGACAGTTTGCGTTTTGGCGTCGACGGCCACGACATTCGCCGTGACCTTCACCTCACGCCCGACCATGCCGCCGGGCTTCTCGCCGGCAGCCGCGCGCTCGGCCTTCGGCGTTTCCTGTACCGAGGTCTCGCCGTCGCCTCCCTTCTTCAGGCTCAGCGTGAGGGATTCTTTATAGGTCATCGTCACGACATCGCCGACTTTTAGTTGGTCGAAGTTTCTGACTTCCGGTCCCAGCTCGGCTTCCACCATCTTGCCGTCGTGACGCTTGAGCGTGACGGTGCGGGTATCGGCGTCGATCTTCGTGATGGTCGCCGTCACCTTGTGCATGCCGGTGACGGTGGCCTTACCCGGCTCGTGCGTCACGTTGGCCGTCGTCTGGCCCTGGGCCGCGGCAAGCTGCGCCGCGGCGACGATGACTGCTGAAACAACCCACTTGAGGTACGGCATCGCGATCTCCTGTTACAGATCGAGCTTCGTCACCTTGGTGCCGGCGACCGACGCATCGGCCATGATGCCCGTATTGGTCATCACGATCGCCTGGACCGGCGCCGTTGCGGTTCTCGTGTCGATCTGCCCATTCGCACCGACCTTGACGAGCGCAACGGCAACGTCGCCGCCAACCGACCAGCCCTTCGAGTTGCGGAACTTGTCGAGCGAGTCCTGCGTCATGAAGAGAAAGATCACGGCGGTCGACTGCACCCCTGCCTGCAAACCGAACGAAGCGGCCGCCGTGCTGTAGTACCCGACTGTCGATCCACCTACGCGCAACGCACCCTGGCCGTATGACCCGCCAATAATGAACGCTGCCTTGCCGACCGAAGGAAACACCAGCACACCTTGCGACTTGGAAACGAGTTCCTGCGAGCCCGGGACAGTCGAGAACAGCCGGGACATCGTGCCGTCCACGGCCGCATCGATCTCCTGGCGTTTTGCCGCGTCGGTCGCGCCGCTCGTCCCACTGCTCGTGGTCGTGCTGCAACCCGCAACAGCGAGCCCAACCGCGGCCGCCGCCGTAAGCACAAAAATCCGTCGCTTCATTGTTGTCCTCCATTGAGTTTTTACAGCCCGGACACGGCACTCACGCATGCGGATCAAAGCTCACGCGAGAATGAGACGTTGCTCGCACATCGTTGCTCATCGTCAGTTACATAGTCTCAGACGCCCCGCACAGGACAAATCGGACCTTGGTCTTACGCCGCCCGAAACCACAGCGCGCTCCGCGCGGGCTACTGCACCGTGTAGCCGCGCCCTTGCATGCACGCGGCAAAGGCACGGTTGAACGTGTCGATCGCGCCCTGCTGCTGTTGCTGGGCGTTCGCCTGCTGGGCACGCCGGTCCTGCCGCGCGCGTGAGCCACCCACCATCGTGCCGGCCGCCGCGCCCACTGCCGCGCCCCTGCCCGCGTCGCCGGTGATCGCGCCAATCACCGCGCCGCCCGCCGCGCCGCGCGCCGCGCCCTGGACACGCTGGCCGCCGCCCACGGCCGGGCCCGAAGGCGGCGGTGGCGTCGACGCAACCTGCTTCGGGTCGATTCCCGTGTTGCTCTTCGCCCACGAGTAGCACGCCGATTCGTCCGCATGCTGTTGCTGCGCGCTCTGCCCCTTCGCGGGATAGGCAATAGGCGTTGCCTGCGCGGCACTCATCAGAAGCAGCACGGCGGCGCACAGGGCGCCGGTCCGACGATTCATATAGGTATCCATATCAACTCCTTGAGCGCGTGCGAGAGCGCGCCGATTACGCCTGCTGCGATCGGCGGGAGGTTGGCAAGCGACAGTCGTGCTGACGGCACGACGCCCGGATGCGGGGCAAACACCGCGCCGTGCGACCGGCGCAGTGGTCTGTTCAATGATGTGGGAGCGGCACAGCGAAGACAATCAGACCATGGTCCTACCGTCAGCGATAACGGCTGGCCGGCGCGATGACACACCCGCCGGCGCACGGCCGGAACGGCCATGCGGTGCGGCGGGCGCAAAAGCGATGCTGCGGGAGATCAGAATTTGTGGCGGATGCCGAGGCTCACCATGATTTGCGAACTTGAGCTGCCGTTCAGCCCATAGTCCGCCACGGAAGCGACCGCGGTGGTCAGAATGGAACCCGTTGCGGTCGGTACGCGCTGCGTGCCGTTGGCGTGCTGCCACGCGCCGACAAGGTACACGTCGGTACGCTTGGAGAGGTTGTAGTCGCCCCCCAGCGAGACCTGGTTATAGGTCGCCGAGGTGTCGCCCGCGCTGTGCGTCCACGTATAGCCAACGCCGATGAGCGACGCCGGCGTGAGCGCATAGTTCACGAAACCGCCAGCGACGTTGTAGCGCTGATTGGACGGGAAAAGCGATTGCGCGTCGGCCTTGTACTGCGCATTGCTATACCGGCCGCCGAACGTCCACGGTCCGGCCACGTATTGCAGCGCGACGGAGCCAATGCCGACCCACTTGGCGGTTTCGTAAGCAAGGTTCTGAAAACCGCCATCGAACGTGCCGTCCGAGGTGCTGGTCCAGTTGGTGCGGGGAATCGTGGAGTTTGCGTTAGTCATGCGGAGGTAGCCCGCCGCGATGCTGAATGGGCCAGTCACATAGCTCGCCGCCGCCGACCAGGTCTGCTGCGAACCCGTCGCACCCGCGACGCCGCCGAACGCATACATGCCCTCGATCTGGAAGCCCGCGAACTGCGGCGAGAGATACTTGATCGCATTGTTCGTACGAGAGCTGTTGTCGTTGTTGTCGACGTCGCCTGGCGTCGCGAAGGTGCTGCCCCAGTAATTGTCTGCGGTAAGGGGCTGGACCATGTCGACGACCGGGTCATATTGACGACCCAGGGTGAGCGTACCGTACTGCTGGTGCGTCAGGCCCACGAACGCCTGGCGGCCGAACAGGCGGCTGCCCTGCTCCGAAGTCCCGCTATTGATGTCGAATCCGCTTTCCAGCTGGAAGATCGCTTTCAGGCCGCCGCCCAGATCCTCCGTTCCCTTCAACCCCCAGCGGGACCCTTGCAGATTGCCGCCTTGCATCCGATACAGGTTTTTGCCCTGAGCGTCGGCGTTGTGGACGAACTGAAAGGCTTCGTCGATCACGCCGTACAGGGTGACGCTGCTTTGCGCTTGAGCGACCGGCGCCAGCATGGTGAGCGGAACAGGAAGCAACATAAGCGCAAGCTTTTTCATGTTTGCAACTCCTTCACGCACCAGGTAATTGGTATTCCTATACTAGTCGCTTGCTTCGGAACGACCTCGGCGCGAAATTGGTTCCGTTGTCGGCGCAAGACACCCAATGCGACATGAATGAAGGCCGCCGATCTGTAACCGCAGCTTAAATAAAGCATGAAAACCGGCATGTTTGCAAATGCCGCGAAGCCCTTACCTCACCGCGCCGACGCTCGTTGCGCATAGACAATCAGGACTCCATATACGATGCCCGCTGCCAGGATCGTGCAACCGCCATACCAGACGAGCCCGGGCGCCCAGCCCTTCCCCGCCACCGCCAGCCACAGTGCAACGAGCAACGCGCACCATCCGGCACAGCGCAGAACGCGGGAGAGCGCGGCGGGCAACCGCGCGCCGAACAGCGTCTCCTGATGACGCTCCATGGCCGCCGCGAGGCACGCAAAGGCGGGCACGCACAGTATCAAGGCGAAAGGCGGCATCATGCGTCCTCCTGCGCCGCAAGCGCACTCACGCGGCGCTTGTCCGCCGGCTTCGCACGCGACCGGTGGCGCGGCGTGCAGCGCCGCGAGCGCCATGGCATGTACATCATCATCAACGTGACGAGGCCCGTGTACGTGATCATAAGGTGGAACGGCAGGCCGAACACTGAAAGCGCGTTATGGGCGTCGAGCCACGAGCGCTGGCCCGACGAGCAGACCGGCCCACGTATGGAGATCGGCCATGCTCTGGCGCACGCCGCGCGCTTGCGGACGTTTGTCCGCATGCTTCATGGGTGCGCGCCTCCCGCCGCCGCTGCAGCCGTTGTGGCAGACGTTGCGGACGCAACCGACGACGAAGCCCACCATGCCGCCAGCGCGAGCGGCAGCGCCACGAGCAGCAGACCGGCGCACGCGGTCGAGCGCGGCGCTCATGGCGCCGCTCGCACGGCTGCAGCGGCGTCCCCCCGACGACCGCGTACACAACACCCACCCCGCCGAATCTCGTTTCATGACCAGGCGCGCCAGCGCGGGAACCAGCGCGCCTCGCCACTCAGATCGACTTGACCTCGCCGCCGTCCATCCTCAGCGTCGTGCCGGTCATCCAGTGCGCGCCGGGCGATACGATGAACGCCATCAAGTCGGCAATTTCCCCGGGCGTTCCGTAGCGCGCAATGCCAGCTTCGGCCGGGAACTTCGCCGTGGCTTCCTCGACGCTCATGTCATGCAGCGGCGCCCAGTACTCCAGATACGACTGGCGGCGACCCGTCATCACGGGTCCGGGCAGCACGCTGTTGACCTGCACGCCGTCCGCGATGCCGCGGTCCGAAAAAGCCTTCGCCAGCGCGACGATCGCCGCGTTGATCGTGCCCACGGCCGCATAAGGCGCCTTCGGGAACACGGCCGAATTGCCCGACATCAGCACGACCGCGCCCGCGCTGGCCTTAAGTGCCGGCCACGCTTCGATCGTCAGGCGCCGCGCGCCGTGCAGTTTGAGCGCGAGACCGCGCTCCCATTGCTCGTCGGTCATCTCGAACAGATCGATCTGCGGCACCGCGCCCGCAATGTTGAGCAAGGCGTCGATACGCCCATATGCCGCAAGCGTTTGCTCCACCACTTGCCGCGCGGCATCGGCAAGCGAGAGATCGATGTCGATGACGAGCGCCTCGGCGCCCGCGTCCCTCACCTGCGCGGCGGTCTCTTCGAGCTGCTCGCGGCTGCGCGCCACCACGACGTTCGCGTCGAAGTCACGCGCCAGCCTCACGGCCGTCGAACGGCCAATGCCCTGGCTCGCGCCCGTTACGATTGCGACTTTTCCGGCCATCTTCCCGCTCCTCACTCGATCAGTATTGCCAATCATTATTCGAGAAATTCCGTGATCGCCGTCGCGATCTCGTCGGCGTGCGTTTCCAGTGCGAAATGGCCGGTGTCGAAAAAGCGCACCACGGCTTGCGGCAGGTCGCGCTTGAATGCCTCCGCGCCCGGAGGCAGAAAGAACGGATCGTTCTTGCCCCACACGGCGAGAAACGGCGGCCGATGCGTGCGGAAATACGCCTGAAACTCGGGGTACAAAGCAACATTGTTCCGATAGTCGCGGAACAGGTCGAGCTGGATCTCGTGCGCGCCGGGGCGGTTCATATAGTAGTCGTCGAGCGAATAACCGTCCGGCGACACCGCCGACGCATCGGGCACGCCGTGCGTGTATTGCCAGATCGTCGCTTCGCGCGAGAGCAGTGCACGCAGCGCGTCGCGATTGGCCGGCGACGGGTCCTGCCAGTAAGCGCGAATCGGATTCCAGCCGTCGCTCAGGCCTTCTTCGTAGGCGTTGCCGTTTTGCGAAATGATCGCCGTGATGCGCTCGGGATGCGCGAGCGCGAGGCGAAAGCCCGTGGGCGCGCCGTAGTCGAACACGTACACCGCGAACCGGTCGAAGCCGATGCGCTCGGTGAAACGCGCGATCACCTTCGCGATATTCTCGAACGTGTACGCGAATTGGCCCCGGTCCGGCAAGTCCGATTGACCGAAGCCCGGCAGATCGGGCGCGACGATATGAAAGCGGTCGGCGAGCTTCGGGATGAGGTCGCGGAACATGTGGCCAGAACTCGGAAAGCCGTGCAACAGCAGGAGCTTCGGCGCGTCGGCGCGCCCGGCTTCCCGGTAGAACACGTTGAAGCCGTCGACATCGGCACGGCGGTAGGCAATGGCAGTCATGGGTTCCTCCAGAGGTGAACGGAAAACCGCGCGTTTAGCGCGCACAGACGGACCGAACGGCTTCGGCGATGACGTCGGTCACGGCGTCGGGGGCCGTGACGCTCGGCGTGTGATCGACTTCATGGGCGCGGACTTGAGCGTTCATCCGGCTAGCCATGAAGCGCTGCGTATCGGGATCGATCATGCGGTCCTCGTCCGCGACGAGAAACCAGGCAGGCCGGTCTCTCCATAGCGGCCGCGCTACCGCTTCGCCGATACACGCCGCCGCAATCGGGCGCTGGATCGCGGCGAGCGCCGCCGCCTCCTGCGCGGTGGCGTGCTGCGCGAACGCGTTCGCAAACGCCTCCTGCGGCAGCCAGATCCAGCCGTGCCGGTCGGGCGCGAGTTGCGGCGCCTGCGGGTGCGTCTTCCCGCGATAGAACACGTCGGCCACGGTTTCGCCTTCGTCGGGCGCGAGCGCGGCCACGTACACCAGCGCCGCGACGTTCGCAGCACGCGTGGCGCCGATTACGGCCCCCGCGTACGCGTGGCCGGCCAGCACGACCGGTCCGTCGATCCGTTCGAGCGTGCGCTCGAGCGCCGCCACATCGTCAGCCAGCGAAGCGAGCGGCAGTGGGGCCGCGACGGCGTCGATGCCCTGCCGGTTCAGCCGCTCGATCACCTTGCTCCAGCTCGACCCATCCGCCCAGGCGCCGTGCGCCAGCACCACACTCGTTTTGCCGTGGGACATACCCGCTCCTTATGTAACCGTTTTAACGATATTTTAGAGGTTACTCACCAGAGACGTAACTTGTCAAGGATGATTTTGCTGGTTACACTGAATGCACCCTGATTACCCTTCTGCGGCAAGAAAATGGACTTCCGTCCCATACCGGCGATATTCGTGGCCGACGCGCCGGGGCTCGACTTCCTGAACTCGGTTGCAACACCGGTGGACGTGCCGGTCGACTGGATCGCCGACGGCGAAGGTTTGCTGTCCTGGCTCGAACAGGCGGGCATGGTCCCCGCGCCAGCGCTTGCCGCCATGCGCGCGCAGTTCAGCGCAGCCGAGTTCGACAGCGTCGCGGGCGAGGCGCGCGCGCTACGCGAATGGTTCAGGACCTTCGTGCGGGAAAGAAAAGGCCTGCCGCTCGCCAGCGGCGATCTCGGCGAACTTGCGCCGCTCAACGATCTGCTCGCGCGCGACGACCGCTATGGCGAAGTCGTTGCGTCCGGCAGTGACGGCGCAGCGGCGTTTGAATACCGCGTGAATCGCCGCTGGAAAACGCCGGAATCACTCTTGATGCCCATTGCCGAGTCGTTGGCGAAACTCGTCTGTGAGCAAGACTTTACGCACGTGAAAGCCTGCGAGGGCCCGAAATGCACGCTGCTGTTCGCCGACCATACGCGCGGGCACGCGCGCCGCTGGTGCAGCATGGCGATCTGCGGGAATCGCGCGAAAGTTGCCGCGCACCGCAAACGGCTCAAGGAACGCGAAAGCGCTTAGGGTCGATTCACGCTGACAACAGGCGTGCGGCCCCGGGAGCGGGCCTTGCGGGATCTGGCGGGCCTACCGGAATGGGAGAGGAACGATGACCGCCAGCACCCCAAAGCCCCATGAAAATGGCGCCAGCAACGCCACCGAAAAACCGCAGCAGAAACACACCGAGCATAGCGACGACAAGCGCAGCGCCATGCCCGAGCGCGATGACAAGTCGCGCAAGCAGTCGCCCGCCGACCGCCCCGGCAAGCAGTCCGGCGAAGGGGAGCCTTCGGTGGGCTGATTTCGTTGTCTGCATAGCGAAAGAGGCTTGCATGGTGCAAGCCTCTCTCACGTTGCCGTCTCACATACTTCGCATGCGTTATCGAATCGCGTCAGTCGCGATCCGGGGCGCCGAGTGGAAAGAGCGGACGATACGGCCGCGCCTCGTTCACGGCCCGCGCGAAGGAAGGGCGCGCGAGCAGGCGCTCGCGATAGGCACGCAGCATGGGATAGGCCGGGGCAATGCGATGCGTCCAGTCCGCATAGAAAAGCGACGAAGACGCGGCGCAGTCCGCCATCGTATAGTCCTCGCCCGCCGCCCACGTTTTGCCTGCCAGATGGCCTTCGAGCCATGCGTAGGCGAGTTCGAGCTTTTCCTGCGCGAAGGCGCGCCCTTCGTCGCGCCTTGCCGGGTCGCCGGTCAACGCGCCGTCAACAGCGCGTTGCACGGGCGTCATGACATGCAGGTCGAAGAAGCGGTCGAGAAAGCGCACGTCGAGCGCGGCCATGGGATCGGCGGGCAGCAGGCGCACCGGCCCGGGATGCGCGAGCTGCAGGTATTCGATGATGATGCTGGTTTCCGCAACGTTGCGCTCGCCGTCCACGAGCACCGGAAACTTGCGCAGCGGCCAGCGTTGCAGCCACTGCGCCGTATGCTCGGGCGAATCCGGACCGACGCCGCGGAACTCGAAAGGTGTGTTGTTCTCGTACAGCGCGATGAGCACCTTCTGCGTGTACGAGGAAAACGGATGACCATATAGCGCGAGCGACATCGGTGGTGTCTCCTGGTTCGAGCCGGGGAAAGTCGTTGAACCATGCACCGGTTGCGTGCGGATTGCAAGCGTTGCCGGGAACTGCAGCGGCGCGTGGTCGAGGAACTGTACATGGCGGCGACCACATGCGTGGCGTATCGTGGACCGGCGCGGCTCCCACTTCTTTCCTTTCGATATGCTCAACATCTTCGGCAAAGCATCGTCCATCAACGTTCGCAAGGTGCTCTGGACCTGTGTCGAATTGAACCTTCCCTTCGAGCGCGAGGATTGGGGCTCGGGCTTTTGCTCGACGCAAACGCCGGAGTTCCTCGCATTGAACGTCGCCGGCTCATCAGGCCACCAGCGAAATCGCGCTTTCCATCGAGAACTGGACCCGGCATATGCGCATTCTCGACGCACGGCTGCAGGCGACCGGCGCGTTCGTCGCCGGCGCGCAATTCTCGCTTGCGGATATCCCCGTTGAGTTGTCGGTGAACCGCTGGTTCGGCACACCGTTCGAGCATCCGCATTTGCCCGCTGTTGCTGCGTATTTCGAACGGCTTGCCGAACGGCCCGGGTTTGCCGTGCATTGCGCAAACGGGACGCCGTGAGGAACGGCGCGGGCCGCAGGTCAACTTGCGAGGTCACTCAGGCAGGGAAGTCAGTCGATGTCGACAGCGCCTGCCACGTTTGCGTTTCCTGCGTCACGTAAGCGTTTTTCGCAGCGATGGCAGCGAGCGTGTCCGTGCCGAGCGGAAGGCGCAACGGCGGGTTAGACGCGTCGACGAGCGTGATCAACGCTGCGGCAAGCTTCGTCGGGTCGCCGGGCTGGTTGTGATTCATTTGCACGGCCTTGCGGCGAACTGCGCCCGAGGTTTCGTCGTAGTCGTCGATCACGTGGGGCGCGACGAGCAGCGAGGACGCATCCAGAAAGTCGGTACGAAAATAGCCCGGCTCGACAACGGTCGCGTGAATGCCCAGCGGCTTCAACTCGGCATGCAACGCTTCCGTAATGCCTTCGACGGCAAACTTCGTCGACGAGTACACGCCAAATCCGGCCGGGGCCCGGTAGCCGCCAATCGATGAAATAATGATCACGTGGCCCCAGCGATTGGCGCGCATCGTCGGAATATATCGAGCGCAACGGCGTGCCGCAGACCATCGAAGAACTCGCTCAACATCGCTGCACCGGGTACCGGCGCGCCAACACGGGCAAGCTCGCGCAGTGGCAGTTCCGTGTCGGCGACGAGATCGTCTATCGCGACGTGCCCGCCGCCATCTGCGTGAACGACACGGAACTGGAAACGCGGGCGGTGCTTGCGGGTCTCGGCATCGGGCAGCTGGGCAGCTTCAACGCCACGACGCCTATCCGAAGCGGACGACTCGTTCCGTTACTGATGCAGCACGTCACCGAATACGGCACGATTTATATCTACTACAGGCATCGAACCGAACAATCGCTGCGCGTGAAGCTGCGCGTGAAGACGTTCATCGACTTCATGGTCGGGCGCATGGCCGGCAACCGAAACTTTTTCCTCGATCCGGCCGAGCTTCGCGCCGGGTAGGATTCGCGCGTGAGCGCCGGGCCGTGCACAATACCGTCATGCAAGCTCAAGACCTCGAACGCCTTGTCACCCTCGCCATGCCCTTCGGCAAATACAAGGGCCGGCTCATGGCCGACCTGCCTGGGCATTACCTCAACTGGTTCGCCCGCGAGGGGTTCCCGCCGGGCGAGATCGGCCGTCTGCTCGCGCTGATGCAAGAGCTGGACCATAACGGCCTGAAGGGCTTGCTCGAGCCGCTGCGCAAACGCGGCTAGCGCCAACCCGGCACCTGGCGGAGAATGCCCGTGCGAATTTCTTGCGAGGCTGCCCGACATGGCGACATTTCAGCCCGATGGATGGCATACCGTCACGCCCCGAATCGTCGTACGCGACGCGGAGAACCTGGTCGCCTTCATCAAGACGGTGTTTGAGGCACAGGGCGCGTTCCGCCACGGACTGCCTGCCGAAATCAGGATCGGCGATTCCGTGGTGATGGTTAGCGGCTCGGACGGTCTGCGCGAGCCGATGCCGGCATTTCTGTACGTCTACGTTCAGGACACCGATTCGACCTACCAGCGAGCGATTGCGGCTAACGCGGTCTCGCTCGAAGTTCCGGCCGACCTGCCATACGGCGACAGGCGCGCGATGGTCAGAGATCCGTGGGGAAATACCTGGCAGATCGCCACCCATCAGCGCGACCTCCCGGCTGCCGAGATCCGTTCAAGGATGGCCAGCGAAGGTTAGGCCGATATTCGAGCATTACGCGAATGGGGATTGCAGGACAATCGCGTCGTCGCGTTCTGGGCCGGTGGTGACCATCGCCGCGGGAACGCCGACTTCGTTCTGAATCGCTTCGATCAGCGCCGCTGCCTGCGGCGGCAGGTCGCCATAGGAACGGACACCGCGGGTCGAACCGGCCCAGCCCTCGAAGCGCCTCAGAACCGGCTGCAGGCGCTGCTGCTCGGCGTTCGTGGATGGCATGTAGTCGATGCGCGCCCCATCGAGCATATAGCCCACACAGAGCTGCACCGACTCGAAGCCATCGAGCACGTCGAGCTTGGTCAGCGCGAGCTGGTTGATGCCCGCGACTTTGCAGCTTTGACGCAGTTGCACGGTGTCCAGCCAGCCGCAGCGGCGCGGACGGCCGGTGTTGACCCCGTACTCGCCGCCGCGCTGCCGGAGCACGTCGCCGAGCGCGCCGTCCAGTTCCGACGTGAACGGGCCTTCGCCAACACGCGTTGCATAGACCTTGCTGACGCCAAGCACGCGCCCTAGTTGCGACGGAGCGATGCCGGCGCCGCTGGCCGCGCCGGCGGCAATGGTGCTCGACGACGTCACATAGGGGTAGCTGCCCCAATCCACGTCGAGCATGACCGCTTGCGAGCCTTCGAACACCACGCGCTTGCCCGACGAATGGGCGTGGTCGAGCTGCTCCCAGACGCGGCCCACGAACGGCAGGATGCGCGGCGCCATGGCGAGCAGGCCGCTCAACATCGGCTCGCGCGGGAATGGCGCCTGCCCCGAGCCGCGAAGCCAGGCGTTATGGTGCTCGAGCAGAACATCGAGCTTCTGGGCCAGCAGTTCCGGTTCGGCCAGATCGCACACGCGCAGGCCGCGGCGCCCGACCTTGTCTTCGTATGCCGGACCAATGCCGCGCAAAGTGGTGCCGAGCGGCTTCGCGCGCATCCGCTCCTGCGCGGCGTCGATCGCGCGATGCACCGGCAGGACCAGCGTGGCCGTCTCGGCGATCTGCAGTACCTCCGGGGTGACGCGGATGCCCATCGCCGCCATGCGGTCGATCTCCGCGAGCAGCGCCTCGGCATCGAGCGCGACGCCATTGCCGATCAGGCCCAGCTTCCCGCGCACGACGCCGCTGGGAAGCAGCGCCAGCTTGTAGGTCCGGCCGTCCACCACCAGCGTGTGCCCGGCGTTGTGCCCACCGTTGTAACGGACGACGATATCCGCGTTCTCCGCGAGCCAATCCACGATCCGGCCCTTTCCCTCATCGCCCCACTGCGCGCCGACCACGACAACATTCGACATGCGAGATTTCCCCTGGTGAGTTAATCGAACAGATCCACAATCGGAACTGCTGCAAAGGGGCTCAATATAGGGCTACGCTCGCAACACGAAAAGCGATGTAAACTCACCCAACTTGTCAGGAAAAGTCACATAGGAGTGTGGGTTGATGTCGCGTCGTCTGCCGCCGTTGAACGCCCTGCGCGTATTCGAAGCCGCCGCCCGCGCGGAGAGCTTTTCGGTGGCGGCCGAGGAGCTTTGCGTCACGCACGGGGCCGTTAGCCGACAAGTTCGGCAACTGGAGGACTGGCTTGGACTCGACCTGTTCGAGCGTCGCGGCCGCAGGGTCGTCTTGACCGCGTCGGGGCGCGCCTACCTGGCCGAGGTATCGGCGGCGCTGGATCGCATCGCGCTGGCAACCAGTGAGCAGCTTCGGGCCACGCGCGCGCAGATCGTGAGGGTCAACGCGCCGACGACGTTCGCTTTGCGCTGGCTATTGCCGCAACTTTCCAGCTTCCAGCTGACCAATCCGGCGGTCGAGGTTCGGCTGACGACTTCGGATGAGCCAATCGAAAAGCTCGGCGACGAATGCGACGTGGCGATTCGCGGCAGCGAGCAGAAGTCGGCGGGGTATGCGGTCAAGGAGTTTTTATCGGAAGTCCGGCTGCCGGTGTGCTCACCCAAGGTGCTGGAGTCTCACCCGATACACCGCGTCTCGGACCTGGCGCACCACACCCTGCTTCACACGGCGACCTACCCCGGCCTTTGGGCGGAATGGCTTGCGGCGAGCGGCCACCCAGGGCTTGCCACGCGCCATTCCCAGCAACTGGATCACTTTTATTTGACCCTGCAAGCCGCCATTGACGGTCTGGGGATTGCAATGGGCCCTACCGCGCTTGTCGCGCTCGACGTCAAAGAGGGCCGTCTCGTGTTCCCGTTCGACGGCCCCGCCCTACCGGCATGGCGCTACTGCAGCTATGTCCGCGACGCGCGCCTCGACGATCCGGCAATCAACACCTTTCTGGCTTGGTTGCGCGAACTCGGCCAGCGCTTTTCACATCATGCGTAGCGCTGGATCGACGCATCGCATGTTCCGCGCTCACGGGTTGACAGCCCGGATTCGATGCTTTAAAAAGTAAAGCATGAAAATTCCACGGCCAGGACAACCCGTCCGCGGCTCGACCACCGGACGGCCGATCATGGTCGTGCTGGACCTGCTCGGGCGGCGTACCGCACTGCGGATACTGTGGGAACTTCGCGGCGAGGCGATGACGTTTCGCGCGCTCCAGGAAGCGTGCGACACGAATGCCCGCCTGCTCAATACGCGGCTCGCGGAATTGCGGGCGTCCGGTCTCGTCGAGCACGGCGATGGCGGTTACCGAATGACAGCCGAAGGCAGGAAGCTTTTGACCGCATTGCAGCCGCTGCTGGCCTGGGCGCATCAGTGGGCCGAGCGCGATCCGCAAGGGTTTGAAGCCGCCGATCCCGATCACGCCGACCGCGAGGCGTAATTCGCGGTTTTTCATACAAGGGATGTTGCACACCGTGAACCATCTCCGCTGGAAGATCGTGGCATTGCTCGTTGCGCCACTGACGTTCGTGATGACGCTCGACCGCACGGCCATGGCCGTCGCGGCCCCGACGATACAGAACGAACTGGGCCTGTCGATCGTCGAGATGTCGATGATTCTCACGATCTACTTCTGGGCCTATGCAATCGGGCAGATACCGGCCGGCCGCGCTGCCGAACGCTTCGGGTCGCGCAAGGTGCTGTTCGGCACGAGCACGCTCTGGTCGCTCATGATGCTCGCCACGCCCCTGGGCACCTCGTTCGCCTGGCTCTTCGGGTGCCGCCTCGTGCTGGGCGGGGCGCAGTCGGCGGACTGGTCGAGCAGTGTCGTCGCGCTCAAGCGCTGGGTTCCGGCCAGCGAGCGCGCAAAAGGCAATGCGCTCCTGCTCGCAGGACTTTATCTCGGCCCGATCGTTTCAGCGCCGCTTACGGCGTGGACCATCGCGCGGTTCGGCTGGCATGCCGTCTTCTTCGGATTCGGCGCACTGGGCCTGCTGCTCGGCGCGATCTGGTGGTTCGGCTACCGCGACACGCCGGCGGCACATCCGCTCATCACGAAGGCAGAGGTCGAGTACATCGCAGCCGGCCAGCCACCCGAGCGCGCGGCAGCGAGAGGCGCGCTCAGGCGCTGTCTGAGGCAGTGGCGCTTCTGGATCTTCGGTGTCCAGTACTTCCTGCTGGTGCTGATCCAGAGCTTCTATACGACGTGGCTGCCAACCTACCTCATGCGTGCACGCGGGCTTTCGCTCAAGGCGATGGGCCTCTACGCATCGTTGCCCTGGGTTGCCGTGTTCGTGGCGGTATTCGTCGCGGGCGCGTTCAGCGACTGGCTGCTTCGAAGGACCGGCTCGATCTATCGGGCGCGCACGCCCGTTGCGATGACCGGATTTGTCGTGAGCGCAACCGCATTGACGGCGGCTTCGCGCGCGGATTCGATTGCGATGGTCATCGGCTTGCTGTGCCTGTCCTTTGCCGCGGTGGGATTCGTGCAGGTGGTCGTGTGGTCTGCCACGCAGGATCTCGGGCGCGCGTTTGCCGGTGTCATGTCGGGCTGGACAAACGTGTGGGGGGCCCTCTCGAACGTCGCGGGCCCCATGACGCTGGCTTTGATCGTCAAGGTCACGCATAGCTGGGCAAGCGGCATGATCGTAATCGGCGCGGCGGCCGCCTGCGGTGCGCTGCTATGGCTGTTCGTGCATCCCGAGCGCCCCTTGCTCGGTGACGAGGCGGCCGGACCGCTGCCGCCCGCTGAGACGGGCGCGGCAACAGAGTCCATCGGGAACGCAGGAGTTTCGCGCCATGATGCGCGCGAGACCGATGCCGATGCCGATGCCGGAGAGGTGTCCGAGCAGAATCGCTGAGTCAGAGCACGAGGATCATCTCGTGCCACACCATGCCACCGTGGTCGGAGTCGGACGGTCTCACGTACTCGTAGCCGAACCTCCGGTACAGATCGACGTGCCGGTCAGTCCTTGCACATCAGGTGGATGGTGGCTTTGTCCAACGCTCGCATGCGGCCAACGAAGGTCTCCATCAGCAGCGTCGAGTAGCCTTTGCCTTGCTTGGCGGGGTCGACGACGACGGACAGCGAAACTGAGCGCGAAATGAGCGCGCCCCGCCGCGAGATCTTCCAGCGAATCGCGATGACTGGAGTACACGACGTTCACCCGCAAGTCAGGTGCAAGAGCCGGTATGCGCGACAGCGCGTGACTGCATGCAGATGCGCTCAATGGATTGGGCGTTAAGCGCCTGCCCCGACATCACATCAGGCTCTGTCGGATCGCCGCCAAGCCCAGTTACTGCCCGCCAAACGGCTTTTTGACCGTCAACTTGTTGATAACGGATGTGACGCCCGGAACGCCTTTCGCGATCTCGCTCACTTTGTCGATCTGCGATGCATCGACCACGGTGCCGTCGAGCGTCACTGCGCCGCCCTTCGCGATGACGCTGATGTTGCCAGCGTTGATCTCGTTGTTGTGCGTGACGATCGCGGAGTAGACCTTGCGGCGCAGCGCATGATCGGCTTTTCGGATGTCTTTCGCCGTCATGCTGCCCGAGGCCGCAACCGCGGTTCCGTTCGAAGCGGCGCTCGTTTCGCTTACACCCGCCTGCGCCCAGGCATGAACCGATGCCAACGCGATCAATACGCCGCCCGCGATCCCGAGCGCCCAGTTTGTTTTCATTGCATGTTCCACTTGTTATCTGCGTGGGGAGATCAGAAGCTATGGCGGATACCGACCATCGCCGCCGTGGTTGACCTGCCTTCCGGAACGGGCGCACCGTAGGTGATTGTCTGGCTCATGTTGCCGCGGTTGTTGACATAGCCGACCTGCGTGTAGGCGAGGGTGGTTTTGGACAGGTTGTATTCGGCGCCCAGCGCAAACTCGTTCGATTGACTGGATGAGTGGTTACGATCCTTCAGGTAATAGAAGCCCGAGGTGATCTTGAAAGCCGGGCTGAACTTGTAGCCGAGCCCCCCGGAAATCATCTCGAAGTTGGCGTGGCCACTGTTCGCGGGGTTCTTGCCGATGCTGTATGACGTCGACACGGAAAAATCGTGGAAGGTGTACTGCGCGCCCAGATACCAGAAGCGGTTGTTGGCCAAGCCGGTCGACGGCGCCGTGACGATTGTCGTGGGGCCCGTCTGCGTGAATGGATTCGTGTCGTGACCGTTGTAGTAGACAGCTGCCAGGTTCAGGCCATAGTTCGAATACTGCAGCACGGCGGACTCGCGCGTGCCGCCCTGGAACTGACCCGGAACGCCGCCGGGAGCATACTCGAGCGCAAGCGACGCGCCGTAGAACTTCGGCGACCGGTAGACGATCGCGTTGTCGTCGTACAGGGCGCCGATCGGGCCGTTCGTGCTGAGGCCCTGCCAGCCCGCGGCCTGGTTCATGCCTAGCCATGCGGTCAGGATACTGCCGAAGTACTGGGCGTTCCGTACGTCCGTATCTGCCATCGCATAGATCATCGGCACGATCTGCCGGCCCATGTCGATCGTACCGAACGGGCTCGATACACCCACCGTCGTCTGCTGGTTGAACAGCGCTGTGGCGCCCGGCGTGTCGGCCAGCCCGGGCTTGCCGTTCGAACTGTTGTATGACCCCTGCAACCTGAAACTGACCTTGTAGCCGCCCCCGATGTCTTCGCTGCCCTTGAGACCCCAGATGCTCGAATAGATCCCGCCATCCTTGAGCTCGTAGACATGGCCGAGGTTCACTTTCGACTGAAAGTTCGCTGCATTCGCGCTCTGATACAACAACCCCGAATCGATGACGCCATACAGCGTCACCGATGACTGCGCGTACGTGGTGCCTCCCATTGCAGCCAGCACAGCCGCCACCAACCACTTCAGTTTCATTTTGTCTCCTGTTTGGTATATCCAAGCAACCCGTAACGACGTCCATCCGCGTTCGATACCAAGCAACCGTCCGCCCGGAAATCAGACCAGCAGATAGTCGTGGAACGCTTCGCGCAGCTGGTTCTTCAGCACCTTGCCGGTGGCACCCATGCGCAGCGCCTCGACGAACACGACCGCGTCCGGCATCCACCATTTCGCAATCTTTCCTGCGAAAAACGCGAGTAGCTCCTCCGCCGTTACCCGCGCATCGGCGCGCCTTACGACGACAAGCATCAGCCGCTCGTCCCATTTCGGATGCCTCGCCGCAATGCAGGCCGCGCTTGCGATGGCTGGGTGCGCGGCTGCGATGTTCTCGATGTCGATCGAGCTGATCCATTCACCGCCGGAATTGAGCAGATCCTTGCTGCGGTCAGTGATCTGCATGAAGCCGTCCGCATCGATCGTCGCGATATCGCCGGTCGGGAACCAGCAACTGCTTTTGCAGCATCAATCCGTTTCCTCTCGCAGTCCATTTTCTAAAACATCGCAGTCGTGGCGCGGCGTCACACGGCACGCGAATGTGGGTCGGCGGCGTTCGACCGCCGCTGCGATTTCGGCCTTATGCTGGTCGGTCATCTGATCCCATAGGCCAATCTCACGGAGCGTTCTCCTAGCACCCCTGGCAGAACTGACCGTTCGGGTCCATCCGGCAGATATTGATGCACGGGTTGATGACGTGATCGCTTCGGGTCACGTGGCGCTCCGGTCAGATCACCACGCCACCGTTGGGGCTGATCACCTGGCCCACGAGGTAGTGATCGCCAGCCAGGTGGGTCACCGTCGAGGCGTATTCCTCCATCGTGCCCAGGCGTCCGGCGGGTATCAGCTGCCAGAACTGGTTGCACTTTTCCTCGCCTGCGGCCTTGAAGTATTGGGTGAATTCGGGCGTGGCCACGCCGCCTGGCGCCATCGCATTGACGAAGATGTTGGCACCCGCCACCTCGGCCGCAACCGACTTCGTGAAAGCAATTACCGCACCCTTGGTCGCACAATAGTGCGGACTGTGCGCGCTCATTGCCGACATGCCGGCAATCGACGCGATGTTGATGATCCTGCCGTCGCGCTGCGGCTCCATCAGCCTGAGCGCTTCGCGTGTGCAATAGAAGAGGCCGTGCACATTGACATCCCAGTAGCGATGCCACTCTTCATCGCTGATGGTGCCGGTAAAGCCCAGTGACTGCCGCGGCACGGGCGTGGTGATGTAGGCGTAGTGCTGGTTGCGGCGCATCGTATCTAGCGGCGTGTTCGGCACGCGCGCAGCATTGTTGACCAGAATGTGCAACGTGCCGAAGCGTTGGACGATGGCGGCAAACAGCCGGGCAACTTCGCTGCTCGACGAGACATCGCAGCGTAGCGCGAGACACTGCGCGCCGGCTGCTTCCACCGCCGCGCGCGTTGCTTCGAGCGCTGGCATGTCGATGTCGCAGATCGCGACGTCTGCGCCCGTGCGGGCCAGGTCGATGGCAATGGCGCCGCCCATGCCGCGGCCGGCACCCGTAACAAGAGCGATACGCCCAGCCAGATTCTGACGTTGGTTTTGCATTCTCAGGATCTCGCAGGTTGAACATGTTCGGTTGAGGCAACGCGCTGCCTGCCTGAGGCGCGCGCCGCAAGAGCGAACCAGACGGCCGAGCTGATCGCCAGCACATCGTTGACGAACAGGACGCCCGTCAATGGTGCGGTGCTGCCTGCATGCTTCAAATGGTCAGCCAGCATGCCAATGGCCACCGTGCCAATGGCGAGCGCGAATACATTGATCAACAACATCGTGAAGCCAGTCACCGTCGAGCGCATCTTTGCCGGCGTCATGCTGGTTATGGCCGTCAGGGCCGAGCCATAGGCCGCCATCGGCAGAAAGAACCCGGCACACATGCCGATATAGAACAGGGGCGAGCCGGCCGGTACGAATCGATATGCCAGCATCGACGGCGCGCAGACCAGGACGAGCAACGCGATGAAGCTTGCGTGTCCCCCGTGCAGGCGCCTCGCCGCCCGATCCCCCACTGCACCTCCCGCTGCCGCGCCAAGCGTGCCGAATACCAGCTGCAACGCCCCGATCCGTGTGGCAATACCGGCCGCATCCATGCCTCGCTCGTCGACGAGCCAGAGCTGCGTGAAGGAGAAGCTGGCAAAGATCAGGTGCACCAGCACGAAACCGACAATCGTGAAAGCCAGTGCAGGATTACTGCCAACGGTGCGCAACACGGCGAGTGCCTGCTCGACGAATGGTGCGCCGCGCTCATGCGGTGCGACTATGCTTCGGTCTTCCCTGAGCAGCGCCAGCGGCAGCGCAATCGCAATGCCAATCACGCCCAGCGCATGGAACGTGGAGCGCCATCCGAGCGTGGCGCCAAAGCTGCCAGCAAGCAGGAAACTGCAGCCGACACCCAGCGGAATGCCCATGAAGAAGAGCCCCAGTGCCGTGCCACGCCGCCTGCCGGAGAAGAGTTCAGCCAGCAGGGCCACTGCGGCAGGGACCAGCGCCGCCTCTCCGCTGGCAACAAAAAAACGGGCCACCACCATCTGCCCGAAGCTCTGGGCGTGGCCCGACGCCAGGGTGCAAACGCTCCAGATCAGCACACCGGCAGCGATGATCCGGGGGCGGCTGAAACGGTCGGCGAGCGTACCCATGAACATCGCCATCACGCCAAAACTCAGTACCCACACCGCGCCGGCGAGAAACCCGTATTGCGTATGGCTGAGCGCCAGGTCCCGGATGATCTGCGGCGAGAACCCCAGCAGCATGTTGCGGTCGATGTGCGCCAGCAGGTGAATTACCAGCAGGGTCGCCAGGACGGCAGCGGGGCTTTTCTTCCAGAACATCATCTGTCT
Source organism: Paraburkholderia sp. CNPSo 3281 (assembly GCF_024206515.1). Lineage (NCBI taxonomy): Bacteria > Pseudomonadati > Pseudomonadota > Betaproteobacteria > Burkholderiales > Burkholderiaceae > Paraburkholderia > Paraburkholderia sp. CNPSo 3281. Next base: position 236,150 of record NZ_JAMBPS010000004.1, on the reverse strand, counting down.
CCATGCCTGATGGGTTGGACTGCATGCGAGGCGCAGTATGTTGCCGCCCCTGCACCTCGACATGCCGGTCAGGCAACCTTGCGTGCCGGCACGCCGCGCTGCTCGGGTGCCCGGTTCGCCACCATGCCCAGCCTGTCCAGCGTCTCCTCAACAGACTTCCATTGGGTACCGATCTGGTAGATGTCGCGTGCCTCCGCCGCACTGGCGACGTCACGATTGAGTTCGCGCGCAATGCGCACCATCTGCTCGATCTGCCGCACGGAGGTAGCACGTTTGCCGTCCGGGCCGAGCAGCGTGTCCTCGATGCCGACGCGCACATGGAGGCCCAGCGCGATGGCCATCGTGTTCATCGGCACGACATTGCGGCCCAGCGTTTCGATCGTGAGCACGGCACCGTCCGGCGTGCGACGCGCGAACTCCAGCATGTCGGCCGGATGCAGCCCTGCAGCGCCGCCGCCGATGGCCACGTAATTGAGGTTGAGCGGGCCGGTATAGACGCCCTTGCGGATCAGACGCTCGAGCGTTTCGAACTGCGCGAGATTGCCCAGCATGAATTGCGGCTGGATGCCGGCGGCAAACAGCCGCCGGATGTGCTCGACATGCCACGACGGATTGGACGGCGAGATCATGTCGCGGTAAGCCGCCTGCAGCGCGGGGTTCATGAACGAGGTGCCGGCGATGTCGGCCTCGGTCAGCAACTCCATGATGTTCATCTGGCCCGTGTTGATCGCCACGGTCACCTGTTCGGGACGCGGGTCCAGTTCCGCGAGCATGTGGCGCGTGTCGTCGTTCGCCCATTTCGCCATTTCGCCGTCGCTTTCCGGTGCGAACGAGATCGAACCGCCGACCTGCAGGATCATCTTCGGCACCGTTTCGCGCAGAAGGGCGAGCATCTCGTTGAACTTCGACAGACGCTTGCTGCCCTTGCCATCCTCTTCGCGCACGTGCACGTGCAGCACCGTCGCGCCTGCGTTGTAGCAGTCCACGGCCTTCTGCACCTGTTCGTCCATCGTGACCGGGATATCGTCTGAATCACCGGGGATCCATTGCGGCCCGTACGGCGCCACCTGAATGACCAGTTTTTGCTGATTTTCAGGCAGCAGCGAGTCGTCCATGAAATGCATGATGTGTATTCCTTATCAAGAATGGGGTGGGTGTGTTGGTGGCGTCAGGCAGCAGCCTGCGCACCCTCGCTCTTTGCCTGCTCAAACGCGGCCAGCTCCTCCAGCAGGATTGGTGCGCCGAGACTGGACGAATGAATGCCGAGGACACTGACGGCCTGCAGAACCGCTGCGATCTCTTCCTTCGTGGCGCCCAGTTCGAGCGCCTTGCGGATATGGCGGCGCGTGCCCGGCGCATACATGTGCGTGCAGGACGAATCGACTGCGATGGCAATGAACTCGAGCACCTTCGGTTCAAGCACCCCGGACATCATGGTGTGCGCGCCCATCGTCATGAATTTCTCGGCCCAGACGGGATCGAGTTCGGCAATGGCATCCCACGCGGGATTCCAGTCGCCTGTGGCGCGCAGCTGATCGCACACTGTCGTGGCGCTGTGGTTCGTCTCATTGCTCATTGCCTGTATCCTCGGTATTCCTGAAAGAATCGGTAGATTGCCCGGTGCTGTGCCAACGGAGACAAGTATCCGGGTTCGGCAGGAAGACGTTTGACGGATTGGGACAAATAATTTACATTCTGGGACGCTACGGGAAAACGATATGTCCTATCTGCTTCGCAGTGCAGCCCTCACCAATTACGTCGAGGTGGCCCGGTCGCTGGGTCTCGATCCCTATCAGCAGTTGGGCGACGCAGGAATTGAGCGGTCTGTGCTGCTCGACCCCGACATCATGATTCGGGCCGAGGCGGTCGCGCGGCTGCTGGAGACATCGGCCCGGTCCGCAGCGGTCGAGGATCTGGGGCTGCGCATGGCCGAGACCCGCCACATCTCGAACCTCGGCGCGCTCGGATTTGTAATGCGGGAACAGCCAACGCTGCGAAAGGCGCTGGAATCCGCGTCGCACTACCTTCGGCTGCAGAACGAGGCAGTGGTGATGCGTATCGAGGAATCGGAGGGTCTGGCGGTCATCCGCGAGGACATCGTGGGCGGCATACCGGGTTCGATGCGCCAGGCAACGGAGCTGGTACTGGGGGTCCTCTACCGCGTACTGGGCATGGTGCTGGGCGCCGCCTGGAAACCCCGCACCGTCTGCTTCACGCATCATGCTCCGGCCGGCACGACGATTCATACGCGCGTATTTGGCGTGACCGTCGAATTCAACCAGGATTTCGACGGCATTGTGTGTCTCGCGTCCGATCTTGACGCCGCGATCCCTGCCTACGATCCGGTCATGGCGCAGCAGGTGCGCCGCTACCTGGATTCGATGCTGCTGCAGTCCAGCGCGACGATGCCCGACAAGATCAGGAAGCTGATCGTTGCGCTACTGCCTTCAGGCACCTGTTCGGTCGATCGGATTGCGCAGCATCTGGGCATGGATCGCAGGACTGTGCATCGCCATCTCGCACCGTACGGCGAGAGTTATCTGTCGATTGTCGATTCGGTACGGATAGAGATGGTGAAGCGGTATGTTGGTAGTGGCAACAGGCCGCTGTCTGAAGTCGCCTCGCTGGTTGGCTTCTCATCGTTGAGCGCGTTCTCCCGCTGGTTCAGCGGACGCTTTGGTTGCAGCGTTTCGACGTGGCGCCGCGAAGAGGCCCAACGAAGCGCAAGCGCCGATGATAAGTTCGTTTAGCGTTGCAAGCGCATTGGTCTGCGAATGATGGGAGCAGGATGGGCGGTTTGGTCGAGGATGCAACGAGTTTGATCATCGGTGGATTGTCCGTTTCCCGAGCTGAGCCGACGTTCGAACGTGCGCGAGAAAGCGCGGTCGAACGGCCGTAGGTGGCCGAGTTGCCACCTCATTGCAGGGCTGGAATCAGGGAGGATTCGAAGCGCCTCATGCCGGAAGGAGCTATCCCGGCGACTTCAACCATTTCGCATGCGTGCAACTAATGCGACCAAGCGAGCACTCATTTCCTTGGCCGGCAAGTGCGCGAGCCAGCCGTGACCAGGAAGCAGCCATTCGAAACGATACACGGCCAGCTTGCTGAGCGATTCGGTGAGCTCGGTCCATGAGTACCAGCACGCGTCCCTGAATGCGACGAGGTCCTGCTCGCGTGGGCTCCAGGCAAGCGAATCACCCGAGCAGAGAATGCGATCGTCGAGGAGATACACGACGCTACCCCGAGTGTGACCGGGCACGGGGACTGCCTGTACGCCGGCCGCAATGGTTGGCGCCGACACGTCGTCGAGCAGATCCGTTGCATAGGGGGCAGCCGAACTGTCCTCCCGGTGAATCCAGACGCGCGCGCCGAATCGACGCGCGTATTTGTCCGCGTCTGCGACGTCGTCACGATGCGACAAAAGAATGTGTGCGATGCCACCGGCGTCGTCGAACCATTTGACGAGCTCTGCCGCATAGCGCGGTGAGTCGATCAGCAGATTGCCGTCCGCACGCGAGGCAAAATAAGAATGTGCGCCAAACGATGAGCGTGAGTTGAATCCGCAGCGCCACACGCCTGATGTGATCTGCTGTGGAAAGATCGCCGCGTTCGGACGAAGCTGTTTCGTTTCGCTGCGTACCGATGCTGTCGGGCATACGAACACCGCACGCCACGCAGCAAGCTGCTCTTCCGGCGTGCCGGGCTGCCGAACGAAGATACTTTTGTCGTTTCGCTCGACGATCAGCCCGGGCGCGACATGACGCGATGCACCGCAATTGATGCACGCTGTGTCGATATACCACTCTCCAGGCGCGGAGTCGGTATTGCGTGGTGGCTTCATTCGATGCTCGGGTCCTGACAACGCATGGCAACCTCACAGTCCCATCATAGACCTTTCAACCGCCAAGACACGACCGGAGCAACGGGAGGAAGTCGGAGCCACGAGCTTCGTAGCGCGTCACCTCTTGCCTAACCGTCATTGCACGGAATTTGGGCCACTGGCGAAGGCGCCAGATCCATTGCCGTCATTCGAGCCTTCGCGACGGTAACGACGGTTTTCGGACGTGCAACGGCCATTCGCTCGTCTCTGGCTCGCGAAACCATGAATCGAGTCGAAAAGCCGTGCTTGTCCCCTATCGCGTCATGCGACCGGGTGGCTAGCGGAATTTTTTGCGTCGAGCGGGAATATTTGCAGTACAGCGGTCGTTTAGCCTGCGGCGATTTCTCGCCAGTCAGACGTGGAGGGAAGTTATGTCTCAGATCTCGAGGGGTCTCAAAGCGGCGGCGGTGATCGTCCTCGCCGCCGGTTTCACAATCGGACGTGCTGCTGCCGATGAAGCTTACGTCGTCACACCACTTGTATCCAACCTGGCAGGCTCGGCTCCGAAGGTCGACGGGGTACTGCAGAACGCCTGGGGTATTGCCTTTAGTCCGGCAGGAAGTCCATTCTGGATCAACGACAACGCCACAGGCTGCTCCACGCTTTATGACGGCGCGGGCACCAAGGTAGCACTGCAGGTTTCCATCCCGCTTCCAGGCAACGTGATACCGGCCAGCGACTGTCATCCCGTCTTTGCCAGCAGGCCACCGAATCCCGCACCTGCGGCGCCGACCGGCATCGTATGGAATCCTTCGTCGGCATTTCTCGTGCCAGCTACCCAGATCCCGGCCGTATTCATCTTCGCGACCGAAGACGGGACGATTTCCGCTTGGGCCGGTGGGTTGAATCCGGCCAACAACGCCGTGATCGCGGTCGATAACTCGTCCAATCCCACCGCTGGCAACGGGGCCGTCTACAAGGGTCTCGTCTTCGGTGTGAACGCGCGAGGCGCATTCCTGTTTGCGACAAACTTCCGATCGGGCCGGATCGACGTATTCGGGCCGAACGGCACGAATGGTTTGTTTACGCCCGCGATGACGGACGGAGGCTTCGCCGACCCGAACATCCCAGCCGGCTACGCCCCGTTTGGTATTGCGAACATCGATGGTGACCTTTTCGTCACCTATGCGCAGCAGGACGGTCAGAAGCATGACGACGTTGCAGGCCGCGGTCATGGATTCGTCGATGTATTCGATACCGACGGCCACCTGCTGCGCCGCTTTGCGAGCCAGGGACCGCTCGACTCGCCGTGGGGCATTACGCGCGCATCGTTTGCGTTCGGCCGTTTCAGCGGCAAGATCCTCATCGGCAACTTCGGCAATGGCCGAATCAATGTCTTCGACAATGACGGCACGTTCGTCGATCAGTTGGAGAATGAGTTCGGCAATCCACTGGCGATTGACGGCCTGTGGACTCTGACACTCGGAGGCGGGCGCAATTCAAGCCCAGACACGCTGTACTTCTCGGCAGGTCCTAACAAGGAGTCAAATGGACTCTTCGGATTCATTGCTCCAGCAAATGGCTCCCAAACACGAACGTCCGCTCAGAACGGGCAATAGCCCGCAGCATGGCTCCCCGGCCAACTCCTGAAGCGCGACAGCGCTAACCATTGACGACGTTGATTCGAGTCGAGCCGAAGGACCCCACCTCAGCCGGTCGCGGAACTCGTCAGACGCGACCGGCTCTTTAACGGCAAGTCTCGAGACCTCTCCGGACCTTCATCCAGGCGCAACCTCTGCAACTGCCCTGTCGGCATCGCATGACCTCAAAAATGTCAGCCAACCGGTCCGTCGCGATTGACATGTATCGCGTCATGAGCGGCGGCGTCGTTGTCGAAAACGAAAATGTACTCAGGCGGGAGCGATGTTCTGATTCATGTGGAACAATTGTCGGGATCGTACTGGCGTTTGATGGAAGCCAGCCGCGCGTAATTGTTGCCATAGGCCTCCTTCACGCGTTCCTCGCCTTCCTCTCCGAGGTTGTTTGCATAGCTTGATCCCCGATTTTCATATCACTCTTGAAGCTCTGAAGCTTCGCATCGATATACGCTTGCTTTGTATCCAGCGCCGAGGACGCAATGGTGAATCGCAGACGATTCAGCGCTGTGTTCATTAAATCGATACGCTGAATGGGAACCAGTCTCGCTTCGTAGACTTCGTGTAGCGAATCGTTGACTCTACTTATGCACCAGAGCCCCATCAGGCCCCCCGCTAGCAGCAGCACACTCAATGCAGTCATGACGGCGATCAGTCGCGCCTTGATCGTGAGGCTCTTCAAAGTTCAATTCCCCGATTAATACAATTGACGCAAGCGTATTTTCGCCGTCTTCAAAGTCCGGTCCTGCGACGTCAGATCGTCATGCCGCCGTCAACGCTCAGGGTCGTCCCCGTCACGTATCGAGATTGATCCGACAGTAGCCATATCACAGCACTCGCCACCTCATCGGGCTGACCGATTCGATGCATCGGAATCATTGCATCCAGCAGATGGACGTCACCACTCGTACTGCGCATGTAATTCGGCGTCTCGGTGGCTCCCGGACACACAGCATTCACGCGAATGTTCCGAACCGCGTATTCCTTGGCGACTGCACGGGTCAGCCCCACCACCGCGTGTTTGGCCGCCACGTAGTGGGCAATGCCGTCCATACCGCGCAATCCAAAGATCGAGGCGTTATTGACGATGGCGCCCCCGCCCGAACGCAGCATCGCGTCGACCTGATACTTGACACCGTAATACACGCCCTTGAAGTTCAGATCGATCACCCATTCCGCTTCATCGATTGGCGTTTCGTGAATGGGTTTGAAGTCCCCGTGGCCGCCGGCGTTGTTGAATGCGAAATCGAGACGACTGAACGTTTTTTCCACGAATTCAACGAGCGCCTGATTGTCTTCTCGCTTCGAAACGTCCGCCTGGAAGATTGCCGCCCGACCGCCCAGGGCTTCGATTTCTTTCTGGACGGAAACCAGCTTGTCTTCGTCACGACCGGCCAGAACGACCGTGGCCCCTTCCGTGGCGAGTGCCAGCGCAGCGGCCCGACCCATTCCAGAACCGCCGCCGGTCACCAGACCAACCTTCCCTTTCATCAACATCTTTGTCTCCCTTTTTTTTGTCACAGCGAGTTACACGGCCTCTGCCTGCGATTCGTCAGGCACCCGATCTTCGTGCACCAGATTGCGCCGCAATACCACGGCCTGACCGCCATGCGTTTTACCGTTGATCCACGCAGACAAGGACGAGTCCATATAGTCCGCGTGACCCGGAAACCAATCCATCAGCGATTGTGCAAGTCTATGCACGGCGCCCAACCCAATCTGACCGATAGCTGCCAGTTGATGCACGTGAAACACTGAACCAAGCACTTCGTCGTGTTGATCTCGATGGCACCTGGAATAAACCTCGGGAAAAGCCGTTTTGTCCATCCACGCGTGTTCAAGATCGAAGTGGGCTATCAAATGTTTTTCCACTGCATCGAGAGCAGCCAAAGCGGTGTGCGCCGTACTATTGCGCAATGCAGTGACAACCCGAACAAACTCACGATGTTCATCATCCATAGGGCCATGTCCGAGTAGCAGAGCATCGTTCCATTCGAGCTTTTCGACGCTGTTGGTCTTTCGCTGTGCATGGTGTGCATGATGGTCATTGCGATTGGTCTGTTGAGCGTTCATTTTTCATTCCCCCACTTCGGTTCCAGGTTAGGCCTTCCGTTCGGCTCCAATCAGAATCGAAGCCATCACGGCAGGTGCATTGCTTGTGTTACGCCATGCGTGCCGTGTGCCGTTCTGAACCACGATATCGCCGGTTTTCAGAACACGCGTTTCCCCGTCATCGAGTTCCAGACAGAGTTCGCCGCTAAGGACGATGTCGTAGTCAACCGAGTCGGTGATATGAAAGCCCGAGCCATCGGGTTCGAAGCATTCAGCCAGACCCGGCAGGATGGCTGCATACTCGGCGCCGGCGGCAGCGCCGTCGAACGAAGGATCCGCCATCACCGCATCAGGCGGGAACTGCACGATCATCAGACGCGTGCCATTCAGCGCCGGCATCACCGTGGCTGCGCTGGTAACGGGGTCCCCAGCCGAATGCGGGAGTATGGTTTCGGGACTCGTTGCCCAAATCTGCGTGGTCCTGAAACCGGGAACGGCTGCGAAAGCATGGCCCGGTTCTTCGGAATCGCTCAAGATTACGGACTTGCCATTGTTTTGGCCGGTCACAACGCGACGTACCATTTCGTATCTCTCCTAGTCCTGAATAACCACGACGTTGACGAAGCCCGTGACGCGCTTTGCCGCGTCTTCCAGCGCTTCATTTGCTTGATCGAGCGTGTAGGTGTGGTTCTTGAACGACGACACATCGAGCGTACCTGCCTCGATCATCGCAACCAGATCCTGGCCTTCGCCAACCGTGAACCAGAGCGAGCCGATCACCGACAGCGCCGAGCACATCATTTCGTGCATGTTTACCGGCACTTCGTTGATCTGGGCGCCGATTTCCACGAACTTGCCGCCGCGACGCAGAGCACCGAATGCGTCTTTGGTGACTTGCATGTTCGGGCCCGGAGCGATAGCGTCCACCACCGAATCGACACCCACGCCGTCCGTCTGCTCTTTGGCCCATGCAGCCAGGTCCGACGATCTGTTGGCGACCGAGTACGTCAGGATACGAGCCGGGTCGATTGCCTTGACCTGCGCCAGCGTTTGCTCGTTGCGAGCCACGACCAGGATCTTCGTCGCGCCCATGGCACGTGCGATCAGCGTGGCGCACAGGCCCAGCGTGCCCGTTCCGCCGATGATCATCACCGACTTGCCGGCCGCGACTTGTGCTTTGCGCAGACCCGAATAGGCCGTGCCGAGATAGCCCATACGCGCACCGATTTCGAACGAAACCTTCTCGCCGAGCTTCACCAGACCGTCAGCAGGCGCCGTAGCGTATTCGCTGAGGCCACCGTACGGGTACTCTTCATACAGGAACTGCGACTTCGGTCCGAAACCGAAGTAGCCCTGGAATGCGTAGGCTTCGCAGTTGATGGGCTCGCCCACGCGGCAGGCGTGGCACGAACCGCACGAACGGCCCGGATTGATGTATACGCGGTCGCCGACCTTGAGGCCCTTCACTGCGGGACCGACTTCAGCCACCACACCCGCCGCGTCCAGACCGTAGACGGCGGGCAGTGCCGCATGCGCCAGATACGGTTTTTCCGAACGGTAGTTGGTGATCACATTGCCCAGATTCGGAACGATGCCAGAAGCCTTGAGCTTGATCACGACGTCGGTCGGCCGCTTGAGCGTCGGATACGGAATCGTATCAATGCTGAACGTGCCCGACGTGTTGTCGTGGAGGCGCGCAGCGCGCATGTATCGGCCTTCGTTGCTCATTCGTGCGTCTCCTTAAAATGCTCCTGACGCACAGTGCGCCAGGAACCGTCACTACGTGTCCGCTCTGGATCAGAAAGAATGAATCAGGCCGAGGCTGAATGCCGTTTGGCGGCCACCCGAAGCCGGACCCGCAGCCATCAGGATCCATGCCGGACCACCCGACGATTGCTGGAATGCCAGCGTGGAATACAGGCTCGTGCGCTTCGACAGCAGATAGATCAGCGAAAGCGTTTCCTGATTCACGTGCTGCTCGTTCAGCACGTCGTTGCCCTTTTGGTACTGATACGAGAAGTGCGCGTGCAGCGGAGTGGACAGTTCATACGTCAAATCGGCTTCGTAGACGTCGATGCGTGCACTATTTTCCGTGTTCTCCGTATTCGTATACAGCGCAGCGAATTCAGCAGCGCCCAGGATGTACGAAGCACCAACGCCGAAGTTACGAATACCGTCATTACCGTCGTTCAACGACGGATACTTGATATACGTGTATGCGCCATTCAGCGAAAAACCACCATTGCGGTAGTTCACACCGAAGCTCTGTGCCGAGTTTGAACCGAAGTTGCCTGCGACGCCGCCGAAGCTGTACAGACCACCGAAGGAGAGGCCGTTGTACGTCGGGCTCGTGTACTTGATGGCGTTCGGGATCGCCGAACCCAGGAGACGGTCGAAGTCGAATGAGCCGTTGCCGGGACCGCCGCGCGGGCTATCGAGGCCCTGGAACGAGCTTTGGCGCAAGTTCATTGCGTTGACAACGGGGAATGCGGGACCCCAGCGCTCTGCAACCAGCGAATCGAACATAAAGTCGATTTGATTACCGGCGGTCAGCGTACCCCACTTTTCGTCCTTAAGACCAACGTATGCCGTATGGCCGAACAGACCGTTGATCATCGCGCCGTTGTTCATGTTGAACTGGCCTTCCAGCTTGAAGATCGCCTTGGTGCCGCCACCAAGATCTTCACTACCCACGAAACCGAACAGATCAGGTGCTTGAGTATCCGGGTCGATGGACACCAATTTCTTGCCACCGACGTTCGACGTGTACATGACACCCGAGTCTATAAGGCCGTAGATCTGAACGGATTGTGCGTTGGCGTTGACTGCCACTACCGACCCGATCAGTAGTGCAAATTGTTTGATCTTCACTTCTGGCTTCTCCTCACCTGTCAGCACCCACCTGATTTACGGGCACCGTGTTTAGCGCTGTGTCCTTGGGGACCGCGATTTATGACTCCCCTCTGCAATCGAGGGAGTCACCTCCGTGCGTGACGGCTAACCGTCACCAATTTTATTTTTGAGCTTTGAGCAGATCCAACGCCACGTCAACGATCATGTCTTCCTGGCCACCGACCATACGGCGCTTGCCCAGTTCGACCAGAATGTCCACGGTGTTCAGACCGTACTTCCTGGCCGCGACTTCTGAGTGACGCAGGAACGACGAATACACGCCTGCGTAGCCAAGGGCGAGCGTTTCACGGTCCACACGAACGGGGCGATCCTGGAGCGGGCGCACGATGTCATCGGCCGCATCCATCAACGTCATCAGATCCGTGCCGTGATTCCAGCCCATGCGTTCTGCCGCGGCAACGAATACCTCCAACGGCGCATTGCCGGCGCCGGCGCCCATACCGGCGAGCGATGCGTCGATACGATCACACCCTTCTTCCACGGCAACGACAGAGTTTGCAACACCCAGCGACAGGTTGTGGTGGGCATGCATGCCCGTCTGCGTTGCGGGATCGAGGACCGCCTTCAAAGCACGGAAGCGATCACGGACGTCTTGCATCGACAGCGCACCGCCGGAGTCCACGACATAGATCGTGGTGGCGCCGTAGCTTTCCATAAGCTTCGCCTGCCCAGCCAGTGCTTCCGGCGTGGTCATGTGGCTCATCATCAAAAAGCCCACGGTATCCATGCCGAGTTCACGTCCGTATTCGATATGCTGCTTCGATACGTCGGCTTCCGTGCAGTGGGTAGCAACACGGACCACGCGCGCACCCGCCTGGTAGGCAGCCTTCAGATCGTGAATCGTGCCGATGCCGGGCAGCAGCAGGGTCGCGATCTTCGAATGCGTCACCACGTCAGCAACCGCCTCGATCCACTCCAGGTCCGAGTGTGCGCCGAAGCCGTAGTTGAAGCTCGAACCCTGCAGACCGTCACCGTGCGCGACTTCGATAGAATCGACGTTCGCCTTATCCAGCGCGCGTGCGATGTCCTGCACGTTCTGGATCGAATACTGATGGCGAATCGCGTGCGAGCCGTCGCGTAGCGTAACGTCCGAGATGTAGAGTTTCTTGCCCTGAGTCATTTGCAGTCCCCTTATGCGCCGATCATGGATTGAGCCATGCGCTCTGCGGTACGCATGCCGGCGCTGGTCATGATGTCGAGGTTGCCTGCATAAGCGGGCAGGTAGTGTGCGGCCCCTTCCACTTCGAGGAAGATCGAGGTCTTCAGACCGCTCAACTTGCCGAGTCCGGGAATGTTCAGGTTCTGAACTTCATCGAACTGGACCTTCTGCTTCAGACGATACTTGACAGCTTTAGAAGGCTTGCTCATGTCTGTCTCCTTGCTTTCTGGTTATGAAGCTACAACCACAGAAACTTAAAGGCCAAGCTCGCTTCGGTCGCGGGTAAGCGTGTCGATCACCGCGTACAGGATTTTTTCGGCGCAGGGCATCAGGTCGGGAACGTAGGTGGCGCCCATGCCGCCCAGTCCCTCGGCAACAGGCACTGGCGCGCCCTGAGCCGGCCACGGCCAACCGATGCGAGCAGTCGGCACACCGTAACGACGCAATGCCGCACCGTCCGTTTGACCGGCCAGCATGTCAGGTACGCCATGCGGACGGCCCTCGATGTGCTCCCAACCTCGCCTGGCCGACTGAATAATCCAGTTTTCTGGGTCAGTGGTGCCGCCCGGGACCGAGCCGTACATCTCCCAGTCCATCGTGATTTCCCGATGACGAGTCTTCACGTCCTCGATGAAGTTCGCGAACTGTGCCTTGACATCAGCGGGGCTCGTCCGGGGATTCACACGAACGTCGAAGAAAATCTCTGTGACTGCGGACGGGAATGCAGGTCTTTCGATCTGACCGCCACGAACGCCGGCAATCCAGCCATGGGGCTCGATAACGCCCGACGTATTGCGTTTCGTGTATTCAGGAAGCCATGCTTGCAGCTCCTGAATCACCGTGGCAGCGGGAACCACCGACGAACGGAAACCCGGCACGTCGTGCGGGATACCCGCATAGCCCATCGTGCCCTTGACTGTGATCTTGAACCACGCCATACCCGGCTCTTCGTGGTAAACCCAGTTCCACGGCTTCATGATGATTGCGAAATCGGGGTACATGCCACGATTCAGCAGATTGATGACGCCATTCGACATGCCCGAATGACGCTCCTTGATGTCAACGGGCATACCGCCATCGGCCATACCGACAAGCAGATTGCCATTCAGCGGAACACCCGTTTCCAGCACTGCCGTTGCCACTTCAACGTGCGTGGCAATCATGCCCTTCGGATTCGAAGCGCCGAGGCCGAATACCCAGTCTTCGATCTGCCTGGCGTGCGGCTGCAAATCGGCTTCTTGACCGGGGCCGGAAAGAATCTCTTCTTCCTTGGTGCGATCCAGGTGCGTGTCAATAGGCGCATAAAGCAGCAACGACGCGCCGCCACCGGTGCCCCGGTGCTCACCCATAACCGATCGGCTGATGGCCGAGTTGTCGTACGTTTTCGTTTGCAGCCCGATCATCTCCATGTGCTGCTGCATATAGTCAGCAGCATCACGCGTCGAACCCGTAGGGCTGTGAATGTCCGTCAGCTCGAACAGCAGCTTTTGAAGACGCTTCGAACTCAGGTTGGCCTTAGCCCTTTCGTACCATTCGGTTTGCTGAGCCGAAAACGGGATTTGCTTCGTAGGATTGAATTCCATGTGCCCATTCCTCAATTCGATGCAACAAACTGCTCTGCGAAAATCAAGTCCGGCTTCATGCCCAACTCGATCAGACGCCTGGTTGCCGCGTCGATCATCGGCTGCGGGCCGCACAGATAAGCCACCGTGTTCGGATCCGTCACATCCCCTTCCTTGAGGGCCGAGACCGGTGACCCTTCGTGCATGTCTTCCGTAGCGTTGCGATCCACGCAGATGCGGGTCTTCAACGTCGGCAACCAGTGCTGACGCAGTTCCATGTCATCCAGCGCAAACAGCGCCTCAGGGACCGCGCAACCAAACGAGAGCAGCATCGGCGGCTTCTTGCCCGAGGCCTGCCTGAGGCCATCGATCATCGACAGGATCGGAGCCAGACCCGTCCCACCGGCAACGAAGATGTGCGGCGCGCGACGATGCTCTTCGCGCAGGAAGAACGCGCCATAGGGGCCCTTCATCGTCAGAACCTGGTCCACTTGCGCCTCGTTTTCGAGGAACGTGGACATCGCCCCATTGGGCAGCAGCCGGACCAGAAATTCCATCTTCGGCAGCGTCAGCGAGGTAGACGACGGGCTGTAGCTGCGGAGAACACCCAAACCCGGGACCGTGATCTGCATGAACTGCCCGGGCCTGAATTCGAGCCAGTTGCCTTCGGCCAGCTCGACAGTCAGACGCATGACATTGGGCGCGATACGCTCCACGGAGTCGATGAAGACCTTCACCTCCTGGGCGACCGACGAGCCGACTTCCGAACCGTATGCGACGTTGATTGAACAATCCGATTCAGCCTTCGTCACGCAGAGCAGCCGGTTTCCTTCTGCGTATTCCGAAGCCAGGAGCGTCGAACTGGCGCCAGGGATAGTCACGGCCTCACCTTCCGCGAGCTGGCACGTGCAGGACGCGCAGGCCCCGGCCTTGCACTGATACAGCACAGGCACTTCTGCCTTGATTGCGGCTTCGAGAATGTTTTCACCCGACCCGGCGGCAAATGTACGGCTCACGCCGTCTGCGAAGTTAATGGTTACCTGATGAGCTTGGGTCATGACTTAATCCGCAAAATAAACACTTTCAATATCAATCAAGCCAACCCAGGCGGGACCTGACGATGCCAATCACTGTGGCGCTGCAATACCATGCCGACCATACACAGCAGGTCATCTTGATACTTGCGGCCAACCAGTTGCCCACCGATGGGCAATCCTTGCTCGGTAAATCCAATGGGTACCGACAATGCGGGGTGTCCCGAGGCGTTGAACGGCGACGTGAACTGAATCAGACGCCGGTTAGCCTCAGGATCCGAAGCCAAACCCGCCAACTGTTCATACGTCGGTGCCGCATAGGGCTGCACCGGAGCCAATACGACATCCACTTCTGTGAATACCGCGTCCATCTCGCGGGTAAACTGCTGAGCATCACGAATGATTCGCTCGTAGTCCACAGCCTTGAATTCGCGTCCCTGATCAATCAAACGGGCCAGTGCGGGACCGTATTCAGCGGCCTTGTCGGGATACGTCGCTCCATGAGCAACAGCTGTTTGAACCCCGCAGTGATGCTCCCAGTTGGAACTGGTCGCCCGCGTATCCGGAACCTTGATGCTCTTGATTTCGCCGCCCGCCTCAGCAAGGATGACCTTGACCTGCTGAATCGCGCGCTGAATCACGGGATCGACGCCATCCGAAATCCACGATTCGTCCACGCCGATTCGCAATCCCTTGAAGCCTTTCAGGAAATTGTCGAATCGTTGCTCGTCGATGGTAGCGAGCAGGCGTTGCGTATCGTGACCACCAATGATTGCGAGAAGGAGCAGCACATCACGGGCCGAGCGAGCCATGGGGCCCACGTGATCCAGCGATGCGGCCAGTTCCATCGTGCCCTTACGGCTGATCGTGCCGTAAGTCGTTTTCAATCCAGTCAGATTGTTAGCTGCACTGGGGAAACGCACCGAGCCACCCGTATCCGAACCGAGCGTGCCATAGCACAGACGAGCCGCCGTAGCGACACCGCAACCCGAGGAACTCGCACCACACCAATGCGCGGCACCCCATGGATTAACAGGATCAGGGATCGTCGGATGGTGGATGGCAAATGCGCCCTCCGTCATTTGGAGTTTGCCCAGCATCACCGACCCTGCATCTTGCAGGCGTTGCACGACCGTCGCGTTTTCCGTGGGTACGCGCTGGGCATGGATCGGCATACCACCGGCAGTCACTATGCCCTTGGTATCGAACAAATCTTTAACTGCGAGCGGAATACCGTGCAGGGGGCTCCTTACGTCCCCGGATCGAATCTCCTGCTCTGCTTGCTCTGCCTGCTTCAACGCCAGCTCAGGAGTGACACGAGCATAGCTATGCAAATTCGCGTCCAGTGCTTCCACGCGGGCCAGAATCGCCGTGGTGACTTCTACCGGACTGATCTTGCCACTGCGAATCTGCAACGACAGGTCGTAGATTTCGAAATTAGTCAGGTCGCGTGGAAGGCTGCTCATGACGGATACGGATGATAAGTTTAGTTATGTCAAGGCCTGATGGCACACAGAAACGAGAATGGAGACCGAGAGGAATACGAACCGATCTCCTTCCTCGTAGACGGGCATCAGGGTGCTATAAGGTGTCAAGGAGAACTGATAGGCACCCTGACGAGTGCCGACCAATCCTTAGAACCAGACTTGTTCTACAAAGTACGCCGGGCGCTTGCCATCAGCGAGTTCCTTGAAGCGCGTGCTATGAGTCTTCACTGCACCGTAGACGCCCTTGCCAGGCTTCGCGATGCCACGGTTGTGGCGCGAAGCGAGCTTGCGCCACGTGACCGGTGAGATGTCGGTCGACACCAGTTGCTCGTCATCCCAGCCCGTGCCGTCCGCGTAGAAGTGCTGCATACCTTCGCGGGCGTAGAGGTCGCAGTCGTTGAAGCCGTGCAGGCACAGCTCCTTGTACACGCGGTCAAAGCGGTACTTGAACTTCTTGCGATCTTCTTCGGTCGGGCAGATGCGGACCAGCACTTCCCAGTACTCGTGCAGATCGTCCGTGATCGGAACGTACCACTCGTATTGAACGACGTGCTCTTCCGGCCAGTTTTCGACCATGAGGACGCCCGGAAGGACCACCGACGTGCGATAGAAGCGACCGTTCAGGTTGTCGATCTTGAGGCCCAGTTGCTTGTTTTCCAGCACCGGCTGCCACTTGTCCGTGAACAGCCATTGCATCATGCCCTTCGGACCATTTTCGTCTTCAACGACCTGAATGCAGTCGTCCGAGACCGGCAGAATGCCCAGCGGGAGCACCCAGTCGTTCACGTGAACGATGGAGTTGTCCTTGTGAACCAGGATGTGCGCGTTGTCGAAGCCGTTTTCGCACGCGATACGCCAGTTGCCGAAGCCCGTGCGGTGCATGCCGTGAGCGACTGCGTTTTCGTCCAGGATCGATGGCGTGTCCGGCCACAGCGGGTGCGGGAAGCGCTCGTTGTTTTCCGGGAAACGGAACGGCAGGTCATCCGACAGCGGGGGAACGTCTTCGAGCGGGAAGTCGTCTTCACGAACGAATACGAAGATCATGCCCGCGACTTCCTGAACCGGGTACGTCGTGATACCGGTCGTGCCGATCAGCTTGTCGTCCGGATTAGCAACGATGGTCGAGAGCTTGCCGTCGTCCAGATTGAACGTGAAGCCGTGGTACCAGCACGTGATCGTTTCCTTGCTGAAGCACATCGGCTTCTCGGAGAGACGAATGCCACGGTGGACGCACTGGTCCTTGACTGCGTAGACCTTGCCATCGACGCGTCGCAGCACGATGGGCACGCCGGCGATCATGATGCCCTTAATGCCCGTCTGGAGTTCTTCTTCGTTCTCGGTCGTGGTTTCCACCAGTTCCTTGCTGAACATCGCCGGATACCAGTGGTTGATGAAGCCCCAAGCTGCGTCCTTGTAGGGCTGGTATTGCGATTGCGACTTTGCATCGTTGTAGCGCGAATCGCTGATCGAATGCTGCGCTACGCGACGGCGAACAACAGTTTGGTCCGACATCTGTATGTCTCCTCGGAGGGGGTTAGCCCTTGTAAAGGGGGTAATTTTTTGCGCACCAGGTATGGCAGTGACCGCAAAACAAATCGTATTTCCCGACCGCGCAGTCGACACTCCAATGACTACGAGCCCTATCCCATCTGTGCATTCAATATGCGTTTCGAGGGTTTATCCCTACAAACGAAAACGGGGCTCCTGAGAGCCCCGTTCGGGTTGGCGCTTGACTTGATCAACTATTTCATTCGTAGTACTTTGAGTTTGGAGCGTGGCGTAATTGTCCGCAAGGGCAAGCCCTTCGCATCATCGGAAGCATTTGGCGAGGCGGCGCGCAATTTCCGGATTCTTGCCGCACGTGGTGGAGATCTTCAGTTGACGCTCAGCCGGGGGCGTCAGGTGCGAGTTCGTGACACTCACCCGTTAGCCCGCTTAACGAGTTAGTGTTTCGCTAGGGGTCTCGCCAAACCAACGTTTGTAATAAGTGGTGAAGTGCCCTAGATGGGCAAAACCCCACTGATACGCTACCGCTGTCACCGTTGTATTTTTTGGGTCAGAGTTCAACAACTGCTCGCGCACCCGATTGAGCCTGATGCTCTTCAGCAGGTGCATGGGTGATGTATTCCGGTACTTTCTGAAGCCTGTGTATAGCGAACTGGTGCTGACCCCAACGTGCTCCGCAATGGTCCCCACCGTAATAGGCTCGTGCGCCCGCTCCTCGATGAAAAGCTCGGCTTTCCTGATAAACGCCGGAGTCACGGAGCGTGACCGATCTTCGTTGAGTGCCAGACTATGATTGCTTGCTTGACTGATGAGCAGCAGTGAGCCAATCATCTGTTCGATTTGCGCTGCCAACAGCGGCGATGACGAAGGCGTACCGCCCAGGTAGTCGAAGAGCCACTGCATGGTGGAAGCCCACCGTCTGCCGGCTGCGGAATCGAGCGGCATCGCAGTTTCGAATTCCACCCGGGTATGCGCTTCCTTGCCGAGATGCTGTCCACACAGGCGCTCCACCAAACCGCGATCAATACGGAGAATCAGCTTTTCGGTGCCCGTCGCATGAACGATTTCATGTTGTTGTCCGGCATTAAGAATCGAACCTACCGTAGGCGATGAACTGACGGACTGGTTGCCATTGGTGATGTGCTCACCGCCACTGAGTGGCACCTGTACTAAATAGAAATCATCAAATGTAGTCGGTCGAATCCTGAGTTCGCCGCCGTAGCTCATTCGTCCAATGCCGATTGATCCGTACTTTCGATACATTAGACGCGCATCGAGTTTGCCGCGCACATCAATATTTCGAAGTTCGTTCTCGCAGAATGTACGCGTCCCCCAATCTCTGGCCTGCTCTATATCCCGGGTCCGAAATAGCTCGGCCTCATTTGAGGGACTGGAGTCATCGTCAGCCTCAGAATGAAACTCCTCTTTCTGTTTCATTGATTAATAACTCGGAAGATATTCAGCTATTTGGGATCGGGATCGGATTTTAAATAATTATACATTCCTTAAAACAACTCACCCATACGTGTCTCCCCTACAACGCGAACTGGCCCTGATCAATCGCGGAGGTCGAATTCAGCTGTTGCCGATGATTTCCTCGGGCGCGCATTCGATGCGGGGTCGGAGTTCAATAAACGCACAAGGAACCCCACCCCACCGTCTCCGTCTATTTTTGACTGCTCTCTTGAATGCTTTGATCGCGCTCAAGATCGTTGCTCGCAGACTATGCCAACCCCACTTGGTGAACTATCCAATTCGTGCACGGACTATCCCGATACTGCAAGAACCGTAGCCCCGACTGGGTCAACGCTGAACAGGAAGGTAAGCTTGGCGGAGCGGGCACGAACGAAAACACGAATGGATTGCTGAGGCAGTACTTCCCGAAAGGTACCGATCTCTCCGTCTACTCACAGGGCAGGCTTAATGCCGTGGCAAGGCGGCTCAATGAGCGCCCCCGAAAAACACTAAACTTCGATACATCGGCTGAGCGATTTCATCAAACCGTTGCATCGATCGGTTGAATCCGCAGCCGCCCTCCGCCGATCCCCACCTTCCCCCCAAACTCCGCAAAGCAATCAAAAAGCCCCTCTCCATTCGGAAGAGGGGCTTTCGCGTAACGTGTGATGCGTTAGTGCGACGTGCTGCGAGACCACGCAAGACAGTCCGTCAACGCAATGCCTTACTGGCCGAAGTAAACCGGCTTCAAACCGGTAATAGCCGTGGGTGCGCCAGATGCTGACGATCCGCTGACCATCCCGCCGTAACTGCTCCCGCCGTTCTGCGCGGTCACGCGCGCTTCGGCAGCCTGGATATCGGCGGGATAGCTTGCATTGTCGCCGTCCCCGACATGATAGCCAGCCTGTTCGAGCTGGACGAGCTCGGCGCGAACTTGTTCAGTCGTCACGGCGCCGTTCGTCTGCGCGAACGAGAGAACCGGAGCAGCCGCGATAGTCAGGACAACGACAGTTTGAGCAAGGTATTTCATGATGAGTTACCTCCAACGATTGCCACGTACGGTTCGACAAGTCTTCCTGTATGCAACCGGCGTCAACGGCCCATCGATGCAGTGAAGCAGGGTGCGTTCAAGCGAGCTGGCCGCACATCCGACTGACCTCGGCGCCAGGGGAGCCGCCCAGTCACGCGAGCGCGAGCGGCGCCATAACTAGCCGTTTCACTTCGCTGATTTCCTCCTGTAACGAACGAAATCCTGCTCAAAGCGAACCTCTTTGCGTCGAGCACGACTGTGTTGAACATATGCAAACGATTCCGCGCTTGAGGGCAGCTACAGCGAGCATCGAGCAGGCTCGCATCGCCATGCGCTTGCCCGTCGCACGGGTCCGGCAGAGGCACTGGCGGCAGAGCGCTCAGTGTTGGCCAGTTACGACTGTATGCGCCGACCCCATGTGCATGAACCAGGCGCCCGTCCTAAAAGAGGCTAGGGGATTGCCTTATTCAGTGGGCAGACTCAGCCCTATTGGCTCTCGATCCACTGAATTGCGAACCGCGTCAGCTCCTTGCCGCTACGGATGTTCAGCTTTTCCTTGATATTGGCCTGGTGCGCTTCGATGGTCTTCACGCTCCGGTTCAGCTTCTCTGCGATATCGCGGCTGCTGAAGCCGAGCCCGATCAGGTGCAGAACTTCGAATTCCCTTTCCGAAAGGTTCGCAATTTGGCCCTCGGGCTTTTTGTGTGGGACGGCAAGCGCCCGCGCGAGCTTTTCATGCATGGCGGCGCTCATGTAGATGTTGCCTGCCAGCACTTCGCGGATGGCACTCACGACATGCTCCGTGGCCTCGAGTTTCATCAGATACCCGTTTGCCCCGGACCGCAGTGCGCGTTCGGCAAACAAGCTTTCGTCATGCATGCTGAGGACAAGGATCGCGAGATCCGGATAACGGTGCCGCAGCGTCTTGACCAGCTCGAGGCCGGAGTCCGTCTGCAGACTAATGTCCACAATGGCCATGTCGGGCAGGCATTCCATCGCCGCGAGCGCTTCTTCGGCGCTGCCCGCCGCACCGCAGACGTGCAGATCCTCTTGCAGATTGAGCAAGAGCGTCATTCCGTCCCGGATGATGGGGTGGTCATCCACGATAAGGATTTGAGTCGCACGGCCTGGGCTAGCGCAATTCCTCTGCATGGCCAGTACCCTCCGGTAGCGGATAGCTAATGGCGACGGTGGTGCCGCCCAAGCCGTTGCGGGTCACGGTGCAGGAGCCGCCCAGAAGGCTTGCCCGGTGACGCAGGTTGTGCAGTCCAAGACCCGCGGCACGCTCCATTTCTTCCGGGCCGATGCCTACCCCGTCGTCACTGATCGAAAGCGTCTGGAGACCGCCCGCCCGCTCGAGGTCGATCCAGATGCGGTGGCCATGACAATATTTCAGCGCGTTGTTGACGGCTTCCTGTGCTGCCCGGTACAGGTTGATCTGCAGCAGCGGGTCCAGCAAGTCCACATCCGGCGCGATCCGCAGCTTGCAATCTACGCCGTTGAGCGCGCCAGCCGTCTCCGCCAGCGCATGCAATGCGTCCGCAAGTCCGCCATATTCCATCGCGACCGGATCCAGGCCATGGGCAATCCTGCGGGTCATCAAGGACGCCTGCTTCACCAGGCCCACGACGATAGCGGCGTCGGCGGCGGCCGGGTGACCCTGCGTCTGCAGTTTCTGATTCAAGGCGGCGCAGTACAGGCCGAGACTGGTCAGGTGTTGCCCGAGCCCGTCGTGCAGTTCCTGGCCGATGAGTTTCTGTTGCTGATCGCCGATCTGGATCAGTTCCCCTTCCAGCAGACGGCGTCGCCCCATCTCCTCTTTTAGCTCGTTGTTCGCCTTCTCCAGGTCTTCGGTGCGCTCCTCGACGCGTCGCTCCAGTTCGATGCGGGCCGCCTGCAGCAGGTCATGGGCGCCCCGTTCCTGAGCGCGTGCCGCCGCCAGCAACAGTCCCGTTACCGCCGCGACGTTCGCGAAGGCACACCACCTCACGAGGCTGTCCACAGGAGAATCGGCAGCAAAGGGCCCCGTGCCGTGGGTAGTGCCCCAGATGGCCACGACTGAGACCATCAGCGTCACGATGCTGGCGCCCAGGCGATCGAAGCGCAGGGCCGCCCAGATAATGAATGGAAAGACCGCCAGAGCGGCAGGATAGTAGCCGTGCCCGGCAAGTTGCGGGGCACCGAAAATAAGGTAGCTGACCCAAAAGGTCGCCGCAATGAGTCCGCACGCTTCCATGATCCGCTGTGCGGATCGGAGAGGGTTCGAATACGTGAGGAAGCTGAACAGGGCCGGCGCCACGACGAGGACCCCCATCATGTCGCCGAGCCACCATTTCAGAAAGGCTGCGGCATACCCGGCGACCGGCACGAGTCCCCCTCCCAGCAGAGCGGTCGTGCCGACCAGCGCACTGACTGCAGTACTCATCACCGCAGCGAGAGCGATGAAGGCCAACACATCGTTGATGCGCTCCAGGGTGATCTGGAATCGTGTCGCGCGGTTCAGCAATAGCGCTGCCATCAACGGTCCAGCCATCGAGCCGATGCCTATCGCCGCGGCGACGGCTGCAGGCACGCCTCCCGACACGTTGGCGAGAAAGGAACCAACGACAATACCCGGGGCGACTCCGACGCCCAGAGCGAGCAGCGCAACGAGAGCGATGCCACTTGAGGGCCATACAAGAGAGATTGCGCCGCCCACTACCGCATAGGAAAGGCCTAGCTTTGCACCTGCGAAATACGCCAATGCAACCATTCCGGTGTGCAGGAAGAGGCTGAATCTGGAAGTGTCCCGAATGGCAGCCATTTTCGCTTCCAATCCAGAAGCCGGGGTGCGAATACGCTACGTGCTCCCTGTGGGTGAACGCGGAGGGAGCCCCGTCAGTCAGTGAGTCACTCGGCGCTTGTTCCCGACCTGACCTCATGATTGTGGGGGCACGCACCGCGTTAATCAAACACTACACAGCGCTCTTTGTGCGTGAATTACTTCACGTTACGGCTGCACTCCGATGACGGTCGCCAACGCCGCAACCGTCGAATCGCTTACGTCCTCATGTCGAAGCGCCTTTCAACAACGTCAGGTTCTCCGCTCGTTGGTGCGGGCATGACGACCGTCACGCGAGCCTGGCTTCGCCGTCGCGTCAACGTTGCGCGAATGGAGTCACCTGAACGGCGCTTGTCAGATCGATCTGGATCCCCAAAAAAGCGCCGGGCTAAAAAGCCCGGCGCGGAGTTCGCAGTAGAGGCAACAGGGCCCGGCACTCCCACGACGTGTCGGGCGCCATTGTCGATGCGATTCTCCCGGCACACCGTGATCAAACTCGAAGACCGTGGCGTCCGCCGCGCGCCGCCTCGCACGCCAGCGAACCCACGCTTGAACTCAGCCGTCGCGGAAGATAAAGCTATACGCGCTCAAAGCCGGCACGCCGCCCAGATGCGCGTACAGCACCTTCGACCCCGGCTCGAATTCGCCGCGGCGCACTTTGTCGATCATGCCGTGCATCGACTTGCCCTCGTACACGGGATCGGTCAGCACGCCCTCCAAGCGCGCGCACAGGCGAATCGCCTCCAGCGTGCCTTCGTTCGGCAATCCGTACTCCGGGCCAGCGTAACGCGTGTCGAGAATCACGTCCTTTTCGCTGATATCGCGGTTGAGATCGACGAGCCCGGCGGTATGACGCGCAATGCGCGTGATCTGCGCGTGGGTCTTCTCCGGCGTAGCCGAAGCGTCGATGCCGATTACGCGGTCCGCACGGCCATCCGCTGCAAAGCCGACCACCATGCCCGCCTGCGTGCTGCCCGTCACCGAGCACACGACGATGTAGTCGAACTTGAAGCCCAGCTGCGCCTCCTGGGCCCGCACCTCCTCGGCAAAGCCCACGAAACCGAGGCCGCCGAGCGGGTGCTCCGAGCAGCCCGCCGGTATCGCATACGGTTTGCCGCCCGCCGCGCGCACGCTTTCGAGCGCCTCCTCCCAACTCGGTCGAATGCCGATGTCGAAGCCGTCGGGTACGAGCCGCACGTCCGCGCCCATCATGCGCGACATCTGGATGTTGCCGACCCGGTCGTAGACGGCATCGGAATAGTTGACCCAGTTCTCCTGGACCAGCACGCACTTCATGCCGAGATGTGCGGCGACGGCTGCGACCTGCCGCGTCTGGTTCGACTGGATGCCGCCAATCGAGACCAACGTGTCGCAACCTTGAGCGAGCGCGTCGGGAATCAGGTATTCGAGCTTGCGCGTCTTGTTGCCGCCGAACGCAAGTCCGCTGTTGCAGTCCTCGCGCTTCGCATAGAGCTCGACCTTGCCGCCGAGATGCTGGCTCAGGCGCTTGAGCGGCTGGATGGGCGTGGGTCCGAACGTGAGTGGATAACGGGGGAAACGCTGGAGGTTCATCGAATATCTCCGGGAGGTCGGCACATGCGGGGCGTGGTCAACGGTCGGTGCGCGCCTGGAACGCGCAACCCGATGGAGAAATGTTAGGCGCGTTGCCGCGAAATGAGCTTGCTAAACAAATATCGACAGCCTACGTTTAAAGCATTCGCTTTGACTCCAGAGCAGTTTTAATTTGCGAAGCGACTAAAGGACGCAATGAAATTAGCCAGACGCTCTCCCACTACGCCGAATGAGCCGCTCGCATTGGATCGCATCGATCGCGCGATCCTCAGGCATTTGCAGCAGGACGCATCGATTTCCAACGTCAGCCTCGCGGCCAAAGTGAAGCTCAGCGCGCCCGCGTGCCTGCGGCGTGTCGAACGGCTCAAGGAGTCGGGGCTGATACGCGGGATCGTAGCGTTGCTCGATCCGAAGGCGCTCGGCGCAGGCATGCTGGTCGTGATCGGCTTCGTGCTCGACCGCTCGACGCCCGAGGCGTTCGCCGCATTCGAAAAAGCGGCACAGAAGGTTTCAGGCTGCGTGGAATGCCACGTCGTCACCGGCGAATTCGATTACTTCATGCTGGTGCGCACGCGCGACAACGAAAGCTTCAACCAACTGCATGCAGAGCAGTTGTTGTACTTGCCGGGCGTGCGGCAGGTCCGCAGCTTCATGGTGCTCAAGGAGATCCTGTCGACGCACGCGTTGCCGCTGTGACGGTGCGCGCGCGAATGCGATCCATTGAATTGGATGCGTGAATTTCGATGCGGCGCGGGGAAATGAATCAGGATGATGAAGCAACGTGCCCGAAGGCCACGCGTTCTGTTGGTGGAGGTAAGCGGGATCGAACCGCTGACCTCTTGCATGCCATGCAAGCGCTCTCCCAGCTGAGCTATACCCCCATGCAGAACGGCTTCCGCGCCAGTGGGATGACGCAGAATCGAGCAATGTCAGCTAATGGACCTGCTCGAAGAGCGGCGATTATATACGTCGCGCACGCAACCTCGCAAGCAGTCTCGCGCGCTCGCCAGGAACTATACTGGAGTCCTTACGATTACCCGCAAAAGCAAAAAGCCGGCTTATGAGCCGGCTCTCTTGCGCCATTCTCAGCACAAGCGCGAGAATGCAGTTCATTCCAGTATCACCACGCAGTTTCAGCGCACGAGACTCGATTCAATTTTGGTGCCGACGGCGAGACTCGAACTCGCACAGCTTTCGCCACTACCCCCTCAAGATAGCGTGTCTACCAATTTCACCACGTCGGCAATCCAATACAACCCGGGACTCGTTAGATCCCGTCCATTCTCGCCTCGTGGGCTCGAAGGGTCGCCATTGTATCGACTCGCCGCGCATTTTTGAAGGCCCTGCGCGAAGATTTTTTAAGGCCCCGCGCCAACACTTAAAACTCCAGCGTTGAGGTCAATTCCAGCGTACGTCCGAGTCCTACGCCTAGTTGATTCGACCCCGCCGCACTCCAGTAGCGCCGGTTGGCCGCGTTCTCCAGATTCGCCTGCACCGAAACGCGTTTGCCGTACACGCGCGCTGCGTAACGCACGCCTGCGGTCAACAGCGTATAGCCGCCAATCTGCGCCTGGTTCGCGTTGTTCACCTGGCGCGGCCCCACGTAATAGATGCCGCCATTCACCGAAAGACCCGCGAGCACCGGCACGCGATATTCGGCAAACAGGCTCGCCGTGACGTGGGGCGTATTCTCCGGCGTCTTGCCGACGAGCGTCGGGTCGGAAGAATCGATCTGCTTCGCGTCGAGATAAACCGCCGATGCAGTGAGCGAAACGTCCTTCGTCACATCGCCCTGCACCGAAAACTCCACGCCGCGATAGCGCGCGTTGCCGTCCATCACATAGACGTTGTCGGCATTCGTTTCGGCGCTGGCCTGTTTGAGGTTGAAGAGCGCAAGCGATACGAGCGCATTGCCGGCGAGGCGCGTGCGCACGCCCACTTCCTGCTGCCGGCTCACTGCCGCGGGCAGGATCTGGTTCGCGTTGACGGCCGTAGCCGGCGCGCTGCCCGCCGATTCGAGCGCTTCAACGTAGCTCGCGTAGACGCTCGTCTGCGGCGTGATGCGGTAGGTGATACTGCCCGAGGGCGACGTGTGGTTGATATCGGAATCCGGCGTACCGGCCTGCGAGGTCATGTACTCCGAGCGACGCACGCCGGCCACGACCTGCAGGCGCGGCGTGATGTCGATCTGGTCGAACACATAAACGCCGCTGTTGCGCACGTGCTGCGCGTAGAACTGCCGCGCGCCGCCGCTTTGCTTGAGCGTCGTGATGTCGATCGGATCGTAGAGGTTTTGCGCCGCCGTATAGGTGTACGTCGTGAAGTCCGGCTGAAACAGCCAGTTCTGCACGACACCGGTCGTGACCGTATGCGTGAACGGTCCGGTCTTGAAGTCGCCGTTCACTTCGAGGCGCACGTTCTTGTTCTCGTACATCTGCCCGTATTGCTGGCTGCCTTGCAGCGTGCCCGCGCCGGTTGCGACGTTGTACTTCTGGAACACCCAGGCCCAGCGGTCGCGCCGCGTGATCGACTGGCCGAGCGAGAGCATCGCGCTCCATTGGTCGTTGAACGCATAGTCGGCGCGCACGAGCTGCGACGTGGCGCTCGCCGTTGTCGGCCTGTTGTTCGGCACGAGCAGCTTCGAGGGGTCCGGCATGGCAGGCAGCGTGATTTTGCCGTTCCCGGCGGCAAGCGGCGCGATGCCAGCCTGCTCGACCACGCGCGTTTCGATGTGCTCGAGATCGTATTGCAGCTTGAGCTTGTCGTTCGCGCGCCAGTCGAACGCGGCGCTCACGAACTTGCGGTAGCCGCGATCGCCTTCAATGGGCGTTTCGACGTGCTCGTCCATCGCGTTCACGCGGATGCCGAACTGGGCGCTCGGGCCGAAGCGGCGTGCTATGTCGGCGGCGGCGCCGATCGATCCGTTCGAGTCGCCGAGCACCGAAATGCTCGTGACGGGCGCGCTGCCCGCGCGCTTCATCACCATGTTGACGATGCCCGCCGGCGCGCCGAAGCCGTAGTACAGCGCGGACGCCCCCTTGAGCACTTCCACGCGCTCCTTGTTCTCCATCGGCATCCAGATGTTGTTGTCGATGGGAAGCAGGCCGTCGAGATAGAAGCTCGAGCGATTGTCGAGCGGGATGCCGCGCACCGAGAGGTTGTCGTACGCGAGTGCGCGCAATCCCGCCGGCGCGTGCCGCCGCCCGGGGTAATAGAGGCAGGGCCCGTCGAGCGGCGGCGTCCAGTCCTCCAGCACGCGCACGAGCGTGCCCGCCGCCAGGTCCGCGTTCACGTTCCATTCGGTCAAATACGCAAGGCCGAGTCCGTCGCGCGCGGCCGCGAGCATGAGACCGGGCTCGTCGAGCGTCAACGCGCCCTCCACGTCCACGCGCACGGCCTGCCCCCGCCGCTCGAACTCCCATTGGTAGATTTGGCCGCTCGGCATGCGGCTGCGTATGCAGCGGTGTGACTTGAGGTCGGCGGGCGTGCGCGGCGGCTTATGCTTCGTAAAGTAGTCTGGACTGCCAACCACGGCGAAGCGCTGACGGTCGCCGAAAGGCACGGCGATCATGTCCTGCGGCACCGTATCGGCCAGACGAATGCCGGCGTCGTAGCCTTCGACCACGATGTCGATGAGCCGCCCTTCCGTGACAAGATCGAGCTTCATCTCGGGATAGCGCTGCAGATAAGCGATAAAAACGGGCATGACCTGTTTCGCCGCGCCCACCGAAGCGTTGATGCGCAACGTGCCGGAGGGCGTGTCGCGAAAGCTCCCCGCCTGGTCGAGCGCCTCGCGGATGGTGGACAACGCCGGCGCAACGCTGCCCACGAACTGCGCGCCGGCCTCCGTCAACGCCACGCTGCGCGTGGTGCGGTTGAAGAGCCGCACGCCGATGCGCGCTTCGAGCGCCGCCACCGCGTGGCTGAGCGCCGAGGTCGACACGCTCAGTTCATCCGCTGCCGCACGAAAGCTGCGATGCGCGCGACGGCCAGCACGGCTTCGAGTTCCGCCAGGCCCGATGTTTTCATTGTCCCAAATCGCTCAACAGGTCATGCAGCATTGTACGGCTAGCCAACGCAATGCCAGGCGTCTATCTTGCCCTCTTCGACTCACGTTTTCTGGAGCGACCATGCAGACCATCGACAAGATCTATATCGACGGCGCGTTCGTCATGCCGCACGGCGAGGAGTCCTTCGACCTCTTCAACCCCGCGACCGAGGCCGTGGTCGGCCGCGTACGCCTCGCCGACGCGGCGGACGCGGACGCGGCCATTGCCGCCGCGAAGCGTGCGTTTCCGGCGTTTTCGCGCACCACGAAAGCGCGGCGCATCGAGATGCTCATGGCGCTGCACGAGGCGGTCGTCGCGAGCGAGGACGCGCTCTTCGAAGCGATCGTGCAAGAGTACGGCGCGCCGGTCTCGCGCGGCCGCTGGATGGCGCAGCATGCCTCCAACGTGCTGCACGACGCCGCGAAGACGCTGGAAGGCTACGCGTTCACGCGGCGCGCAGGCACGGCCGAGGTCACCATGCAGCCACTCGGCGTGGCGGGGCTGATCACGCCCTGGAACAGCGACGCGGGCTTCATCTGCGGCAAGCTCGCGGCCGCGCTCGCAGCGGGTTGCACGGCCGTCATCAAGCCGAGCGAGATGAGCGCGATCCAGACGCGCATCGTGACCGAGGCGCTGCATTCGGCGGGCTTGCCTGCGGGGCTCTTCAACATCGCCACGGGTCGCGGCGACGTCGTGGGCGCACGCATCGCCGAACACCCCGACGTCGCCAAGATCTCGTTCACGGGTTCGACCGCAGTAGGCAAGACGATCCTGCGCACGGCGGCGGAAACGCTCAAGCGCGTGACGCTCGAACTGGGCGGCAAGTCGCCGGTCATCGTGCTCGACGACGCGAATTTCGACGAAGCTGTGCCGCTCGCACTGCAGGCTGGCTTCATGAACAGCGGGCAAGCGTGCATCGCGGGCACGCGCATTCTGGTGCCGCAGTCGCGGCTCGTCGAATTCGAAGCGCGCGTCGGGCAAGCCGTGGCGCAGATTCAGGCGGGCGATCTGCGCGACACGCACACGAGCGTCGGCCCGATGGTGAGCCAGAAGCAATGGGAGCGCGTGCAGCGCTATATCGGCATCGGCATCGACGAAGGCGCACGCCTGATTGCGGGCGGCGCGGGGCGGCCCGAGGGTATCGAGTCGGGCTGGTTCGTGCGTCCCACCGTGTTCAGCGGCGTGACGAACGATATGACCATCGCGCGCGAGGAGATTTTCGGGCCGGTGCTTTCGATCATCGCGTATCGCGACACGGAGCACGCGATCGAGATCGCCAACGACACGCCCTACGGCCTGCAAGCCTACGTGCTCTCGCCCGACATCGCGCGCGCGCGAGGCGTGGCCGCACAGATCGAAGCGGGCCGCGTGCTCGTCAACACGCTCGCACATGAGCCGGCTGCGCCGTTCGGCGGCTTCAAGCAATCGGGCATCGGGCGCGAATACGGCACCTTCGGGATCGAAGCGTTTCTGGAACCGAAGTCCACGCTCGGCGTGCTTTGATGCGTCGCTAAGCGCATCAAAATACAAACGCCCCAGTTGTGCTGCTGACCGGGGCGTTTGAACTGCGCTTTAGCGCGCTACATCAGAAGACCATCAGAAGGTCTGCCAGTCGTCATCGGACGTGGCCGTTGCCGGTTCACGGCGTTCCGCCTTCGCAGCGGGCGCAGCGGCGGCACGCACGGGCGCGGGCCTCGAAGGTGCGGGACGCTTGACCGTTGCGCTCGCAACGACATTCGTCATCGGCGCGATGCTCGTCGTTGCCGCACGTCCCGCAGAACCGATGTTGAACACCGATACCAGCTCGCGCAACGCCGCTGCCTGCGAGGACATCGACTGCGCCGCCGCCGACGCTTCTTCGACGAGCGCCGCGTTCTGCTGCGTGACCTCGTCCATCTGCGTGACCGCCTGGTTGACCTGCTCGATGCCGGTGCGCTGCTCGCCCGAGGCCGCCGAAATCTCGTTCATCAGATCGGCAACGCGCTTGACCGATTGCACGATCTCACCCATCGTGCGGCCCGCGTCGTCCACGAGCGCCGTGCCGTTGTTCACGCGCTCGACCGATATGCTGATGAGTTCCTTGATCTCGCGCGCCGCCGTCGCGCTGCGCTGCGCGAGTGTACGAACTTCGCCGGCCACCACCGCGAAGCCGCGGCCCTGCTCGCCTGCACGCGCCGCTTCCACCGCCGCGTTGAGCGCCAGGATGTTGGTCTGGAATGCGATGCCCTCGATCACCGAGATGATCTGCGCGACCTGCTCGGAGCTGTTCGCGATATCGCGCATCGTATCGACCACGCGGCCCACCACTTCGCCACCGCGCGTGGCCGTTTGCGACGCCTGGCCCGCCAGCGTGTTGCCCTGGGTCGCGTTATCGGCGTTCTGCTTGACAGTCGCCGTAAGCTCTTCCATGCTCGCAGCCGTTTCTTCGAGCGAAGCGGCCTGCTCTTCGGTGCGCTGGCTCAGGTCGGTGTTGCCCGCCGCGATCTGCGCAGAGGCGGAGGCAATGCCTTCGCTGCCCGTGCGCACGCGGCCTACCAGGTCGACGAGCCGCTCGTTCATGTGACGCAGCGCGCCGAGCAACTGGGCCGCCTCGTCGGTGCCGTCCACATCGATGCGTGCGGTCAGATCGCCGCGCGCCACTGTTTCGGCCACGTCCACGGCCCGAGCGATCGGGCCCGTGATCGAACGCGTGATGAAGAGCGCAATCGTCGCACCAAAGCCAATGGCGATCACGATCAGCGCGATGGTCCACGCGACCGCGCTGTGGTACGCCGCCTTCGCCGTGGCGACTTCGGCGGTCGAGCCATTGTGATTGAGGGTCACGTCCTGGTTGATGAGATCCATGACCGCCACGAACGACTTCGCCGATGCGCTCGAAACCGCAGCGCGGGCGTCCGGCGATCCGCCATCGGCGGACATGACCAGGGCCTCGATCTTCTTGTCGTCGTCCAGATATTGCGACCATGCCGCGCCGATCGAATCGAACAAGCGGCGCTCTTCGGCCGAAGAGAGCAACTTCGAATAGCTGTCGAACAGCGTGCCGAACTGGCTGATCATCCGGGCGTGCTGGTCGTGCAGCGAGGCCTTCTCGCTGGCGTCGCTGGCGATCAGCATGCGCAGCGACGTGCGACGCACGTCCTGCGCCTGATTGCGCATGTTGCCGAGCGTCTCGACGCTGGGCAGCCAGTCCGTGGCGATTTCCTGCGTGCCGTCGAAGATGCGCGACGCCTGCAGCAGCCCGATCCCGCCCACCGCGCCGAGCAAGAGCAACACAATGGCAAAGCCCGCGCCGAGACGCGGGCCGATTTTGATTCTGGTAAGGAATGACATGGGGACGCCGTAGTGAGAGGTCACCCGTATTGACGACATCGACGCCAAAAAATTAAGTCAATGTTGCAAATATAACAACGCGTAAGGAAAGCGAACGGCAAGCGAACGATCGGTCTCTTCTCATACGATTGCCTCTCATACGATTAGGATACCGTATCAATTACGTTAGAAACTCGCCACCCATACTCCGACCTGTGCGATCGCCGCATCGCGCTGCGCTGAACTCGCGTGCGTCGCGCCCGTCAGATACGTCGTGACGAGAATGGGCGCGCGCCCGGTGGGCCAAATAATTGCCACATCGTTCGCCGTACCCCGGTCGCCGGTGCCGGTCTTGTCGCCCACGCGCCAGTCCTTCGGCAAGCCTGCGCGCAAACGTGCATCGCCAGTCTTGTTGGCAACGAGCCATGCAATGAGCTGCTCGCGCGATGCCGCAGAAAGGCGCTCGCCCAGCAGCAATTCGCGCAGGTTCGCGACCATGGCGGCGGGTGTGGTCGTATCGCGCGGGTCGCCTGGTATCGCTTCGTTGAGCGTGGTCTCGTTTCGGTCGAGGCGCGTTACCGGGTCGCCAATGCTGCGCGCGAAAGCGGTGATCGCCGAAGGGCCGCCAATGCTCTCCAGCAGCAGGTTGGCCGCCGTGTTGTCGCTGCGCGTGAGCGCCGCTTCGCACAGTTCGGCGACCGTCATGCCCTCGCCGCCCGCGCGCGGTCCGCTCACCGGCGAATACGACACGACTTGCGCAGGCGAATACACGACCTTGCGCGCGAGGTCTTCCTTGCCGTGATCCTTGCGCGTCAACACGGCCGATGCGAGCAACACCTTGAACGTGCTGCACATCGGAAAGCGCTCGTGCGTGCGCCACCCGCGCACGTGCCCGTTCGCCGTATCGAGCATCGCCACGCCGAGACGCCCGCCTGCCTGCGCCTCGATGGCGGCGAGCTGCTTGTCCGCTGCGCCAGCGGGCGTCGCGTCCGCTTCCGGCGCCGTTCCCACCGTCGCGCCGAATGCCTGAGATGCAACGCCAGCTATCGCACCGCCCAACACCGTCATCGTGAATCTACGTCGCGTGATCATGGCCTCTCCTTGAAGAGCCGCCACTATCGCCTGTTCTCCGCGAGGTGACAAACGATGATAAATTGCGCGCTGCCCCAGAAAAACTTATAGACCGATCATGCGCACGTATCTGCCCCTTAATGCCTTGCGCGCCTTCGAAACGTCGGCGCGGCACCTGAGCTTCACACGCGCGGCGAGCGAGTTGAACGTCACCCAGGCGGCCGTGAGCCAGCAAGTCCGCACGCTCGAGGAACGGCTTGGCGCGACCCTCTTCAAGCGTCTGCCGCGCGGCCTTGCGATCACCGACGAAGGTCTCGCGCTGCGCCCCGTGCTCACGGATGCGTTCGACCGCATCGAAGCCGTGTTGCGGCAGTTCGAAGGCGGCCATTTTCACGAGGTGCTGACCGTGGGGGCCGTGGGGACCTTCGCGGTGGGCTGGTTGATGCCGCGCCTGAAGTCGTTTCACGACGCACATCCGTTCGTCGAGCTGCGCATCATGACGAACAACAATCTCGTCGATCTCGCAGGCGAAGGGCTCGACTTCGCCATCCGGTTCGGCGACGGCACCTGGCCCGGTTCGCGCGCCGCGAAGCTGTTCGACGCGCCGCTCGCCGCGCTCTGCACGCCCGATATCGCACACCGTCTGCAACGCCCCGCCGATCTCGCCAACGAAAAACTGCTGCGCTCGTATCGCGCCGACGACTGGACGCTCTGGTTCGAAGCCGCCGGGCTCGCGCCGCGCCCCGTGCGCGGGCCCGTGTTCGATTCGTCGCGCCTCATGGTGGAAGCGGCGATGCAGGGTGCGGGCGTCGCGCTCGCCCCGGTTTCGATGTTCGAGCGCGATCTCGTGGCGGGCAGGCTCGTGCGGCCCTTCGATATCGAGGTGCAGGCTGGCAGCTACTGGCTCACGTCGCAAAAGGGGAAAACGGCGACGCCCGCCATGCGCGCGTTCAAACAATGGATCGTGAAAGAAGCCGGTAGCGCCGAGGATGGGTGATTGCGCCGTTATCCTCGCGGTTATCGTGCTACGCACTGGCCTGCGTGTGCCGCGCGTGAAGCGGCGTTCGCGATCTCTGCAGGCGGCCTCGGCACGCCGAACCCGCCTGCGACTTCCGGGCAAACGGGCACGAGTCGTCCCTCACGCTGCCACTGCTCGATCAGTGCATGCGCAACGGTTTTCGCCGAGCCGTCGTATCGAACCGGGCGGCCAAGCAGGCAAGCGCTAACGAGTATTCGGGGGAGCATGCGCGATGAAATTCTGTTGCACGAATGCCCCGTATTTTACGCGCCGAAGTCGAGCAACACCTTGCAGGTTTCGCGCGGATTGTGCTCCGCCAGCTCGAACGCGCTACTCACCTCGCGAAAATCCACCTTATGCGTGATGATCGATTCCGGCGTGACGAGTCCGCGCTCGAGCCAGTCGATCACGGTCGGGAACATCGCGCAGTTCAGGCGCGAGGCGCACAACGTGAGCTCCTTTTTCGTCAGCTCCTGCTGAGCGATGGCCGAAGGCGTCGACGAAAAGCCGAGCAGCCCGATACGCCCCGCGGGCGCCGCGAGCCGCACCGCTTCTTCGAGTATGGACGGATGGCCCACCGCATCGAAAATCAGCGTTGGGCCGTCTTCCACGCCGCGCGCGCGCAGCGCGTCGGCGAGCGGCTCGTTGCGTGTGTTGATCGTTTCGTCGGCTTGCGCCCCGCAACGACGTGCGAGTTCGAGCCGCTCGTCGAGCTGATCCGTAATGAATGCACGCACGCCGTACACGCGCTTGAGCACCTGCAGGATCGTCAGTCCCACGGTGCCCGCGCCGTAAATCAGCGCAACGTCGCTGTCCAGCACGCCGGTGCGCGCCGTGACGTTCGCCGCCACGGCAAACGGCTCCACAATTGCCGCGCACGATTGCGCGATACGCTCGGGAATGCGGTACGCGTTGCGCGCGGGCGCGCACACATACTGGCTAAAACCGCCGTCGCGATGCACGCCCAGCACGACGAGATTACGGCACACGTTCTGCCGCCCGATCTGGCATGCGTGGCAACGCCCACAGCTGATGACGGGATCGACGGCCACGAGTTCGCCCACGCGCGCGGCATCGACACCCTCGCCCACGGACTCGATGCGGCCCACGAACTCGTGGCCGATGATTCGTGGATACGACACGAACGGATTGTGCCCGCGATAGATGTGCAGGTCCGAGCCGCAGATGCCCGCATAACGCACCCGTACACGCACTTCTCCCGCTGCGGGCGTGGGCGTGGGCATCTCGCGCACGGCGAGGCTGTTCGGTCGATCGACTACGACGCTCAACATAGTGGACGCTTCCATGGATATTTGATCAGGTATGCCTACCAGTTCCACATCGACCCGTCGCGCAGACGGGCGACCGGCAGATAGGCGCGTTCATAGGGATATTTCGCAGCCAGCGTCTCGTCGATGTCCACGCCAAGCCCCGGTGCGTCGTCCATCAAGAGGAAGCCGTTCTCGAAGCGGTACTGATGCGGGAACACGGCATTCGTGAGCGCGTTGTGCGGCATCAGTTCCTGAATGCCGAAGTTCGGCGCCCACAGGCCGAAGTTCACGGCGGCGGCCATGCAGACCGGCGAAAGATCGGTGGCGCCATGAAAGCCCGTGCGCACCTGGTACATGGCCGCGTAATCGGCAATGCGGCGCATATGCGTAATGCCGCCCGCGTGCACGATGGTCGCGCGGATATAGTCGATGAGCTGCTCGCGTATCAGGTCCTTGCAGTCCCAGATCGAGTTGAACACCTCGCCCACCGCGAGCGGCGTGCTGGTGTGACTGCGGATCAGGCGGAAACTCTCCTGGTTCTCGGCCGGTGTCGCGTCCTCCAGCCAGAAGAGGCGATACGGCTCCAGGTCGCGGCCGAGGCGCGCGGCCTCGATCGGCGTAAGGCGGTGGTGCGCGTCGTGCAGCAAATGCGGGCCGAAGCCCACGGCCTCGCGCACCTTGCGAAAGAGTTCGGGCGTATGGCGCAGATAGAGCGCCGTGTCCCACGGCTCTTCGGGCGGCAGCCCCTTCTGGGCGGGCTCGTACTCGCCCTTGACCTTGCCCACGCCATACACCTTGTCGAGACCGGGCACGCCCGACTGCACGCGAATCGCCTGGTAGCCCTCCTCCACATGCTGACGCACCGCGTCGATGGCCTCTTCGTGGTCGCGCCCGTTTGCGTGGCCGTAGACCATCAGCCCTTCGCGGCTCTTGCCGCCTAGCAGCTGATACACGGGCATGTTCGCGAGCTTGCCCTTGATATCCCAGAGCGCCATGTCGATCGCGGCGATCGCCGTCATCGTGACCGGGCCGCGCCGCCAGTACGCGCCGCGATAGAGGTATTGCCAGATGTCCTCGATATTGCGTGGGTCGCGGCCCACGAGGCACGGAAACACGTGATCTTCGAGGTACGCGCGCACGGCCAGTTCGCGGCCGTTGAGCGTAGCGTCGCCGAGACCGTACACGCCTTCGTCGGTCACGATCTTCACGGTCACGAAATTGCGGCCAGGGCAGGTGACGATCGTCTGCAGCCGTTCAATCTTCAATTGCTGTCTCCACTCTCTTTCATTCGACGAAATAGTCGGGCACGCGCGCCTGCACTTCCGGCAGATGCGAGCCCACGCGGTCGATATGGCTCGCCACCGTCGCGCCCAGTTGCGCGAAGTTGCGCGAGGCCATATGCGCGAGGATCAATTCGTGCTCGCGCAGCGCGCGCTGCGCATGGTCCGCCACACGGTCGAGCAGCAGCCAGCGCACGCGGTCGAACTGGCGCTTCATTGGCTGCAGCATTTCCCACACATGCGAGCGGCCCGCGAATTCGAACAGGCGCCGGTGCATCAGCTCGTCGAGATCGAAAAAGCGGTCCACGTCGCCGCGCGCGACGGCGTCGCGCTGGTCGTCGACGATCCGGCCGATCTCCGTGAGCTGGTCGAGCGTGATGGTCTGGGCCAGCTGCACGTGGTTCGCGCATTCGAGCGTGCTGCGCGCGAAGCGTCCCTCTTCGAGCTGCGAAATGGAGATCGGCGCGACGATCGTGCCGACCTTGCGGTAGATGTTCACGAGATGTTCGTCGGCGAGTTGCGCGAGCGCTTCGCGCACCGGCGTGCGGCTCACCTGCAGCGCTTCGGCAATCGCGGCCTCGGAAAGGCTGGCGTGCGGCGGCAGCGCGCCGCGCACGATGGTGTCGCGCAGAAAGGCGTGCACCTGCGGGCGATAAGAAGCGTCGGGGTTGGCGACGAACCCGCTCAGTGCGGCGAGGATGGTGTCCTCTTGCGGTTCGATAACGGTCTGGCTCATGGCGGGTAACCGGTGATTGTTTGTACCATGGTAGCAAATACGCTTTACGGTCACTTCCTAGCGTTAACCCCGATAAAACGAGATAAAACATCGGACTAAGCTTCGGTCATTCGCATATGTACCATGGTACAACGCAATGACAACACCCCTCCTGTGTGAGCGCTCACTAACTACCGCCGCGACAGCCGTACGCCAACCGGGGTACGACCGCCAGCGCGTGCGCCCCGGCATCGTCCATCTCGGGCTGGGTGCGTTTCATCGCGCGCACCAGGCGCTCTATACGGAAACGCTGCTTGAGCGCGGCGACACGCGTTGGGGCATCGTCGGCGTGAGCCTGCGCGAGCGGCGCGTGCCGCAGGCGCTGGCGGCCCAGGACCACCTCTATTCGGTCACCGAGCGCAGCGGCGAGACGGCGGCGAGCCGCGTGGTCGGCGCGCTGCGCGGCGCGCTTTACGCGCCCGAGGCGATGGACCGGGTGCTCGGCACGATTGCGGACCCCGGCGTGGCCATCGTGAGCCTGACCGTGACCGAGAAGGGTTACAGCATCGCGCCCGCCAGCGCCGAACTGGACGCCGGCGACCCGGGCACCTGCCACGACCTCATGACACTCGATGCGCCGCGCACCACGCTTGGCGTGCTCGCCGCGGGCATCCGCAGCCGCCCGGCCGGCGCGCCGCTCACCGTGGTCTGTTGCGACAACATGCAGGCCAACGGCGACACGCTGCGCAGGCTGCTGATCCAGTATGCGGAGCAGTTCGACCCGGCCCTCGCGCGCCGCATCGGCGAGACGATCGCGTTTCCCAACACGATGGTCGATCGCATCGTGCCGGCCGCCACGCCCGCGTCGCTCGACGCGGCTGCCGTGCAACTCGGCCTGCGCGACGAAGCCGCGATCGTATGTGAGCCGTTCACCCAGTGGGTCATCGAAGACCGCTTCAGCGGCCCGCGCCCCGCGTGGGAAGACGCGGGCGCGCTGCTCACGCGCGATGTGCATCCGTACGAGGCCATGAAGCTGCGCCTCCTGAACGGCTCGCATTCGGCGATTGCGTACGTGGGCCAGTTGCGCGGGCGCGAAACCGTTTCCGACGCGATGGTCGATCCCGCCTTGGCCGCCTTCGTGCGCGCGCTGATGACCGAGGACCTGCTCGCCACCGTGACGGTCCCGCCCGGCTTCGACGTTCATTCGTACTGCCAGGATCTGCTGGCGCGCTTTGCCAACCCGACGCTCGCGCACCGTACCAGCCAGATCGCGACGGACGGCACGCAGAAAATACCGGTGCGCTGGCTACCCGCGCTGCGCGAGAGCCTCGCGCGCGGTATCGAGCGTCCTCATCTCGAACGCGCGCTCGCCGCCTGGCTGCACTACCTCGCGACCGAACGCAGCGACGCGGGCACGTCGCTCGTGGTGAGCGATCCTGGCGCCCCCGCGCTCGCCGCGAAGCTGCGCGGCGCGAGCACGGCGCTCGACACCGTACAAGCCGCCCTCTCGCACACGAGCGTCTTTGGCGCAACGCCCTGGCCGCAGGCGTTCGTCGAGCGGCTCGCCCGGCATCTGCAATCGCTGCGCCGGCACGGCACGAACGCGCTGCTGGCCTGCCCCGCGCCGGCCTGAAGCCGCACGCGCGCCGAACTGGATAAAGACTGGAGACAGAACATGAAGCAACGCACGATGGGATGGATAACCGTATTCCTGTTATTCCTCGTCTATGGCATCAACTACCTCGACCGGGTGGCGCTCTCGATCACCGCACCGCTCGTTCAAAAGGACCTCGGCATCGATGCGGCGCAGATGGGCATCGTGTTCAGCAGCTTCTTCGTAGGCTATGCGCTGTTCAATTTCGTGGGCGGCCTCGCGAGCGACAAGCTCGGGCCGAAGATCGTGTATGTCCTCGCGGTCGGGCTGTGGTCGATCTTCTGCGGGCTCACGGCCGTGGCCGTGGGCTTCGCGAGCCTGCTCGTGCTGCGCGTGCTGTTCGGTATGGCCGAAGGGCCGCTCTGCGCAGGCGCCAACAAGATGGTCAACAACTGGATGCCGCGCGACATCGCCGCGACTTCCATGGGACTCCTGAGCGCCGGCTCGCCGCTCGGCGGCGCAATTGCCGGCCCGGTGATCGGGCTGCTCGCGATCAGCTTCGGCTGGCGCCCTGCGTTCTGGATCATCTGCGCGATTGGCCTCGTATGGTGCGTCGCGTGGATGCTGCTCACCGCCAACCGTCCTTCGGAAAGCCGCTTTGTCAGCACGCTCGACGAAGCCGAGCCCGCGCGGCGGGGACCGAGCGTCGCGCACACGACCCACGCGGTGCCCGACAGCGCCGCTTCTTTGCCGCTCTCGGCATGGCTGCGCCAGCCGCTCGTGATCGCAACGGCCGTGGCGTTCTTCGCCTACAACTACGTGCTGTTCTTCTTTCTGAGCTGGTTCCCCAGCTACCTCGTGCAGGCGCATCACCTCAACATCCGCGAGATGAGTCTCGCCACCGTCGTGCCCTGGCTCGTGGGCACCGTTGGCCTCGCGGCGGGCGGCGCGATCTCCGACGCGATCTTCCGCTGGACCGGCAAGCTCATGCTCTCACGCAAGATTGTCCTTTCCACTTGCCTCGCCGCGACGGGCGTGTGCGTGGGCGTCGCCGGCCTGGTGCATACGGCTGTCGCGGCCATCGCGCTGATGTCCATTGCGCTCTTCCTGCTCTATGTGACGGGCGCGCTCTACTGGGCGATCGTGCAGGACGTCGTGCATCCCGCCAGGGTGGGCAGCGTGAGCGGCTGCATGCACTGCGTGGGCAGCCTTTCGGGCGTCATCGGGCCGGCAGTGACAGGCTTTCTGGTGGAGCGCAGCGGTTCGTTCGCCACGGCGTTCGCGCTGGCCGGTGTGGTTGCGGTCACTGGCGCGGCGCTCTCGGCAATTTTCATTCGCGACGCTCGCAAGAGCGCGCCGCTCACGGACAAGGCGTATTCGTAACCAGCGTGTGAGCTAGCGTGCGCGAGCGGCGACGTCACATCGTCATCGCGAGCCGCGTGGCCTGATCGATAGCACGCAACGCATCGAGTTCGGCGGCAACGTCAGCACCGCCTATCACCTTCGGTTTCGCTGCGCGCGCAACGAGTTCATCGTAAAGCGTACGGTTCGAATTTTGCCCCGCGCACAGCACGACATGATCGACGGCGAGCACATGTGGCTTGCCATCGACGCGATAATACAGGCCTTCGTCGTCGATCGCGTCATAGGTCGCGCCCGACGTCATCATCACGCGCGCCTTGCGCAAGCGGGCCTTCAAGATCCATCCCGTCGATTTGCCGAGGCCCCTGCCGAGCGGTTCCTCCTTGCGCTGAAACATGTGAACGCTACGGCGCGGCGCACCATGAGCGTCGATAGGCGTTAAGCCGCCCGCATCCGCATTCGCGGGATCGACGCCCCACGCGCGGAAAAACACGCCACGGTCCAGCGATTCCTGCGCGTCGCCCAGCAGATACTCGGCCACGTCGAAACCGATGCCGCCCGCGCCGATGATCGCCACGCGCGCGCCGAGTTCGACCCTGCCCGCGAGCACGTCGATATATGACACTGCCTTCCGATGATCGACACCAACGATATCGGGGACGCGCGGCGTGACGCCGGTGGCGATGACGATCTCGTCGAAAGCCTCGCTGGCGAGTTCATCGGCCGTTGCGGCTTGCCCAAGCCGCAACGTCACGCCAAGCCGCTTTAACCCCACCTCGAAATAGCGCAGCATCTCGTGAAACTCGGCTTTACCGGGCACGACCTTCGCAAGATTCAGCTGGCCGCCCAGCCGCGCATGCGCTTCGAACAGCGTGAGCGTATGGCCCCGTTCGGCGGCGTTGATCGCGAACGCCATGCCGGCCGGCCCGCCGCCCACGACCGCGATACGTTTGGGCTGCAAGGCCTTGCCCGCCGCGAATTCGATCTCGCGCCCGGCGCGCGGATTGACGAGGCATGTCGCCGTGCGTTCCGTGAAGATGCGGTCGAGACAAGCCTGATTGCAGCCGATGCACGTGTTGATTTCGTCGGCCATGCCAAGCCGCGTCTTCTTCGCGAAGTCGGGGTCGGCCAGCAGCGGGCGCGCCATCGAAACGAGATCGGCCACACCCGAGGCGATCAGTTCCTCCGCGATCTCAGGCGTGTTGATACGGTTCGACGCCATCACGGGAATCGACACCGACTGTTTGACGTTGCGAATCGCGTCGCGCCAGGCCGCGCGCGGCACGCACGCCGCGATGGTCGGCACCGCCGATTCGTGCCAGCCCACGCCCGTGTTGATGAGATCCGCGCCAGCCGCTTCGATCTCCTTCGCAAACGCCGCGATCTCGGCGCCGTTCATGCCGCCTTCCACGAGGTCGATGGAAGAGATGCGGTAGATCAGCATGCGCTCGCGGCCCATTTCCGCGCGCACGGCGCGCACGATGTCGAGGGCAAAGCGGATGCGACCTGCGAAGCTGCCGCCGAATTCGTCGTCGCGCGCGTTGGTGACCGCGGCCGTGAACTCGTTGATGAGATAGCCTTCCGAGCCCATGATCTCGACGCCGTCGTAGCCGGCCAGAACCGCCAGCGCCGCCGTGCGGGCGAAGTCGCCGATGGTGGCGCGCACTTCCTCCGTGCTGAGCGCGCGCGGCGCGTACGCGTTGATTCTCGCCTTGGCGGCCCTGGGCCCCACGCACTCCGGCACCTTTGCATAACGGCCCGCGTGCAGGACCTGCAGCACGATCTTTCCACCCGCCTCGTGAACCGCGCGCGTCACGGCGCGATGCTCGTCGAGTTGCTCCGCGCGATTGAAGAGCGGGCCTCCCGCCT
Organism: Paraburkholderia sp. CNPSo 3281; assembly: GCF_024206515.1. Taxonomy (NCBI): domain Bacteria; kingdom Pseudomonadati; phylum Pseudomonadota; class Betaproteobacteria; order Burkholderiales; family Burkholderiaceae; genus Paraburkholderia; species Paraburkholderia sp. CNPSo 3281. The sequence continues at coordinate 194,546 of NZ_JAMBPS010000004.1, read as the reverse complement.
CCATCACGCCTTCGGGATTCGGCGAGAATCCGCCGCTCAGAATCAGGCCGATCTCGCCGGCCGCGCGCGCCGCATAGAACGCGGCGAGGCGCTCATGCGGACGGTCGAGCGTTTCGAGCCGCGTGTGCATCGCGCCCATCACCATGCGGTTGGGGAGCAGCGTCGCGCCAACGCGAAGCGGGGTCAAAAGCCGGTCGTAGGTCGCCATGGGGATGTCTCTTGATATTCTCGTGCGTCGTTTCCACACTCTAGGCGAGCCTCCAAATTACGTCAACATCATGATATATATTGAGGGCACGAGGAGGGGTATTGTCCAAATAGACGGCGTGCCCACTTCCCTTCACTATTTTCGTATCAGGTATTTGTCTCATTGCCCGCCGCACTCGCGCGGCGACCGAAAGGCGCCCATGACCCAGAACGACCCTTCGTACGATCAATCCGTCTCGTCGATTCACAACCGCTTGTTCTTCCGGCTGTTCCAGGCGGGCAACACGCTCGACCGGCAGACGACCAAGGCGCTCGGCATCACGACCGTGCAGTGGTCGGTGCTCGGCGCACTGTCGCGCCCGCAGGTGGCAGAGGGCATGTCGTTTTCCGAACTGGCCGACTATCTCGTGGTGAGCCGCCAGAGTCTCGACGGCGTGCTCAAGCGCCTGGAGCGCGACGAGCATGTGCTGCGCGTGGCCGACACCGTGGACCGGCGCGCGAAAAAAGTCGTCCTCACGGACCAGGGCAAGGTGTTCTGGGAGAGCCTGCAGCCGAAGATCTACGAGTTCTATCGCCAGGCGCTCGCGAGCTTTCGCTTCGACGACAAGGTTTCGCTCGTGCACTTCCTGAATCAGCTGAACAAGGGCATGGATGAGATCGATCTAGGCGAACCGGCGCAACGCGAGCAGGAGTGAATGCACGCTCGCGCTTTCATATCGTGCAACGCGCGCCCGGTGTGTGCAAATTTCGCATTTCCGGATGGGGGCGAGCAATTGCACATGGAAGGACACCTTCTCTTATCGTGAAAGACATCACGTAAGCCATTGAACAACAAGGAAATTACGGCACCAAAAACCGCGGGGAAGGCGTCTTTCGCTGCGATAGACTGAAACCAATGACGCTTCTGATTCGCTTGTTATTCAATGGAGACTAATGATGGACGTGTATATCGAACCGTTACCGAGAGGCCAATGGGGGCCAATCGATGGTTACGCCCTGGAGTTCGAGGACGGTAGCAAATTCGCCGAGAACATCTTTCGCTCCGAGCTTCTCGCGATCAGCGAGATCGTCCTGCGAGGCTATAAGCCGCTGCTGGCCAAGGTCCGCATTACGGACAAGCACGCCAACGCGCACTGGAAGCGCCCCGACACTGCGCGCTGACGCGCTCACGCTCGACGGCATGGTTTGCCGTCGAGCTGTCCGGACAACGAGCACAACATCGTTGACGCCTCTGGCCGCCTTCTGCATGATCGTCCTCATGAACGCGCACATCCTCACCAAGACGACTACCACGACCGCTTCCGGCGGGTCGTGAGTTCGGTGCGCGCACGTTAGATTTCGTATCGATCACAAGGCCCCGCCAGCAATGGATGGGGCCTTGTCGTTTCTCCGTGCGTTGCGGGCGCAACTACCGGAGAACCACCATGCCCAGCCTCGCTCGCGAACGCCGCGCCCTTCTCATCATCGATATGCAGGAAGGCTTGTTCAACGGCCCCAATCCGCCGTTTGAGGGTCAGCGCGTGCTCGCCAATTTAAAAACCTTCGAGCACGAGCTTACCGCGCGAGCGGTTGGTTTCCACGAGCTCGTGCGCCCGGCGCAAGTTCGCCGCATTGATGGTCCCAAAGCTCTCGTTCAGGGTCGTGCGCAACACGCCTTCGTCGATGAGCGAAGCCATGCGCTCGAGCAGATCGTGCTGGCGAATCTGGTCTTTCGTCCCGAACATCGAACGCGTAAACATGAACTCCCAATGCAGGGCCACGCTCTTCGTCTTGAGCTTGCGGAAGTCGACCAGCTCCGGGTCGTCGATCAGCGCGAGATGCCCCTGCGGGTTGATCGAGGCGACGATCTCGTCGAAGTGACGGTCGGTCTGATTCAGGCTCGCGATATAGTCCACGCCTTCCATGCCGATACGCTTGAGCTCCTGCGAAAGCGGCTTCGCATGATCGATGACGTGATGCGCGCCCAGTTCGCTCACCCACTTCGACGTTTCGGGCCGCGAGGCCGTGCCGATCACCGTGAGGCCCGTGAGCCTGCGCGCCAACTGCACGAGAATCGAGCCCACGCCGCCCGCCGCGCCGATTACGAGCAGCGAGTCGCCGGACGACACCGTGCCTTCGGGCACCTTGAGGCGGTCGAACAGCAACTCCCACGCCGTAATGGAGGTGAGCGGCAACGCGGCCGCCTCGGCGAAGTTCAGGCTTTGCGGCATGCGGCCCACGATGCGCTCGTCCACCACGTGCAGTTCGCTGTTGGTGCCCGGGCGCAGCAGCGAGCCCGCATACCACACCCGGTCGCCCGGCTTGAAGAGCGTCACGTCCCGGCCCACGGCGCGCACCACGCCGCTCGCGTCCCAGCCGATCACTTTCGGCTCGCCGTTCTCGGGCGCCATGCGCGCGCGCACCTTCACGTCGACCGGGTTGACCGACACCGCGTGCACTTCAACGAGCAGATCGCGCGGGCCCGGCTGCGGGTCGGGGAGTTCGAGATCGATCAGCGATTCGGGGTCGCTGATGGGGAGATTGCGGTAATAACCAATCGCTTTCATCGTGAATACCTCCAGACAGTCAAATTGCGGGAACCCGGCTTGGTTGAACAAGCGGCTCGAAGTGATAGAGGTCGGGATCGGCCGAGAAGTACGGCCACAGCGTGTGCAGGAAGGCCTGGAAATCGCCGTGCATCATGAACGCGCTCTGTGCGTCGAGGGAGTCCCATTCCACTTCCAGCACGTAGCAGCCTTCGTCTTCGCACTGCGGACCGAGACGGTGCCCGCGATAACCCGGCTTGTTCGTGAGCAGCGGGCATACGCGCAGCCAGGCCGCCTCGAAATGCGAAATCTTGTCGGCCCGCAGATAAAAGCGGCCTATCGCGACGATCATGCAAGCCTCCGTGCCGTTCGTGTTGGTATGAATAATCGGCCAGTGCGCTCGGCGCGCATAGCGGCAAACGGCGAATTCAGCTTCAAAGCTGCTTTGAAGATCGAGGGGGCGATCGAGCGGCGGGGGCTTGAGAAAGACAAATGCAGGCCGGCCCTGATAGCGGTCGAGCCGGGTATCGGACCAGCGAGCGGACTGACTGCGCGATTACACCTCAGGCAAGAAACGCGGCAATGCGATCGCGCAGCAAATCGCGCAGTGCGTTGACGGTCGGCGAGAGCATCGTGCGGTGCGCGCAGACGAGATGCAGCGGCGCGCCTTCGCCCTGAAACGCGTCGAGCGCGGTTTCGAGGCGCCCCGCCTGGATATCGGCGAGCACGTCCAGGCGCGACTTGTACGCAAGGCCGTGCCCCGCCACGGCCCAGCGGCGCACGAGTTCGCCGTCATCGCTGCTGCGGTCGCCGTGCACGTTCACGACGCTCGCTTCGTCGCCGCGGTAGAAGGTCCAGCGGTCGTGCAGCGTGTCGCTCAGCGCGAAGCGCAGGCAGTTGTGGCGCGAGAGATCGGCGGGCGTCGCGGGTTTGCCGTGACGCGCGAAATAGCCGGGCGCGGCACACAGCACGCGGCGGTTGTCGGGCGCGAGCGGCAGCGCCACGAGCGAGGAATCTTCGGGCACGCCGTAGCGGACCGCTACGGCAACCGGCGACCGGAACATGTCGGTCACGTGGTCGCCAATGTGCACCTGGAACGACACCGCGGGATGCTGCGCCTGAAAGTCGTCGAGCCAGGGCGCGAGCACGTTGCGCCCGAGGTCGGAGGGAATCGACAGCGACACCGTGCCGCCGATCATCTTGCGCCCATGCGCCACGGCGTTCTGGCCGGCTTCCACCTGCTCCATGACGCCGCGCGCGTATCCGAGGTAACGCTCGCCGTCCGGCGTGAGGCGCAGGCTGCGTGTGGAGCGTGCGAGCAGGCGCGTGCCGAGTTCGGTTTCGAGGCGCTTGAGTCCCGCGCTCGCCACCGCGGGCGTGAGATCGAGCTGGCGCGCGGCGGCCGAGAGGCTCCCGTTGTCCGCTGCATTGATAAAGATGACGAGGTCTTCCAGTCTGATCATGTACCGTCGCGTCTCGTTGGGCTGCGCGCGCCTCGGAAGCAGGCGCCGCGGTCATGGAACAAGCGAACTGTACACGAAGGCACCGCGTGTGCGGGCAGGCCCGAACAGGCAAAAAAAGCCTGCGAATCTCCTGCCTTCCGGTTGTTGAACAAACTTTGGCTTACCGTCGCGCGATTCCTATACTCCCCAGCAGACATCCCGCGAAGGCTGTGCCGTGCGCCATCGGCATCGCGAATGCGGGCACACGTCGTTCATACAGGAGTACGAGGCAATGCTGAATTATCCCGCCGCCTACCAGTCGACCAAGGGCTCCGCGCTCGACGTGAACAAGCCCTTTTACCGCCGCATCGCCGAAGAGCGAGATCAGCGCGAGCTAATCGAGTCGATCGTCGTGCCGATACGCTCGGGGCAAGCCTGGAGCGTGCCCGCGGGACACGTGTTCCGCATCGTGACGATCGAAGGCCCGCAGGTGGCCGACCTCAACTTGTGGAACCGGCACGATCCGCGCGAACGCATGTGGGCTTCACGCACGCGCCAGCTTCAGCAGGCGCACGTGAGCACCTTCGACCGCCTGTGGTCGACGCTGCCCTTCCTGCGCCCGCTCGTCACCATCACCGACGATAGCCTGGCCGACTACGGCGTCGACGAGCATGGCGGGCGCGTTCACGACCTGCTCGGCACACGGTGCGACCCCTACGTGAACCGCATGCTGACCGGCGAGGACTTTCATTTCCACTGTCACTCGAACCTCACGCGCGCCATCGCGCCGTATGGGCTCACCGAATACGACGTGCACGACGTGCTCAACGTGTTCCAGTGCACCGGCCTGAATCTGGAGGACAAGTACTTCATGAAGGCCTGCCCGGCGAAGAAGGGCGACTATCTCGAGTTTTTCGCCGAGATCGACCTGCTGTGCGCGCTTTCGACCTGCCCCGGCGGCGATCTTTCACTGCCGATGTGGGGACCCGATGCACGCGACCCGCTGGAAGTCTGCCGGCCGCTCGGCATCGAGATCTACCGGCTCGCGCCCGCGCTGCTGGAAGGCTGGTCTTCGCCACCTGTCGCCGAATATCGCGGCCTGCACGGCATGGCGTTGCAGCAGCCGGACTGGAAGTGCGGCTGCTGAATCGCTGCGGCTCTAGCTTACTGCTGCTTTTCGACCTTCTTCGGCTTCGGCGGCGATTCGACCTTCGCATACTGGAATGCGGGCGTGGCCTTCAGCGCTTCCTTGGTTGCGCCGGGCAGATAGAGATTGCCCTGGCGCACGTCGAGCGAGGCGATGGGCACGGCCACGTCGTGCGAGCCGACGCCGAGGAAACCGCCCGCCGAAACGATGGCCGCGGAAACCGAGCCGTCCGGCGCCACGATCAGGTCGCGCACGGTGCCGATCTTCGCGTTATCGTCGTTATAAACGGGCTTGCCGAGTACGCTCTTCTTCACGCTCCAGCCTTCGAGCAGCGCCTGCGACTGCTCGACCGAAACGCTCAAGGGCTGCGCGCCCGCGATCTGGGCATTCGCGCTGGCACTGGCCAGCACGGCGCTGAATGCGGCTACGGCTAACATCGTCTTGCGGAAAAGCATTTTCTTTCGCTCCTGTATTCCGGTTATTTCGCCGCGCAGGTCGTTGCGCGTCAGCGCGAGACTGCAGGCGGGATGTCATGTTAGCCGGTATGGGGCGGCGCTGCGCTCAAGCTGCTTACGCGAGCAATCACGCGGCAGGTGGGCGCAAAGACGCTGCCAAGCCTTCGGAAGGCCTCGGCGAACCGTCACTAGAGAAAATCGGGCAGCGCGCGCATCCTCGCTTAGTAAGGAAGACGGTCGGAGTTCGGCTCGGACATCGCACCACCCGCAAAAGGCTGACGCGCTCGCGCGAGTCCGTGCAATATAAGCGAACGCGCGCGTCGCCTTTATATGGCTCCTGGAGAACGACATGTCCGCCCTGCCTGCCCGCCACAATCGCGCCAAGGCCAAACTCGCGGCCGGCGAGAACCTGACGGCTTTCATGGTCGAGCTGCCGAGCGTGGGGCTCGTGCAGGTACTCGCCGCGAGCGGCGTGGACGTGCTGATCTTCGACATGGAGCACGGCCCGATCGACATGCAAAGCCTCCACGCCATGGTGGCCGCCACGCGCGGCACGCCGGTCACGCCCATCGTGCGGATTGCGTGGACCGAGCCCTGGCTCGTCAAGACCGCGCTGGAAACGGGCGCCATGGGCATCAACTTCCCGATGATTTCCACGCCCGAACTCGCGCGCAAGGCGAGCGAGTCGCTGCGCTATCCGCCCAACGGCTCGCGCGGCTTCGCGCCTTCGCTCGCCGCCGCGCGCTGGGGCGTGAGCGGGCCCGATTACATTCGTGTCGCGGATTCGGAACTGCTCAACATCATCACGATCGAGGACGCACAATCCATCGAGCAGCTCGATGAGATTCTCGCGGTGCCAGGCATCGACGTGGCGGCGATCGCCTCGTTCGATCTTTCGATGAGTCTTGGCGTGCCGGGCCAGTTCGATCACCCGGAGTTGCAGGCGCTCGTGCGCAGGGCCGAGGAGAAGGTGCTGCGCGCGGGCACGCCGCTGGGCGGCGTGGCGCTTGATGCGCAAACGGCGCAGAGGAAGCGCGCCGCCGGCTATCGCATGTTGCTGCTCGCGTTCGACGTGATGATGATCGAGCAGGCGGCGCGCGGCATCGTCGAGGCGGCGACGGCGCCCGCGGATAAAAGCTAGGGCGACTCGCGCTTTCTCACTCCATCATCGCCGGCAACGCTCCACTAGCGAAGAAGACGTGGCCGCACGGCTCGCTGACATCACGGGAAACGAAGGGGCGCGCATCGTGCTCGACGCAATCGGCGGTTCACTGTTCGAGCCGCTCACGGCTTCGATGTCGCGCGGCGGCATACTGATCGAATATGGCGGCCTGAGCCGCGAGCCCACGCCGTTTCCCTTGCCCGCAGTTCTGGGCAAAACGCTGACGTTGCGCGGCTACCTCGTTCATGAGGTAATTGGCAATCCTGATTGGCTGGAGCGGGCGAAAGCCTTCATTCTGGACGGCCTGAAAGTGGGCGCACTACGGCCCGTCATAGCCAGGACGTTCTCTTTTGAGCAGATCGTCGAGGCGCACCGTTATCTGGAGTCGAACGAGCAGTTCGGAAAGGTGGTCGTCACGCTTTGAACCTCGCGCCGACAATGCGCCAGTTCACGACGAAGCCGCGGCACACTGGGCGCAAAGCCCGAAAACGACGAGACTCGAATGCGTATAGCGAAAGCGCTTCGCCGCCGCGATGGCGGCGTGCTGTTCCTGCAGCATCGGCTCGTCGATGTCCACCACGGTCTTGCAGATCTCGCACACGAGATGCGCGTGCGGCGCGCCACGCCCAAGCTCGTACACCACGCGCGTTTCGCCAACCCATGTGCTGTCGAGCAGGGACGATTCCATCAGTTGCGCAAGCGCGCGATACACGCTCGCCAGGCTGCATTGCTCCACATCTTTCGCAATGCGGCGAAAGACCTGGTCGGCAGTCAGATGCTCGTGCGGCGCATCATGAAATACCTTCAGCACGGCCACGCGGCTGGATGTAGGGCGCAGGCGCGCGCTCTTCAGTTCGGAGTAGACCGTTCTCATACGCAGGGAAAAACACGTCGGCAAGGCCGACAGTTTCCCCGAGAATGCTTAAGGTTTCCTTATGTCAGTATGTTGAGTGTCAGGCGGCCCCACTTTATGCTGCGTCGCCGTATGGATCGAGAAAGTATTGGACTGGCGGATCCTGAACAGAAGCACGACCTGAGGCCCGCATGGCTTCCAAGCCCACGGTGATCTTCGGCGCGTTCGACCGGCACAACTTTGGCGACCTGCTGATCGCGCGGGTGGCGGCGCGCATGCTGCAACGCCGCGAACTGCTGTTCGCCGGGCTCGCCGCGCGCGATCCGCATGGCGATGGCGGGCCCGCCACCGTCGCACTCGCGCGCATCGCCGCGTTCGCACGCGGCCGCTCGGTGAACGTGATCCACGCAGGCGGCGAGTTGCTGACCTGCAATGCGTGGGAGGCCGCCGTGATGCTCGCACCGCCGCGGCGCGTGCCGGCGCTCATTGCCGACGAGGATACATGGCTGCGCGACGGGCGCGCGTGGGCGCACCGGCATGTTGGCGTGGCGTCGCTCGCGCCGTATGTGCTTTCGAAATCCGCGTTGCCGGGCGTGCGCGTGAAGCATCTCTCGTTCAACGCGGTGGGGGGCGTCGATCTCGATGCACGCAATGCGCAGTTGGGCGCTGACGTGCTCGCCGCACTGCGATCCGCGGATGCGGTGAGCGTGCGCGACCGTCAAACCCAGACGCTGCTCGCGCAACGGGGCATCGAAGCCCGCCTGATACCGGACCCCGCCACGCTGACGGCAGCCCTGTTCGGCACGGCAATACGCCGGCACGCCGCCACCCTCGCGCTGCGCGACGTGCGGCAGGCGTTCCCGCACGGTTATGCAGCCGTGCAATTCAGCGCTGACTTCGGCGACGATGCAACGCTCGATACGCTAGCCGCCCAGCTCGAACTCACGGCGTGCGGGCACGGCCTGGGTATTGTGCTGTTTCGCGCGGGCGCCGCTCCCTGGCATGACGACCTGGCGGTGTACCAGCGGCTCGCGGCGCGACTGCGCGCGGCTCATGTTCGCGTGTTTGCTTCGCTGAACGTCTGGGACATCTGTGCGCTTATCGCTGGAAGCCGCATCTATTGCGGCAGCAGCCTGCACGGTCGCATCGTCGCGATGGCGTACGCGCTTCCTCGCGTCAATATCAGTCGTCCTGATCATTCTTTCGCGGGAAGCAAGCATGCGGCATATGTGCGGACATGGGAAGCGGCAGGCCTCACCGGCGTTGTGAATCTGGACAATCTTGCCGATGCGGTCGCCAACGCACTGGCGACCGATCGCGAATCACTGCGCGAAACCGCATCCGCACTCGCACGGCGGTATCGGATGGAATTCGAAACGGTGGTTGCTGCGAATCGACTATAGGCCGTGCGAATGATCTATGAGATGGCGACGACACTGCCCTCGGTCAGATAAGCGAGTCATTTTTCGCACAACCATTCGCAATTTTTTTCATGCATACGCCGTCCCGTGAACTGCGCCGCCCGTGCGCGATTCGCCAGATCGATACTGGTTTACCCGGTCCGGTTGAAAGTAAAAAAATACCATTCAATCTACGTTTTATACATGGACCCACCGCCTTGCGCGCAATTAACCTTGTCGAAGGTTATTCGATGCGTCTATCGCCGGAATCCACATCGATCACGCAAAGAAACATGCAATCAACGGAGATCAGATTGAGCAGCGAAACCACGTATGGCCATTAGCTTGCCCCGCCCAGGTACGCAACAAAGCGCGCCGTAACCGGATCTTCCCGCATGGAAGGCCATGCGAGTCCCACGCGCCACTTCGCGACTGGCCGCGTTGAGCGTGGTCGTGCTGCCGCCGCCGCCAAAGCGCGCCGTTGGCCAGCCTGTTCCAGGGCTGGCGTTGCTCATCCCAGGGATCAGGGTTGGCGTTTGCCGCGGGCACCAGCAGGTTTGCCAGTTGGCGTACGCGAACCCGCAACTGGCTTGGTGGCGGGTTTGCTGCGCGGCTTTTGCACGCTGAATGGGCTACCGCTCGTGAAACTTGTGCCCCTATCCGCGGCCACAGCGCGCGGTGCCGCAGGTTTGCGCCTGTTTTCGCCACTTTGCGGGAGCGGTTTTTTGCTGGGCCCCTGCATGGCGCCCGGCGCAGCTTGAAGCACTTTGGGCTTCTTGGGCTTTTTGGGTTTCTTGATGATCTGGCCCGTCGCGCTGGTTTGCGGCACGCGGTGTTCGGCTTCAAAACCCGGCTCTTCTTCGCGGGGCAGCGTTTGCCGGATCAGCGCTTCAATCGCGGCCAGTTGCGGCGCTTCATCGGCACACACGAGCGACACCGCCACGCCGCTGGCACCCGCGCGGCCGGTACGGCCAATACGGTGCACATAGTCTTGCGCCACGATCGGCAGATCAACGTTGATCACCAGCGGCAGATCGTCGATATCCAGCCCACGCGCAGCCACATCGGTGGCTACCAGCATATTGACTTCGCGCATCTTGAAGCGCTCCAGCGCACGCAGTCGCGCGGGTTGCGGTTTGTCGCCGTGGATGGTGTCGACCGCATAGCCCGCTTCATCCAGCATGGCCGCCAGATAATCCACGCCACTGCGGGTTTTGACGAACACCAGCGCGTGCTCCCAGTTGTTCTCGGCCACAAGGTGCATGAAGAGGTCAGGCTTGTTCCTCTTATCCACCGGCACCACCCACTGCTTGATCTTGCTGGCCGTCGCATTGGGCCGGCTGACGCTGATATTGACCGGGCTGCGCAGAATGCCCGCCGCCATGGCGCGGATATCATCGGTAAACGTGGCGGAGAACAGCAGGGTCTGACGCTGAGCGGGCAAGGCAGCAAAGACGGCGTTGAGTTCGCGCGCAAAGCCCAGATCCAGCATGCGGTCGGCTTCATCCAGCACCAGCGTTTGGACTTGGTCAAACTGCACTGCGTTCTGGCGATTGAGATCCAGCAAACGGCCCGGCGTGGCAACGAGCACATCCACGCCTTTGCGCAACTTCATCATCTGCGGGTTGATACTCACGCCGCCGTAGGCAGCCAGCAATCGCAAGTCGAGGCCTTTGCCGTAAGCGATAAAGCTTTGCAGCACTTGCTCAGCCAGTTCACGCGTGGGCACCAGCACCAGCACACGCGCGCGGTTGCTGGACACCGCCGGGCCGTGTAGCACCAGCCGTTGCAACAGCGGCAGCGCAAAACCCGCCGTTTTGCCAGTGCCGGTCTGTGCCCCGGCCATGACGTCCTTGCCACTGAGCACGGCGGGAATCGCCTTGGCCTGCACCGGCGTAGGTGTGTGGTAATTGAGGTCTTGCACATTACGCAGCAAGGGATCGATCAGGCCAAGCGAGGCAAAAGACATTGGCGTATTCCGGGCTAAAACCGTAATTCTAGCGGTTACCGCGCTGATTTCGCCGCGCAGAACCGGTGGTCAAGAAGATCGATTTGAACGCCGCTGAATAACGTAGCGGTGCCGTGCGCCGCGCCGGCATCATCGCTGGACATGAAAGGTTTCGTTTTTGTGTGTCATCGTACAGAACCACTTCATGTGCTACTGTAGGTACCCAGAGCCAGCAGGACGTTTCAGTCGAACACCAGAAGGATCCTCATGGAATTCAACAATGGCGCTGTACTAGAAGCTCTTCGACTTGCTTTGCATCGACAAATACCGTGGCACAAGCGACCGCCAATCTTCACGTTGCTTCGCTCGCACGGTTTGATCCAGACCGTAGACCAGGCACCTCCCCCCAGCACGAAGTTTCTCCCCACATTACAGATTGCCGTCCTGACGGATAAAGGACAGAGCGAAATCCGGCGCATCGAGGCGTCAAAGCACGTTTCGGGATGGCTGGACGACGACTACTTTGCAACGTTCCTTGCAGGGGTAGTGCTTGCCTGACCACGCATCATTGTGTGTCTGCGATCGGGATATTCACGAATCGGGCCAGATCGCCTCGGGGGCTCTCACGGGGCATTCAGGGAGATTACTCGCCTACGCTGCTGGCGTTCGGACCGCGCGGCTCGACTAGCCGGCGGTCTTCGAGACCCGGTTTTCCAGAAGCAGCTTGCCAACTGCCGCATAATTTCGTTGCTGGGCTACGACGTGCTGGGCCCCGGCGTGAAGGTCACGCCCGCATGGCAGTCACCGCGCGAAGCTGCGTGCGGCCGGTATTCGCGAATGCGACGAGTTCCTCCAGCGCTCCTTTGGCCACACCTACGGAGAAGGCGCTGTGCATCACGGGAATGAGTTCCAGCACGCTCTGATAGAGCGGCCCTGGAAGACAAGGCACGCCGCCCTCGATATCGAAGAAGTTGCTTTCCGGCACGAACTTGTCGGCGATCGCGATGTGATGACTACCGGGGCCCTTGAGCCCTGCCACGTGCCACGTATCCTCGATCTGCCATTCGGACGCTGGGAGAATGAAGCCGCGCAACTGTGGCGGCCCGTCTTCGCCGGCGTAACCGGGAAGCGGCTTTCCGTCTTTCGTCGTCACGCAGAACCCCACCATCCATTCAGCCTGCTGACAACCGCTAGCGAACGGCCAGCGCCCGCTCACGCGCCAGCCGCCCGGCGCCGGCTGTGCGGTGCCCGCAGGTTGGGATGACCCGGCGAGTATGACGTCCGGACCCGATTCGTACACCTGATCATAGGTCCGAACGTTCAGCAGGGAGGCAATCAGCGCGCTTCCACTGGCAATCATCGCGGTCCAGCCCAACGACCCATCGATCTTTGCGAGTTCGACGATCACCCTGAGCCCCTTCGGAAGATCCAGCTCCGTTCCGCCGTGACTCCTGGGTACGAACATGCGATAAATGCCAATCGCTTTAAGCGTCTCCACCAGGTCTGAAGGCATCCGGCGTGCCGCCTCGATTTCGGCTGCGCGCGATCGAATGCTCGGCGCCAGTTTGCGGATTTCATCAAGCATACGGTCGACTTCATGGGTCATGGCGTGGGTCCTCATGTGAGTATCGCGGAGCGACTTTTTCAGAACGCCCTTGATCCACGAGTTATTCCACGCGATGGTAAGCGTCACGCCTGGAACGCGCTCCTGATGACATCTCCATCGGCTCGCAGCGCAGCGCCCGTCGTGGCCGACGAAAGCGGACTGGCGATATAGGCCACGAGCGACGCAACTTCTTGCGGCGAACCAAATCGCTTGATGAGCGATGTGGGACGGACCTTCTCGAAGAACTCTTTTTCGAACGCTTCAAACGATTTGCCATCGGCCTTCGCAAGTGTTTCCACGAATTCGCCAACGCCGCGCGACTTTGTCGGCCCAGGCAGGATGCTGTTGACGGTAATGCCCGTGCCGGCAACGGCTTCGGCCAGCCCGCGCGAGACCGCAAGCTGCGCGGTTTTCGTCATCCCGCAATGGATCATTTCGGTGGGAATCTGCACACCGCTTTCGCTCGAAATGAAAATAATGCGCCCCCAGTCAGCCTGCCTCATCGCGGGCAAAAACAGGCGAGCGAGGCGCACGCCGCTCAGGACACAGGATGCCGCCTGGAGGTTCAGGTACGCGTAATCGAGGCGCCGCCATCGACGAGCGATGCGGTGCCGGTTACGAACGACGAATCGTCCGACGCGAGGTAGAGGACCGAACGTGCGAGTTCCTCCGGCTTCGCGACGCGCTTGAGCGCATGCAGTCCGGTCACGAACGCCTGCGACTCGTCGGTGTCGTTCATGCCGCGATACATGTCCGTGTCCACCGCGCCCGGCAACACCGCGTTGACGCGCACGCCCTGCGCGCCATACTCTGCGGCGAGCGCCTGGGTCAAGCCGATCAGCCCGGCCTTGCTCGCCGCGTAGGCCGCAGTGCCCGGAAACGCGAACGAATAACCGACGAACGTCGACGTGAAGATGATCGATCCGCCGCCGCGCTTCAGCATTTCGGGAATCTGGTGCTTCGCACCGAGGAAGGCGCTGGTCAGATTGGTCGCCAGCGCAGCGTTCCAGCCAGCCTCCGAAATGCCGGTGCTCGGGCCCATTTCGCCCAGCGTGCCGGCGTTGTTGTAGGCAATGTCCAACCGGCCGAAGCGGTCGACTGCGAGCGCGACCAGCGCCTTCGCGAAGTCCTCCGACTGAACGTCGCCGGCTAGATACACGGCTTCGCCACCTTCGCTGACGATCTCCGCGGCGAGCGTTCCAAGTTCCGCCGCGCGCCGTGCAGCGAGAACCACCTTGGCGCCTTCCTTCGCAAACAGCTTGGCCGTTGCACGGCCAATCCCTGAACTGGCGCCGGTCACGATGGCGACTTTTCCTGTCAAGCGTTGCATTTTCAATCTCCTGAAGTCCTGCGTTGGCCAGTGCCCTGTGCCCCGGTCTGTGAGCGAAATATAGGCTTCAGTTCTGCTTGCAGAAAGGCATAAAACATGGTCCTATCATTCAGCTTTTGTGAATGTTCGGAGAGGGTATGGACCGCCTGCGCGCCTTTGAAGTTTTCGTAACGGTGGTGAGCCGCGGCGGCTTCGCGCGCGCAGCCGATGCGCTCGGCACGTCGCCCGCCAACGTCACCCGTTATGTGAATGAACTGGAAGCGCATCTGGGCACGCGCCTGCTCAATCGCACGTCACGTACGCTATCTCTGACCGAGGGCGGCGAGACGCTTTACGCCCGCTGCAAGGCCATTCTCGACGATGTCGCGGAGACAGAAGGGCTTGTGGCATCCGGGTCGGTCGAACCGCGTGGAAGACTGCGCATCAATGCGCCCGTGAGCTTTGGGATTCGGTATCTGGCACCGCTGTGGCCCGGGTTCATGCGCAAATATCCCGGCATCGAGCTCGACGTCGCGCTGATCGACCGCGTCGTTGATATCGTCGATGAAGGCTACGATCTCGCGATTCGTATCTCTCGCGCCGGCCCCACTAGCCACGCAGCCCGCAAGCTGGCGACATCGCAAAACATCCTGTGCGCGTCGCCGGCGTATCTGGCCCACTTCGGACATCCGACCTTGCCGGCGGACCTGATGCAGCATCGCTGCGTCGGGTACACCTATGCGGCGACCGGCGACGAGTGGCAACTCATCGACCGTAACGACAAGACCCACGCTGTGAGGGTCGACTGCCACATGCATACCAATAACGGCGACACGGCACGCGCAGCCGCGCTCGCAGGGCAAGGCGTGATCTGGCAACCGACGTTCCTGATCGGCGACGATCTACGTGCCGGCAAACTCGTTCACGTGTTACCGGAGTATCGCCTGCCTGAGATCGACATACTCGCTATGTACCCGAGCCGTCGACATCTGAGCGCCAGAGTGCGCGTAATGATCGACTTCCTGGTCGAAGCGTTCAGCGGTGTGCCTCCATGGGATCGCGCCAGTCAGAGCAGGTAGATGCCAATGCGGCTCCGGTGGTGGTTTTTCAGCGAAATCGGACCAAAATTCCAGACACGCCGTTGCCATACACCCAATTATCTAAACGCATTGAGGAAGCGAGGCTCCCCGCTTCTTGGAAACCTTGCGCCTCCCCTCTAAAAGCTTGACGGACTGACTCAGGGTGTGAAGCGGCCCGCCAAGACACAGTGTCGAAATCGGCGGCTTCCAGGTTAGCAGCGGTCATCCCTTAAAACATGAAGGACAGTCAGGTGAACCGCTTTATTGTCGTCGCCGTTTCCGTGTGATCTAACACCGCGCGTCAAGTCAGGCCCTCTGTTTTGCATTGCACGGGATTTGGGCAATCGGGCTGGGTAGGCGCCCCAAACATGGCGATCGTAAGCCGCACTGCCTTCGTTGGGGCAGGCGGGCGACGATAACGCGGCCGTGCCGGCCGCCGGCGCGGCGAAGAGTTGAGCTTCCTCGTACAATGCGTGCGGTGGCCGCCGATGCGATGCGCCGCAGCTTATTCCCCAGCCACACGCGTCGTCTCGGCCATCCGGCATGCGGCGACCAGGAGAGGACGGCGATGATAAAGCAGAAGATTTCTTTCGAGAACAGTCAGGGTGAATCGCTGGCCGGACTTCTTGAGCTTCCTGACAAACCTGTCGCATATGCGCTGTTCGCACATTGCTTTACTTGCGGTAAGGACTTGAAGTCCGCGTCGAAGATCGCACGGGCGCTGACTGAGCAGTCGATTGCCGTACTTCGCTTCGACTTTACCGGGCTTGGTAACAGTGACGGCGATTTCTCCAACAGTAACTCTTTGATCCAGAAGTGCAGCAGTTTGGGCGGTGACCAACCAGAATTGGAAGCGCATTGCCTGCCCGCAGGCGGCCGGGGCAGTTGTGTTGCAACTTAGGCTTCGCGAAATCGGTCCCACACCACAACGTCTTTAGCATTGTCGCACTGCGTACAGGTAGTCACAGTTCGCCCAACGTTCCGGTTGTGTAATTGTGAGGTCACCGTTCGGATTCGTCGCAACGCTGAAAAAGGAGAAAGTGAATGAAGGCTATTCAGGCAATCAAGCTGGCCGGTGGCGCTCTGATCGTCGCCGTTTCGGTCAGCGCATGGGCGCAGGGGAACGATACGGGCACGGCGCCTGCCACTTCGCAATCGTCGAAGCAGGCCAACCACGCATTGGAAAAGAAAGTGCGTGCCGCGCTGGATCACGCGAAGGACATCAAGCCGGAAAATATTGTGATTCGCGCTCGCGGTGGCGCGGTGACGCTGGAAGGCACCGTTCCGGATTCCTCGCAGGTCGACAAGGCCACTCAAGTCGCTCAGGGCGTTGCCGGCGTGACCTCGGTCAAGAACGCATTGACGATCAAAGAAGTGGGTCAGTAAGGCTCGCCTTTGGCGAGGCCGCCCTTTCGTTTGCGCGAGGGTGCGGCTTCGCCGTTCCCCCTGATATATCCTCGACAGTTCCTTTCATTCAGCCGACCACCGGGATCACCATCGACGACACCAGTCCCGCAGCATCCGTCTGCGTGACGAACGCGCGATGCACGCGCAGCGGATAGTAGCTCCCGGAAGGCAGGAATAGCGTGTCGCGCTCGCTGAGGAGCGCCCTGGTGCACTCTGGTCGGGGGGCTGCGTGAATCGATTTTCGACGACAGCTGGAGAGCCACGCGCGATGGCAGGTTCGCCTTGGTGGCTCGGGGTACCGCGTCGACTGATGGCGGTTGCGTGAGAATCAGGTGGATGCAATGGCGCCATGAGTCACGGCAGTAGCGTCTCCAGGATATCGCAGGCTGAGAATGACGCGGTTCATTCGCCAGGCCAGCCGCTTGCAGAGATGCATTCGGTTAACGCATATCGGGTCTTTACCCATGCCCTTTGGAGTGCCTGCCGACTTCCTGTCATATCCATCCGCGCAAGAATGACATGACCGTCGCCGATGGGGTACCGGGAAGTGCCATGCCCGTCACTGATTCGCGGTAAGACCAGGCCCCCACCATCGGGCTATGTCCTATCGATATTCCGACTCACTGTCGGTTCGCTAAGGGAACACATCATGAACAAGCTCACTGCCACCATTCTCGCCAGCTGCTTCTCGTTCGCGACCGCGGGCGCTTTCGCTGATGATAGTGTGCCAACCGACGCGACCGCCAACGACGCGCCGAGTCAGGAGATAACCGCAAAGAGCGCAACAGCATCAGACGCGATGAGCGCCGACAGCGCGGCCAAAGACGGGATGAAAGAAGATGCGATGAACCATGACGGCATGGCCGGAGATGAAACAAAGAATGCCGAGGTGAAGGAGTAGTGTCGATCCGAAGTGATCCGCTGATGCCAGACCAGAAGACGCTTCCCGGAGGCGCTCCACGGATCACCCTCACCAGGCACCCGCGCCGTAGTCAGGCCCTTCAAAGCCTTGACGGTTTCGGAACGTCCGTTGCCTGGAGAGCCGACGTACGAATGTCAGCGTGAGAACGGTGGCCAGCGTCGGCAACTGGCTCGAACTGCGTCCCACGAGCGAGCACGACGATAGCCCCTGCCGCGCCTATTCGTGTAAAAGGCATAGGGCGCCTGCGGATTCGACCCGTCGATGCAAAACAATCGAAGCTGCGGACGAGCGGATGCTTGTCGAACGTTCAGCTCTTCCACCGTGGTCCTCTTGCGGGAGCGGGAGGGCGTAGTGTGGATTCACGCATTTCGGGAATGGTTCATCGCTGTGTTTGCTAGCCGGTCGGCCAGATACCACACGTAGCTTTCGCTGTAGACAACTGGTGCGCCTTCCGCGGACGCGGTTGCGCCGACTGAGCGGCAAACGAAAACTACCAACGGTCCGGCCAGAAAACGAATAATCATGCTCATCAAGTTCTTGCTCCCGGGCTTTCGATATCTGCCCGATTGTCGCCAATCTCAGGCAACCAGTCCAACGCCCGTTCCTGGCCGACTACGGCCCGACGCGGTTGGCCGTAGCCGACCCGCAGCTGATCACCGGCGCCCGTGGTGATCAGGAGGAAAAGCCCCAGGCAGGCTGAAGGCCATCAACCGACGGTATGCTCCTTGACCGCGCTATCCCTCACACGCCGATCAGCGAGCCAATGAGACAGACGGTCAAACCACAGGTGCACGACCGGCGTCGTAAACAACGTCAGCATTTGCGAAACGATCAGTCCGCCGACAATCGCGATGCCGAGCGGCACGCGCAGTTCGGCACCCGCACCGTGCCCGAGTGCGAGCGGCAGCGCGCCGAATAGCGCGGCGAGCGTCGTCATCATGATTGGACGAAAGCGCAGCACACAGGCCCGGCGGATCGCCTCGCGCGGCGACAGGCCTTGCTCGCGCTCGGCCACCAGCGCGAAGTCGATCATCATGATCGCGTTCTTCTTGACGATGCCAATCAGCAGAATGATGCCGATCATCCCCATGATCGACAGATCCTCACCGCATAGCATCAACGCAAGCAAGGCGCCCATGCCCGCCGAAGGCAGCGTCGAAATGATGGTGAGCGGATGGATGGCGCTCTCGTACAGGATGCCGAGAATCAGATAGACCACCACGAGCGCCGCGGCGATCAGATACGGCTCGCTCGCGAGCGACGCCTGGAACGCCTGCGCCGTGCCCTGAAACGATCCCGTCAAACTATCGGGCTTGCCTGCTGCGAGTTCGGCCTGGTGAATCGCCGTCACCGCGTCGCCCAGCGACTGACCCGCCGCCAGATTGAACGAGATCGTCACGGCGGGGAACAGGCCCTGATGATTCACCGAGATTGGCGACACATTGTTTTCGATCGTGGCGAGCGTATTGAGCGGCACCAGTTCATTCGTGAGCGGCGAACGCACGTAGAGATGCGCGAGTGCATCCGTCGTCAGTTGAAAGCGTGGATCGACCTCTTCGACGACGTGGTACTGATTCAATTGCGTGAACAGCGTCGCAATCTGCCGCTGGCCGAATGCATCGTAGAGCGTGTCGTCGATGGCTTGCGCCGTGATGCCAAAACGCGAAGCCGTGCTGCGGTCAATTACGAGTGTTGCGCTGGTAGCGGCGGCTTGCTGGTCGGATGTGACGTCAGCGAGTTGCGGCAGCTTCGACAGGCGATCGGTCAGCACGGCCGCCCAGTGATTCAGTTCGCTGATGTCGGGGTCCTGCAACGTGTACTGATACTGCGCAGCGCTGATGCGGCCACCCACCTGAATATCCTGGCGAACCTGCATCGACAATGAAATGCCCATGACCTTCGCCAGTTGCGGCTTCAGACGATTGAGAACCTGCGCGGCACTGTCCTTGCGCTGGCCAAAGGGTTTCAGGTTGATCATGACGCGCCCCTGGCTCACGGTCGGATTGGCGCCCATCCAGAAGTAGACGTTGTCGACGGCAGGATCGGCTTCGATCAGATGGCCAAGCTGCTGCATCTTCTGGGACATTGAGCGCGGCGAGATATCTGGCGCGGCTTGTGCGACGCCCATGATCAGCCCGGAGTCTTCCTGCGGAAAAAATCCCTTCGGGATCGCGACGAACAACGCGCCGGTGGCGACAATCGTCGCCACTGTGACAGCCAGCATCAGCTTCGGGCGGTTCAGTACCCAATCGAGGCCGCGCTCGTAGCGCTGCTCCACGGCAGTGAAGACCGCTTCAAGCCCTGCTTCGAGGCTGTGCATCCAGCCGCCGCCATCCGGCTTGGGCAAACGGATTAGCCAGCCACACAGCATCGGAGTGACGGTCAACGAGACCAGTGCCGACATCACGATCGCCGCGCTCACCGTCACTGCGAATTCGCGGAACAGCCGGCCGACGATGCCGCCCATCAACAGGATCGGAATGAACACCGCGATCAGCGAGATCGTCATCGAAATGATGGTGAAGCGCACTTCCATCGCGCCGAGCAGCGCGGCCTTCATTCTGGGCACGCCTTCTTCGACATGCCGCATCACGTTCTCGATCACCACGATCGCATCGTCCACCACGAAGCCCACCGCGATGGTCAGCCCCATCAACGACAGATTGTCGAGGCTATAGCCCAGCAGGTACATCGCGCCGAACGTGGCGACCAGCGAAAGCGGAATCGTCAGGCTCGGAATGATGGTCGCCCATAAGTTGCGCAGGAACGAGAAGATCACCATGACGACGAGCGCGATTGTCAGCATCAGCGTGAACTGCACGTCATGCACGGATGCATTGATGGTCTGCGTGCGATCGCCCACTACGTACAGGTGCGCGGCTGCGGGTAGCGACGCCTCGAGCGCGGGCAACTTCGCCTTTATGTTGGCGATCGTCTGCACGACGTTGTAGCCCGGCTGCTTGTGAATGTCGAGAATGATCGCGCGTTCGTGCTGGAGCCACGCAGCCTGCTGATTGTCTTCGGCGGCGTTCAGCACTATGCCGAGATCGGAGAGGCGAATCGGCGCGCCATTCTTGTACGCGACCACCAGATCGCGATACTGCGACGCGGTGGTGATCTGGTCGGTCGCGTTGAAGATCACCGAGCGGTCGGGACCGTTCAGGCTACCCTTCGGTGCATTCACCGTCTCCACACCGACGATCGAGCGCACATCCTCCAGCGTCAGACCGCGTGCGGCGAGCTTGTCAGGATCGAGCTGGATGCGCACTGCGGGGCGCTGCTGGCCGTGGAAATCGACCAGACCGACACCGGGCATCTGCGAGATCTCTTGCGCGAGATAGTCTTCGGCGTAGCTGTCGAGTTGCGTGAGCGTGAGTGAAGGCGAAGTCAGCGCCAGAGACAACAACGTGAAGTCGGCGGGGTTGACCTTTTGATACGTCGGCGGGTTCGGCAGATTCTTCGGCAGCGTGCCGCCGGCCGCATTGATCGCCGTCTGCACGTCTTGCGCCGCGCCGTTGATGTCGCGCGACAGGTTGAACTGCACGACGATGCTGGTGTTGCCGAGCGCGCTGGACGACGTCATCTGCGTCACGCCCGCAATCAGCGAGAGTTGCCGCTCCAGTGGCGTCGCCACCGAAGTCGCCATGGTCTCCGCACTTGCGCCGGGCAACTTCGCCACAACCTGGATGGTTGGAAAATCGACTTGTGGCAGCGGCGCGACCGGCAGCAGGAAATACGCCACCCCGCCGGCCAGCAGCACCGCGATCGCCAGAAAACTGGTCGCGATGCGCCGCTTGATGAACAATTCCATGAGGCTCATGACGGATTGTCCTGATTAGCGTGGCTGTCTGCCGGGTTGGCATTGGCCGGCGCCTCGGCAACCGCCGCTACCGTGGTCGCCGCCACATGCACACCCGGATTCAACCGGCTTTGTCCATCGAACACCACGAGATCCGTGAGCGCGATGCCACTGCGAATCTCCGTCATACCGTCGACGGTGACGCCGGTTTGCACCGGACGCATCTGCGCCGTACCGTTCGCGGTGATCACGTACAGCTGCGTGCCGTTCTGCGTATTCACCAGCGCGCGGCTCGGCACCGCAAGCCGCTTTGCGTCGGTACGCATCAGGACACGCGCATTCACCAGTTCGCCGGGCCACAGCGTGCGGCCCGTGTTGGTGAATGAAGCCTTGAGTTTGATCTGGCCGGTCGTGGCATCGACCGTGCTGTCGATGAACACGAGCGTGCCGTCGGCGAGCGCGGTATCGCCGGCACGCGTGGTGACATTCACCGCGAGCTGCGCTTTCGCCTGATTGGCGAGCAGTTCGGGCAGCACGTCCTGCGGCACGGAGAACAGCACCGTGATCGGCTCCATCTGCGTGACGGTGACGATACCGGTCGTGTCGGTCGGATGCACGATTGCGCCGATATCTGCCTCGCGCGCGCCGACGCGTCCGGTGAACGGCGCGGCGAGCGTGGTGAAGCTCAGTTGCAGCCGGTCGCTCTGCACCAGCGCGGCGTCCGCTGCAACGGTCGCGGCGAGCGCCTCGACCTGCGCCTTCGCGGTATCCACGGCCTGCGTCGTCGCCGCGCCGATGCCGACCAGTTTCGCGTAACGCGCGAGATCGAGCCGCGCGTTATCGAGCGATGCCTGGTCTTTGCGCTGCGCCGCTTCCGCCTGTTGCAACTGGGCGGTGAGCGGTCCCTGATCGAGCTGCGCGAGCAGCTGGCCGGCTTTGACGTCCTGTCCTTCGGTGAAGGCGACGCGCTGCAACTGGCCGTCCACGCGCACCTTGACGTCCACGGTATTGAGCGCCTGAACCGTACCCACTGCGGCGACGCGGATCGGAAAATCGCGGCTCACCGGATGGCCGGCATTGACCGGCACGGCGGCCGCCGCCTTGACAGCTGGATGCTTCGGCCAAAACCACACGACCAGAATCGCGACAAGGACGACGCACGCCATGACGAGAGGCGCACGGCGGCGCGTACGGGGCGCCTCGTGGTGCGGAGAGTCTGCAGGTTTCATGAGCGGGAAGGCATAGAAGAGGAAGCGGTGGTGCTATCGGTCACGCCGAAGCCGCCGCCGAAAGCGCGAAACAGGCTCACCGATGCCTGCAGGCGCGCGAGCCGCGCCTGCACCAGTGTGTCTTCGGACTGATACAGCGTGCGTTGCGCGTCGAGCACGGTCAGAAAGTCAACCGTGCCGAGCTTGTACTGGGCCTGCGCGAGCACGGCGGCTTTACGGGCGGCGTCGGCGGCGTTCTGGTCGGCGGCTTCCGCCAGCTGCTGTTGTTGCGCCGCCGTGAGCGAATCTTCCACGTCCTGCAGCGCGGTGATGACGGCTTGCCGGTAGTCCGCGACGCCCTTCGCTTCGGCCGCCTGGCTCGCGTGCAACTGGCCACGCAGTGCGCCGCCGTCGAAGATCGGCGCTGCCAGCGACGCCGCAAGACTGGCGAACGGGCTCGACAGAAAGTGCGACAGCGACCGGCTGCTCAGGCCGCCGTCCGCGGTCAGCACGATGTTCGGCAGAAAGGCCGCGCGCGCCGCGCCAACACTCTGATTCGCCGACTGCAACTGCGCTTCCTTCGAACGGATGTCGGGGCGCGTTTCCAGCAGGCTCGCGGGCAGATTCGGACGCGGTTGGGGAATTGGGATGTCGGCGAGCGCGGTGTCGCTGACCGTGAACTGTTCAGGCGCGGTGCCCGCCAGCACCGCAAGCGCATGAATGCTGGT
Source organism: Paraburkholderia sp. CNPSo 3281 (assembly GCF_024206515.1). NCBI lineage: Bacteria > Pseudomonadati > Pseudomonadota > Betaproteobacteria > Burkholderiales > Burkholderiaceae > Paraburkholderia > Paraburkholderia sp. CNPSo 3281. Next base: position 171,349 of record NZ_JAMBPS010000004.1, on the reverse strand, counting down.
GTCGAGCTGCTGTTGCAGCGCCGGCACGGCAGCCTGAAACGTGGCAAGCGCGTTGCGCTGCTGCTGCACCTGCAATTCGGTCGCGACGCCCGCCTGTTGCTGCGCGAGCAGCAATTGCAGAATGTGCCCGGCATCGTCAGAAATGGAACGCGCAATCGCGAGCCGGCGGCGCAGGCTCTGCACCTGAAAATACGTGTCGGTGACCGATGCGGTTAGCGTCAGCGCCACCGTATCGCGATCGAACGCCGACGCGCGCGCGAGCAGATCCGCCGCGCTGGCGTTGGCGGCGTTGAAGCCCCAGAAGTCCACCTCGTAGCTGGCTTCGGCGAAGAGACTCTGGCTCTTCGTGGTCGAACCGCGTCCCTGATGGCTGCGATCGAAAGTGCCGTCGAGTGATAGCGATGGATACTGCGGCGCGCCGGCTTTCTCTGCGTTGCCGCGTGCCTGTTCGACGCTCGCAATCGCCGACGCCAGCGTGAAGTTGTTGCGCAGGCTACGCTCGACCAGCCCGTCGAGCGAGGGGTCGTGATACTCGCGCCACCAGCCGCTTCTGACGGGCACCGTATCGGCGAGCGACCCACCGGCCGCACCGTCGAAAGATTGCGCCAGTGGCACGCCCGGCCGTTGCCAGGCAGGCACAAGGGAACACCCGGCCAGCAACGCGACGCCCAGCACACACAAGGCGGCGCGCAGGCACCAGAGGCACGATACGCGCGCAGGAGGACTGACTGCGCGCGAAAGCGGCGCCAAACGGGACAGTCCTGACATTGGAGAACGCTCCGGCAACTGGAAATGTCGCCAGATTAGCCAGCGGGGCCTGTCGGCGCTCTCGCCCGATGATTAAATTAATTTAATGGGGCACAACAAGCCGCGTTGGTGCTCCCAAGCCAGGCGTGCGAGGCTTGCAGCGCGAGTCAGGGTGCCGGGTTCAGCACGTATCCCGCGCCGACCACCGTATGAATCAGCGCCACCGGGAAGTCGCGATCCACCTTCGCCCGCAGCCGATGCAGGTGCATGTCGATGATGTTGCCGCGCGGCTCGAAATCGTAATTCCACGCCGCCTCGAGCAGCATGCTGCGCGTCACAACCTGCCCCTCGCGGCGCGCCAGACATTCGAGCAACAGGAATTCGCGGTGCTGCAGACGCAGATCTCGGCCGCCGCGGCTTGCTGTCCGCGCCCGCGTGTCGAGCACCAGATCCGCGCATTCGAGCCGCTCGCTCATCCTGCTGCGATCCGCCCGGCGCGCAAGCGCCTCGATTCTTGCCAGCACTTCGACAAAAGCATACGGCTTGACGAGATAGTCGTCGCAGCCTGCGCGAAGCGCCTCCACGCGTGCGTACAGGTCACCGACCGCCGACAGCATCAGCACCGGCGTTGTATCCCCACCGGCGCGCAACTGCTGGACGAGAGCCACGCCGTCGAGCGCCGGCAAGCGCCGATCAGTCACAATTACGTCGTAGATGCCCTCTCGCGCATAGGCGAGCCCGGTCGCACCGTCGGCTACCGTGTCGACAATCAGACCGCTCTCGCTCAGGCCACGCGCCAGGAACTGGCTGGCGCGCGTATCGTCTTCGATCAGCAGGATTCGCATGCGCAATCGGGGCAATGGGGGGCTTACATTAAAATTATTTCATGTTGGCGCGAAATGCCTGTACAGCTTCGCGCGGCATACTGCGGACATCGTAGGTACGAGCGTAGTGTAAAACGGCCGGCAGGCGCACGTTCGACGCTCGCTCATTTCTGGAAAAGGCATGTCGAACGTATTGGTCGTCGAGGACGACGAGCAGACCCTCGCGGAGATCGTCGAAGCGCTCACGGATCACGGCTGCAAGGTCGAAACCGCGAGCACAGGGCGCGACGGTTTGATGCTCGCGGTCGCCAACACTTATGACGCTATCGTGCTCGATCGTATGTTGCCGGGCGGCCTCGAAGGGCTCGGCATGCTGTCTGCATTGCGCATCGCCGGCGTGCTCACGCCGGTGCTGATCCTGAGCGCGCTGTCCGCGGTCGACGAACGTGTGCGCGGTTTGCGGGCCGGTGGCGACGACTATCTGACCAAGCCGTTCGAGTTCATCGAACTGACCGCGCGGCTCGATGCGTTGATGCGCCGGCGCGAGGCGGCGCCCGGCGTGCAGGAGTACCAGGTCGGCCCGTTGCGTCTGGACCCACTCAAACGGGAAGTGACCTGCGCCGGCCGCCCGGTACCGCTGCTGCCGCGCGAGTACCGGCTGCTCGAATACCTGATGCAGCACGAAGGCCAGGTGGTGAGCCGCACCATGCTGTTCGAGGCGGTATGGGACTACCGGCTCGACGAGCGGACCAACGTGATCGACGTACATATCAGCCGTCTCAGGAAGAAGCTCGACCCGGACGGGACGGCTCCGATGATCGATACCGTGCGCGGTTCGGGGTACATGCTGCATGCGCCTGCCTGAATTGCACCGCACCACCGGCTTTCGCCTCGCCACGCTGTTTCTGGTGCTGTTCGGCGTGATCGCGTTGCTGCTGTTCGGTTACCTGTACCGCGAGATCACTGGCTTCGAACAGGAACGCATCGATGACTGGCTGATTCGCGAGCACGCCCAGTTGAAACGCGAATTGCCGGACGTACTTGTCGCGCGATTCGAACATCAGAACCAGTTCGACCCGCGCCGCCAGCGCCCGTTCGGCCTGTTCGACGCCAGCGGCAAACATCTTGCCGGCGGCTATGCGGGCGATCAGCCGGCGATCCCCGTGTTCGACAAGCCGTTTTCGATGCGCCTGGCCAATCTGCCGGGCCACCCGCCTGGCAGATGCATCGCCGCTCGCCTGCCCGATAGCCGCATCGCGTTGCAATGCCAGAACACCCTCGAACTCGACCACTTCGACGACGAACTGCTGCATGCACTGCTCTCCACCGCGATGATCACGCTCGTGATCGGCCTGATCGGGGCGAGCCTGATTGGCATTTCGGCGATGCGGCGGCTCGATGCGGTGACCGCGTCGATTGAGGAAATCGTCGCGGGCAATCTCAGCAGGCGTTTGCCCGTGCATTCGAAACGCGACGACGTGGATCGGCTGGTCGGCGTCGTGAACGGGATGCTCGACGAAATCGAACGCCTGATGAACGAAGTCAAAGGTGTGTGCGATGCGATTGCGCATGATCTGCGCACGCCGCTTACACGGATGCTCGGCGGACTCGAACGTGCGCAACGGCGCGCCAAAACCGAGGCGGAGTTTCGTGCGGTAATTGATGAAACCATCATGGAAACCAGCGGCCTGCTACGCACTTTCAACGCACTGCTGCGTATTTCGGAAATCGAAAGCGGCGTGCGCCGCGCCGGCTTCGCCAGCGTCGATCTGGCCGCCGTCGCCGACGATGTGTTTGAGTTCTACGAGCCGGCTGCCGAAGACAGGCAGATTAGCTTCGAGCTACGACGGACCGTGTCCGGGCCGCTGGAGATCCAGGGCGATCCGAATCTGCTGTTCGAGGCACTGGCGAATCTGGTGGAAAATGCCATCAAGTTCGCGCCGCATGGCGGAGCCGTGCGTATCACGCTATGGCAGCACGCAAGAGGCGCTGGCTTGACGGTCGAGGACAATGGCCCAGGCATCGCCCCGGCCGAGCGCGATGCCGTCCTGCGCCGCTTCTATCGTGGCGAGGCCAGCCGTCATACGCCCGGCAGCGGCCTGGGGCTCAGTCTTGCCGCCGCCGTTGCCGCCATGCACGGCATGATGCTGGAGTTTCACAATGCGGACGCCGGTTGTGAGATCAGTCTCTTCAAACCCACTCAAAGTCACCTGGCGCATAACCGATGATCGATCGACAGCTGCCGGCGCACCGAGCCCACTCATTAGGGTTCTCGCAGGACCCAGGTCCAATCGAATGAGCAAAGGGAAACCGCCCCAACCAATCCTCGCAGTCTCCAGCAGCCGCTCATTCAACGATGAATGACCTCTACAGCGCACACTCCCGCAACTGCTGCGCGAGCAGACCCGCGTGCGCAGTCAGGGCCGAGAAGTCGCGCGCACAGAGATAAAGCCGCCGCGTGGCCCAGGCCTCCGCCAGTGGCGCTCGAAATGCCGATCCCGGCTTCGACGTGCATGGCCACATGTTCGATATTGCGCAACTGAATGCGGTAGTCGAGCTGGCGTCCCAGACGCGATGCACGTTTCGCGAGATGAGTCAAGCCCGTTGCGTAGGTTCGCATGCTCTGCGCCTTATTGGAAACGGTGGGAACACTGGCCTTTCTCGCCAGTCTTGCGGCACAGTTCCGCAGACCTCAGCAGTAACGCCCTGGATATCGATTCGACGCGGCTTGTCGAGAGCATCCATCAAATGATGGAGGCCAAAACGATCACTCGCGCATACGATCGGAATAGACGACAACGATAACGCTTGAGCGCTGCAAAGTCTGGCAAGGGGTCGAACCAGGGTTCGGATGAACGGGCCGTTTGCAGCACGAGTCAGCCGGTGTCACTAACCCGGAGGTGGGCCATTATGAAGACGCTAGTCCACACAGTTTGCGCGGTCGCCGTCATTGCTGTGCCAATGGCATCGTTGGCGCAGTCGGATGGAGGGCTGACGCGCGCGCAAGTGCAGGCCGAGATCGCTCAGCTACAGCAAGCCGGCTTCAATCCGGCCAACGCGAATACCGTCGACTTTCCCTCCAACATGCCGGCCACCGAAGCTAGCGCCGCCGGCCAGGGTAGCGGCTACGGCCCTGCAATGAATGGCTCGTCGCAGATGGGCCATCCGGCCAGCCCGACTGGGATGAAGCCGGTGTTCTTCGGCGGGTCGTAAGCTTTTTTCGTCTGACCAGGTCGGGCGATGGAGAGCATGCCGTCTCTCCCTGAGACGGCATGGAGCGTCGTGCCTTGCCCGCTTCGCCCAACTGCGCGGGGCCTGATGGCTCTCGCCGGGGAAGGCGCTGACGGCGGCCGGGACGGGAACGTCAGCGGGACCGTTATACGCTTATTCTGCAATCCTACCAAATAGCCGATACTGGCCTGTTCGCTCATGGTTTGACAGCGAGCATGCAAAAAGCCTTCTCTGTTTCGACAAGCTTCGCTTCGACGAAGCCAGCGGCTGTTAGTCGTTCGATCAATCCGCCCGGCTGTTGGCCCGAATAAGCAGTGAAACCGAGTGCGCCTGCGCCCCCGACTTTCATGGCACGCCGTATCTCGGCCAGGCCGGTTTCGGAGTCCGGCCAAACCTGCATGGAGTTGATGGCCAGCACCTTGTCGAAGGTGTTGTCTTCGAATGGCAACCGCTCCACTGTGCCGATTCGCAGGCGGACCCGGCCACGAGCGATTGCCGCGGCATTCCGGGCTGTGGCGTGCTCCAGCGTTTCCTGTGACGGGTCGATGCCGTCCACATGCCCGGAGGGTGCCGCTGCTGCGAGCAGTTGAATACCCGCGCCGGGCCCAAACCCAGTTTCAAGCACCCGGTCGTTTTCCCGAATCTCGCGTCGAGCCGGACTGATTGGCGAATACCGGATCTTCGCTCTGTGTGGTGCGCTGGATCGCGTGGCCCCGATATGGATCGAGTTGCATCAGCGTCACCATCAACGATTCCGCAAAGAAAACCTGACCGACATGCGACACGTGCGTGCGCTGAGGGTGCGACGCGCTTGCCGTGCGGACCTTGAAGTAAATGTGATTGGTGCGCCCGGCCTGCCCTCCCGGACGTCTCTGCGCACGAGATCTCCGTCGATCCAATAGGGGCCGACTTCCTGCTCGGGCGTGAGCCGGCAAGGCGCGGCGTTCGCTAAGGCGGCAGGACTCGTTTCGATGGCCGCAACGGTCGTGCCGACCGCGATCGTCAGTTGGATGAATTCTCGTCGTGACAGGCGTGAAGTCATGGCTGTGCTGCATTGCACGTGATGGCGGGACGTTACCGGAGCCGGCACGCATGTCGATTACATTTCTATTACGTCTTGTTTCGCACCGGCAGGGCGTACTTGTCCTGATTGCCCCGATTTGGCCGGCTATGCAGAAATGCGCATGGAAGCCGTCGTGAATGGCCAAGACGAAGCGATATTGGCTTCCTATAGTCGCTCTCAGCGTCTCGCCCCGGCGCTTTTTCGTGCGGGGCGGTTCGATCGATACCACGCCTATTCTGGAGGAGCCCAACCCGCAGTCGACGCGAACAAGAGAGTCGTGAACCGGCCGCCGCCCCAACCGCGCGAAGCGGGCAAGCCCGGCCGGTATGCACGCCACAGCAGTAAACCCATGCTTGCCGACAAAGGAAACAACATGCGTTTTGCGAAGACTCTTACCCCTATCGCAGTTGCCGTTGGAGCACTTCTCGCTGTTGCACCGCTCGCCTCGCGCGCGGATACCGTCGTTAAAATCGGTTTTGCCGCGCCACTCACCGGACCGAACGCCAATTACGGCAAAGACCTGGAAAACGGCGTCAAGATGGCCCTCGACGACGCCAAGGCGCAAGGCGTCAAAATCAACGGTCAGCCCGTCTCGTTCGAACTCGTCGCCGAAGACGATCAGGCCGACCCGCGCGTGGGCGTGCAGGTCGCGCAAAAGCTGGTGGACGAAGGCGTTTCGGTCGTCGTCGGCCACTTCAACTCGGGCACGACCATTCCCGCTTCCGAGCTGTACGAAAAGTCAGGCCTGCCCGACATCGATCCGGCCGCCACGAACCCGGTCATCAGCGGCCGCGGCTTCAAGAACATCTTCATGGTGATCTCGAGCGACGCGCAAAACGCGGGCACCGCGGGCGCCTACGCGGTCACGACGACGAAGGCCAGGCGCATCGCCGTCATCGACGACCGCACGGCGTTCGGCCAGGGCGAAGCCGACGAATTCGTGAAGGCCGTCAAGGCGCACGGCGGCGAGATCGTCGACCGCGAGTACACGACGAACCAGGCGACGGACTTCAAGACGCAGCTCACGAACATCAAGAGCAAGAACCCCGATCTGATTTTCGTGGGCGCCCTTAATCCGCAGGCGGCCGGCATCATGAAGCAGATGGCCCAACTCGGCATCAAGGCGCAGTACGTGGGCGGCGGCGGCGTGAAGGATGTGGACTTCGTCAAGCTCGCCGGCGACGTGTCCGAAGGCGCCATGGCGTGGGAGTACGGCCGTCCGCTTGACAGCACGCCGGTCGGCGCGAAGTTCGCCGACCGCTTCAAGCAGAAGTACGGCGTGGACGTGCTCTCTTACGCGCCGTTCGGCTACGACGCGGCGTGGGCCGCCATCAAGGCGATGCAGGCCGCCAATTCGACCAAGCCCGACGACTATCGCGCGAAGATGCAAAGCATCGCCTTCGACGGCATTACCGGCCATATCGAGTACAACGCGAATGGCTCGCTCAAGAACGGTTCGTCCACGGTCTATCAGGTGAAGAACGGCCAGTGGGTGACAGTCAAGACGGTAAGCGGTCTCTGATCGCCCACGCGGACCTCGCCTCGTTCAGGCGAGGTCCGCGTGCAACGCGCGGGGTTGTGCTGCCACTGGCAGCCGCATCTCTAGAAGCTATGCCGGATACCCGCCATGATCCCCAGTTGTCCCGCCCCCGGTGCGGGTGTCGTGCCGCCGCCGCCCTGGCTCACCGTGTAGGCCGCCTTCGCGCTGTTCCACAAATACGCGCCCTGCAGATAAACGGCTGATCGCTTGGAGAGCTGATACGTGCTGCGCAATGCGGCGATCGTGCCGCGCGTGTCGTGGTCGCTATTGACGATGTGGTACACGCCGCCATCGACGATAAAGGCCGCCGTCACCGGATACTGTGCCGTGAGATAGAACTGGTCCGTATGCACGTTGGGCGTTTCAGCCGAAACCGTGTCGACGCGCCTGCCCAGCCAGCCGCCGCCGATGCGCAGCGCGCCGATATGGCCGTAGCCGTTGAGCTGGATGCGCACGTCGGTGTCGCCCGGGTTCGTCAGCGCGAAGGTCGGCGTGCCGTCGTAGAGGTTCGCCGCCGCGCCCGGGCCCCCGTGCTGTTCGTCCCACGCCGCGGCAACGCCGTAGCCATTGCGGTCGTAGCGCAGCATCGCCGACCATTCGCGGCAAGACTGGGCGCTGCCCGGCACAGGCCCCGCGCAGGTGCCCTGGCCCGGCGAATTGCCGGTGCCGGCCGAATCGCGCCCGAATGACCACGTCGCGCCGAGTGTGAAGCCGCCGTAGCTGCCCTTGTAGACGACCGTGTTGTCGCTGCGCGAGCTTGGCAGGTACTGATCGAACGAGGCCGTGCCGCCGTAAATGTCCGGTCCGAGCAAATCGGCGTCGGCGATCGCCCAGAACGTCATGGTGTACTGACGCCCGAACGTCAGGCTGCCATAGGGACTGCTCATGCCCACCCACGCCTGGCGCCCGAACAGCCGGCTGCCCTGGTTCAAGGTGCCGCCGCGCATGTTGAAGCCACTCTCCAGCGCGAAAATCGTGGACCACCCTCCCCCCAGCCCCTCGCTGCCGCGCACGCCCCAGCGCGAGGGCATTTCGCCGGTGATGCCGGGCATGCGCACCACGTTGTCGCCCGCCGCGTTCGCGTGCGAAACGTATTCGATGCCGGTATCGACGATGCCGTAAAGCGTGACGCTGCTCTGCGCGAACGCCGACGCGCTGAGGCCCGCGCAGGCCAGCCCTGCTGCGATCCGAAGTTTCATGATCTCCGTGTTCTCCTGGTGTTCCGGTCTCGCGGACTCGCCGCCAGCCGGACGTTGTTTTGGATTGGACGCGTAAAAAAGCCGACACGCAGTCTTGTTACGTGCCGTTTTTTAGGACTCTTGATTGAACGAACTGGCCGACCGGACGCGATGGCGCGGGTCCACGCCATCGTCCGGTCTCAGGAATGGGTCAAATCCGCTGCTGTCCCGCGCGTTTCGGGATATGACGGCCAACCACGGCCAGCGCGATCAGCACCAGCGCCATGGCGGCGCCGAGCATCGTCAGATAGGCCGCCGCGCCGCCTGCGGTAATCACCACCGCTCCGGCAAACGCGCTCAGGATCGCGCCCACGCGGCCGAACGCCAGCGCCGAGGCCGTGCCCGTCGCGCGCACGCCCGTTGGGTAGACGTAGGCACACAGCGCGTACATGGTCGATTGCACCGCGTTGACGAACAGGCCGTGCAGGCCGAGACCCGCAATCAGCAAGCCCGTGTGCTGGGTCGCGCCCACGCCGAGCATCACCCAGGCGCTCGCCGCGCCGCCCGCGCAGCACAGCAGGAGCGGCCCGCGCGAGCCGAAGCGCGCAATGGCGAGCGCACACAGCAACGCGCCGATCACGCCGCCCAGGTTGTACGCGCTCAGCCCGTAACCGGCGAGCGAGACGCTCAGACCTTCGCTCGTCAGCATGGCGGGCAGCCAGCTGAACGCGCTGTACACGGCGAGCAGGCACATGAAGAACGCCCACCAGATCGCCACGGTGTCGCGCGCGCGGCCGTCGCGAAAGAGCGCTGTGAAGCCCACGTGCTTTTCGGCGCTTTGCTCGCGCATGTCGGTGAACACCGCGTCCGGGGCAACCTCGCGTGCCATGCGGCCCAGCAGGCGCACGAGTTCGGGCCAGCGCTTCGGGCGGCGTGCGAGAAAGCGCGGCGACTCGGGCAGCGCCACAAGCAGCACGAGGGCGAGCACGAGGGGCAGCACGCCGCCTGCGAAAAAGAGCCCGCGCCAGCCGTACACCGGCAGCACTTGCGCCGCGAAAATACCCGCCAGCATGCCGCCGAGCGGCACGCACACGATGGTTGCCGTCACCGCAAACGTGCGAAGGCGCGCGGGCGTGAATTCGGCTGTCATCGTCGTCGAACTCGGCAGCGCGCCGCCAATGCCAAAACCGGCAATGAAGCGCAGCGCGGCGATGGCCGCCACGTTCGGCGCGAGGCCGATCGCGCAGGTCGCGGTGCCGAACACAAGCACGCTGCCCACCACGGCCCAGCGGCGTCCGAAGCGATCCGCGAACAGGCCGGCGAATGCGCTGCCGAAGCCCATGCCGACCAGCCCCGCCGCCACGACGGGTGCGAACGCATTGCGCGTGATGCCCCACTCCTTGATCAGCACCGGAATCGCGAAGCCGATCAACTGGCTGTCGAAGCCATCAACGATGATCGACAGGGCCGCCAGCACCACGGCGATCTTCTGCAGCGTGGAATACGCGCCTTCGTCGAGCGTGCGGCCGATATCGACCGTACCGCCGGTAATGGCGGCGCTCTCGCGCGGCGTCGCTCCCGAAGCGGGGGCGGGCGTGGCATAAGTCATGAATTGTCTCCTTTGCTGCGCTGTGAACGCGCAGTCATTCGTTTGTCATGCTGTCGCGACGTTGATTGGCTAGTTCATACGGATTCCTTTGCATCGACGAGGCGCACGAGATGCAGCAGCGCCGCCGTATTCGGCACGGCGATAGCACGCATGCGCGCGACCTCGACGACCGCGCCGTTGATGGCCTCGATCTCGGTCTTGCGGCGAGCGAGCACGTCCTGAAGCATCGAAGGCCGATGCGCGCGGTGATGCGTGAGCGCGTGCCGCACGTTGTCGGCCACATGTGCTTCGTTCACGGCCACGCCGTGCGCGTGCGCCACCGCCGCGACTTCCGCGACGATCTTGAGCGCGAGCGCTTCGCCGTCCGGCACGTTGGTGAGTTCGCCGACGGTGCAGCCCGTCACCGCGCACAGGCTGTTGAGCGCCGCGTTGAACGCGACCTTCTCCCAGATCGCGGCCCAGACATCGGCGTCCACGGTGCAGGCGAGGCCGGCGTCGTTGAGTGCCTGGACCGCGCGGGCAAGCATCGGCGAATGCGCGCCGTCCGCACTCATCAGGCGAATCACGCCCTGGCCGTGCGAACTCACGCGGCCAGGCCCGTTCTTGTCGGCAGGCCAGGTCGTCACGCCTATCATCACGCGAGCCGGGTCAGCGAACCGCGCGAGACGCTCGGCGTTGCCGAGGCCGTTCTGCAGCGAAAGCAACGCGGTTTGCGGCCCGAGCACGGCGTGCGCCGCGCCGAGCGCCGCCTGCGTGTGCAGCGTCTTGGTGAAAACGATCAGCAGATCGACTGGCGTGGTCGCCGCCTCCGGCCGTAACGCTTCGAGATTCGTGACGACGCGCTCGCCCGCATCGGTCGTAAGCCGCAGACCGGCTTCGTTGATCGCCTTCAAGTGAGCTTCATCGACGTCGAGCAGCGTGACGCGATGGCCCGCAAGATCGAGCAGGCCGCCAAACAGCGAACCCATCGCGCCCGCGCCGAGTATGGCGATATGCATGGCGCGCTCTTAGAACGGATAGTGGCGCGGCGCCGTCTGCAGCGTGATCCAGCGCAGTTCGGTGAATTCGGCAATCCCCGCCTTGCCGCCGAAGCGCCCAAAGCCGCTCTCCTTCACGCCGCCGAACGGCATCTGCGCTTCATCGTGCACGGTCGGCCCGTTGATGTGGCAGATGCCCGATTCGATGCGCTGCGCGACGCGCCACGCGCGCGCCGTGTCGCGGCTGAACACCGCCGACGAAAGCCCGTACGCGTTGTCATTCGCGCAGGCAATCGCAGCGTCCTCGCCGCGCACACGCACGATGCCCTTCACGGGGCCGAACGATTCGTCGTGGTAGAGGCGCATCTCGAGCGTGACGTGGTCGAGCAGCGTGGCGGGCATGAGCGTGCTGTCGGCCTTGCCGCCGCATACGAGCGTCGCGCCTTTGGCGAGCGCGTCGTCGATCAGCGCGTTGCAGCGCTCCACGGTGCTCATGTCCACCACCGAGCCGAGCACGACCGGACCCTTGCGCGGATCGCCGAGCGGCAGCGCGCGGGCGCGCTCGCCGAGACGCGCGACGAAGGCGTCGGCAATGCTCTCGTCGACGATGATGCGCTCCGTCGACATGCAGATCTGCCCGGAATTGGCGAACGCGCCGAACGCGGCCGCGTGCGCTGCCGCTTCGATATCGGCGTCGTCGAGCACGACGAGCGGCGCCTTGCCGCCCAGTTCGAGCACCGATGGCTTCAGATAGCGCGCACAGGTTTCGGCGATGATGCGGCCCACGCGCGTGGAGCCCGTGAAGTTCACGCGGCGCACCTTCGGGTGCGCGATCATGGCTTCGACCACGTGCGCCGCACGGCGGGCGCGTTCGTCACGAAGTTGACTGTGCCGCGCGGCAGGCCCGCCTCCTGCATCGCCGCGACGATGAGACCGTGCGTGGCCGGGCAGATCTCCGAACCCTTGAGCACGACGGTATTGCCGCATGCGAGCGGCAGCGCGATGGCGCGCACCGCGAGGATCACCGACGCATTCCACGGCGCGAGGCCGAGCACGACGCCGGCCGGCTGGCGCACGCCCATGGCGAGGCTGCCGGGCACGTCGGAGGGAATCAGCTCGCCGCCGATCTGCGTGGTGAGCGCGGCAGCCTCGATCAGGCCCGCCGCCGCGAGATGCACGTTGAAGCCCGCCCAGATGCCCGACGCGCCGGTTTCCGCGGCCATCGCAGCGGCGAACGCTTCGGCTTTGGCTTCGAGCGCATGCGCGGCCCGGGTCAGCAGCGCACGCCGCTCGCTCGGGCCCATGGCTGACCACACCGGAAATGCGGCGGCGGCGGCATCGACGGCGGCCACGGCATCTTCCACCGTAGCCGCGGGCGCGCGGCTCGCCACCGTGCCGTCGAGCGGATTGCGGCGCTCGAACGTCGCCCCGTTGCGTGCCTGCACCGCTTCGCCGTCGATCAGCATCGTTACGGTTTGCATGTCCTTTTTCCTCGCTTTACGTGAATTCGATGGGTTGCGCGCGCACCGTTCAGGCGACGAGCATCTCGACCAGCTTCGGGCCCTGCCCGGCCAGCGCGCGGCCAAGCGTATCGCGCAACGGCCCCGCCTCGCTCACACGCACGCCGGGGCAACCCATGCCCGCGGCTAGCGTGACGAAATCGAGCCCCGGCAGGTCGGTGCCCTGCACGGGGTCGGTCGACGCGAAACCGAACACCGGCGCGAAGTCCTGCAACGCGGCGTAGCGCGTGTTGTTCAGGATGACGAAGGTAATCGGCAGCTCGAGCTGCACCGCGCTCCAGATCGCCTGGATCGAGTACATGCTGGAGCCGTCGCCGATCAGCGCGATCACGCGCTCGCCGGGCTTGGCGAGCGCCACGCCCACGGCGGCGGGCATGCCGTAGCCCAAGCCGCCGCTGTCCATCGTGAGGAAGGTGCCGGGGCGCTCGTAGGGCAGATACGTCTGCATCACCGGGCGCGAGCTGGGCGCTTCCTCGACGACGGTCGTGCCCGCGTCGCGCACTTCGGCGAGCGTTTGCAGCGCATAGGCGACCGACATGCGCTCGCCAGGCTCAGTCGGCGGCATGGCGCGCGGCGGCACGGCGCGCGGCGCGGGCATCGCGCGCTCGACGGCCGGCGCGGGCCGCTCCAGCAGATCCAGCACGCCCAGCCTCACGTTGCCCACGGCGGCCATGCCCTCGGGAGTCCACGCGGCGGTGTTCGGATCGTCGATCAACTGGCACAGCGCGGCGCCTGGCGGCACGTGCGGCCCGTGGCCCTCCACGTGATACGTGAAAGCCGGCGCGCCGATCGCGAACACGAGATCGTGCCCGCCGAGCAGCTCGACGATGCGCTCGCGCATGGCCGGCAGAAAGCCCGCGAACAGCGGATGCTTTTCCGGAAAGCTGCAACGGCCCGTCATGGGGGCGACGAATACGCGCGCACGATGACGCTCCGCGAGCCGCACCACTTCGTCGGCCGCGCCCGCGCGATCCACCGCGCCGCCCACCACGAAGGCCGGGCGCGCGCACGCGTCGAGCGCTGCGCCGATGTTCGCCAGCATCGCGGGCTCGGGGCGCGTGGTATGCGCGAGCGAGCGCTCGGGCACGCGTTCGGCCGGCTGGTCCCAGTCGTCCACGGGAATCGACACGAACACCGGACCGCGCGGCTCCTGCATGGCAATCGCATAAGCGCGCGCGATGGCGAGCGGCACGTCCTGCGCGCGCGCCGGCTCGATGCTCCACTTCACATAGGGCTTGGGCAGCTCAGTGGCCTGGGTGGCCGCGAGAAATGGGTCGAACGGCAAGATCGAGCGCGCCTGCTGGCCCGCCGTGACGACGAGCGGCGTGCGGTTGCGAAACGCCGTGAAGAGGTTGCCCATGGCGTTGCCCACGCCCGCCGCCGAGTGCAGGTTCACGAGCGCCGCGTTGCCGGTGGCCTGCGCATAGCCGTCGGCCATGCCGACCACGACCGCTTCCTGGAGGCCGAGCACGTAGCGGAAGTCGGCGGGAAAGTCCCGGAACATGGGCAGCTCGGTCGAGCCGGGGTTCGCGAAGACCGAGGTCATGCCCACGCGGCGCGCGAAGTCGATGACCGCGTCGCGCACGGTAAAGGCGCCGCGGGTCGCCGTGGGGTCCTGCTTCTGCTGGTTCTGCTGAGGCGCGCTGCCAGTCATCCAAGGCCTCCTGTCGAAAAAGCGCGTCGTTCAATGGAGGATCATTATCGCGACGCTACGGGTAACCGAAAATTGCGGATTTCGCCAAAAGGCATTACCTTTGGGCATGACTTACAACCTCCAGCAACTGCAGGCGTTCGCGACCATCGTCTCCGCGGGCAGTCTCGGGCGCGCGGCGGAAACGCTGCACGTAACCCAGCCCGCGCTCTCGCGCGCGATCCGCCGGCTCGAGGAGCAGGTGGGCGCGCCGCTATTCGAGCGGCATTCGCGCGGCATGCACCTCACCGCCGTGGGCGAGGCGCTCCTGCCGCACGCCATCCTGCTGCAGCGGGAAGCCGAGCAGGCGCGCGAGGAAATCGACGCCATGCGCGGCCTCGCGCGCGGCACGATCCGCGTGGGCGCGGTGGGCAGCATTGCGAGCCTCGTGCTGCCGCTCGCCGTGAGCGGCGTGCTGCGGCGCTGGCCGGGGCTGCGCGTCGAAATTCTCGAAGGCGTGTGGGACCGGCTCGCGGATGCGCTCGTCAAACGCGAGATCGATCTCGCGCTCAGCATGGCCGTGCCCGACACCGACGAAATCGCAGCGATCAGCGATTGCCGCTGGGAGGATTCCAGCTACGTGGTGGCGGCGCACGATCATCCTTTGCGCGCGAAGCCCGAACTCACGCTCGCGGACACCCTGAACGAACAATGGGCGATTCCGCCGCGCGGCACGGCGCCATTCGAGCACATGGAGCAGGTCTTCGCGGCGCAAGGGCTGGGCCTGCCGAACGTGGTGGTGCAAACGCGCTCGATCACGGCGCTCAAAAGTCTCGTGGCGCGCTCGGGGTTCCTGAGCTGGATGGCATCGACGATGTACCTCACGGAAAGCAAGGCGGGCGTGTTCGATACGCTGGACATGCCGGGGGTGGAGGGCCGGCGCATGCTCACCGCGTTTCGCCGGCGCCACGGCATTCTGCCGAGCCCGGCGGTGAAGCTGCTGGAGCAGCTGCGCACCTTGACGGCGGTGCCGCACTAACCCAGTTCGTCGTTCGTCACTCCTCGCGCAGGAGACGCCCCGCGTTCGCGATCACCACGAACGTGCCCACGTTGTGCAGCACCGCGCTCGCCACGGCGCTCAGCACGCCTAGCGCCGCCAGCGTGATGACGGCCACCGTCCACGCGAGCCCGATCGCCGCATTCGCCGTCGCGATGCGCCGGCAGCGCCGCCCGAGGCGCACGCTGTCCGGCACGCGGCGCAGGTCGTCGGCGAGCAGCACGATATCGGCGGCGGCCACGGCGATATCGATGCCGCGCTCGCCCATCGCCACGCTAGTCGCGCCGGCCTTAATCGCGAGCACGTCGTTCAGGCCGTCGCCGACCACCATCGGGCGGCGCCCCGCACTGATCTCGCCCAGCACATAGTCGAGCTTGTCGTGCGGCAGCGCATGCGCCACTACGGTGTCGATGCCCACTTCGGCGGCCACGCGGCGCGCCACACGCTCGCGGTCGCCCGTGAGCAGCGTCGCACGCTCGATGCCGAGCGCACGCAGCCCGTCCAACGCGTCGCGGGCTTCCGGGCGCACCGTGTCGGCAAAACCGAACCATGCGAGCAGACGGCCATTCAGCGCGATGCCTGCGCATGGGCCGTCCAGCTCCGCAGGCATCGGCGGCAACACGCTCACGTATTGTGCGAGCAGGTCATGGCGGCCCAGCACGGCTTCACCTTCCGGCACTGTCGCGAGCACGCCGAGTCCGCGCATCTCGCGCGCGTGCGGAGGCGGCGCGGCGTACGGCGTTCCCGGCGCGCCGTAGCGCAACAGCGCGCGACACACCGGATGCGCGCTGACCTGGGCGAGCTGCACGGCCAGCGCCAGCGTGCCGGCTTCGTCCGCGCCCGGCTGCAGCACCACCGTCGTCACGCGCAACTCGCCGTGCGTGAGCGTGCCCGTCTTGTCGATCACGAGCGTATCGATTTCGGCCAGCGCGTCGATAAAGGCCGCATTCCTGAACAAGATCCCGCGCCGCGCGCCCGCCGCAATCCCGGCGATCGCGGTGGAAGGCGCCGCCAGCACGAGCGCGCATGGGCAGGCGGCGACGATCACCGCCAGCATGGCCGAAGCGTTCGCGCTCACGAACCACACGATCGCCGCGATCAGCAGCACGAGCGCGAGGTACGCGTCCATATAGCGTTCGAGCGCCTGCGTGATGGGCGGCTTCGCAGCCTCCGCACGCTGCATCAGCTCGACAACCTTGCCCAGCGTCGAGGCCTTGCCGACGTGCGTGATCTCCACGCGCAGCGGGCCGTCCAGATTCATCGCGCCGCCGAAGACGCGCGCGCCCTCGCCCGCGTCCTGCGGCAACGATTCGCCCGTGATCGGCCCGTTGTCGATGGCCGAGCGGCCGTGCCGCACGATGCCGTCCGCGGGCACGCGCGAGCCGGGCAGCACATCGACGACGTCGCCGGGACGCAGCGCGTCATAGGGCACGGTCTCGATCGCGCCCGCAGCGCTCACGCGCCGCACATCGCCGGCAGTGAGGCGGCCTAGCGCCCGGATCGCCTCCTGCGAGCCGAGCACGCTGCGCTCTTCGAGCGCGTGGCCGAACGTCATCACGATGGGCAACAGCGCGGCCGTCGTCATGTCGCCCACGGCCCACGCGCCCAGCATGGCGAGCGCGATGAGGCGGTCGGTCACGCCGTGCAGGCTCGGTGTTCTGAGGCTGCGCCACGCGCCCGCGAACACGGGCGGCGCGACCACGAGCGAGGCGACCGCCGCCAGCACTTGCGCGAGCGTGGCGTCGCCGCTCGCCAGATGCGGCCACGCGAGCGAGAGCAGCAGCATCGCGCCCGCGAACAGCGCGAGCAACGTGTGGCGCGTGATGGCGCGGCGCTCGGCGTCCGACATGACGAGCGTGGCGACGGATTGCGCTGCGTGACCGTCGTGACCTCCGTGACCTTCGCGCGCACGATCGGGTGCGGGCGCCGATCTGGCTTCCTGTGCGGCGCCGGGTGCGCGATGACTCGCCGGCGTGTCGTATGGCGTGGTCATGGCGCGCGCCCCGGTAGCACGAGGCTCGATGCGTCGTTGGGATCGAGCGTCGTCACGCGCGCGGCGTGCGCGAGCACCGCCTGCACGCGGTCGCGATACGCGCGCGCGAGCAGCCCCGGATCGCGGTTCGCGCCGAGCGCCGCTTCGAGCTGTGCGATCGTCGAGGTTTCCGACTGCGCCGTCGCCACGCGCTCCGCCGCGCTGGCTTGCGCGTCCTGCACGATGCGGTCGGCGCTTTGCTGCGCGTGCTGCCGCGTCTTTTCGGCGAGCGTGCGCGCCTGCGCGACATCGCGTTCGGCGTTCTGCAGCGAAGTCAGCACCGCGTTGAACGCATCGACAGCCGAGGCCGGAAACGACGCTTGCAGATCCATGCGCGAGACCTCGATGCCGAGCCCCGCGTGCGCGGCCGTCAGCGCGTCGAGTTGACGCTGGACCGCGCGCGCGAGATCGCCACGCAATTGTTCGCGGCGCGCGGCCATCTGCTGATCGGCGGCCACCATCTCCGGGCGCGCGACGAGGATTGAATCGAGGTCGCGTTGCGCGGCGGTTTGCGCGACCGCGGCCGAAACGATGCGCTCGAGCGCGGCGTCGAGATGCTCGAGCTGCAACGCATACGCGTAAGGGTCGCTCACGCGGTAGAACAGCGTCGCGCTCACCTGCACGACGCCGTTGTCGCCCGTGAGCACGTAGCCGGAACCCGCGAGCGCGTCGCTGGCATCGCTCAATTGCGCGGGCGCCGCGGGATCGCGCGTGAGCGCGACGATGCGCCTCTCGAGCACACGCTCGCTGCCCGGCACGAGCAGCACCGTTTCGAACGGCCGCGGCAACGCGACGAGCAGCCCCGCGCCCTGGCTGCGCACGTAGGCGCCAAAGCGCATCACGACGGCGCTGCTGTCGGCGGGAATGCGGCGCACGTTCGACGTGGCCCACGCGAGCGCGGCCAGCACCGCCAGCGCCGCCACGAACCAGAATGACAGACGCACCGCCTGTGCGGCGGGTCCGAGCGCCGGAAAATTGTCGCTCGCGCTCATGGCGTGCGCCCGCGTGCGTGCGCAGTGGTTGCGGGCGCAACGACTGCACCCGACGGCGCCGTGGCCGCACCGAGCCCGGGCGGTCCCTGCACCAGCGCGCGGAACGGGGCGGCGTCGGTGCGCAGGATCAGGTTCGTGTTGCTGTTGACGACCGTCCCGAGCGTGTCGAGCGAGCGCAGCATCGTGTAGAGCTGCGGATCGGCGGCGTAGCTCTTGCCGTAGATCGCCGCTGCATCCTTGCGCGATTGCGCCTCGATATCGGCGGCTTTCACGTTGGCGTCGGCGATCAGCACGCGCGCGTCGCGATCGGCATCCGAGCGGATCTGCGCCGCTTCGCGCAGGCCTTCGGCCGTGCGCTGCGCGGCCACGGTCTCGCGCTCGGCGCGCATGCGATCGACTGTCGCGGCCAGCGTCACGGCGGGCAGCGTGAGACGCTCGAGACCCACCTGCACGACGTGCACGCCATAGGCCGCATACACCTGCGCATCGACCTGGCGGCGCAGCGCCTCTTCGAATGCGCCGATGCGGACCTGCGACGGATCGGTGTTCACGAGCGACGCGAGATCGAAGCCGGCCGACGTGGTCTGCAAGGCCGAGCCGACCAGTGAGCGAATCTGGCGCGCGGCTTCGTCGGGTTCGTTGCGCACCGCGCGCACGAAGCGGCCAATGTCATTCGCGTTGGCGGGCACGCGCCATGCCACATACGCCTGCACGATGATGCGCAAACCATCGCGCGTGCCGACGTCCTGCAGGCCGCTCGAGGTCGTGTGCAGGCGCAGGTCCACCGGCACCGCGGCCTCGATGGGCGCGGGCAGGCGCCACGCGAGACCGGGCCGCAGCAGCACGCGCACGGGGTCGCCAAAGCGCGTGACGACGGTGGCCTCGCCCTCGCGCACCTGCACGACGCTCGCCACGATGAGCGCGACGATCACGCAGAACAGCGCGAACGCCACGCGCAACGCAAAACGCCGAGGATTCACGGGCGCCAATCCAGCTGAGCCACCGGAGCCGCCTGCGCCGTGGTCATGATGATGATGAGAATGCGCATCGCCGTGCGTATGCAAAAGGCTCACGTTCGAATCACCTTGCTCTGTCTATGGGGTAACGGGTTACCACGCCTTCTTCATGCCTGCCGCCGTGGCCGGGCTCAACGTGCGCAGGTCGATCGTCGCGCGGCTGCCACTCGCGAGCCGGTCGTCGATCACGGTCACACTCGCGTTTTTCAGTCCTTTCTGCAGGCTATGCAGGTAATACTCGAAGCCGAACGCCGGGCCGCCGAGCTGCTGCGCGATCACATCGGCGTCGAAGCCGATCTGCTGGGCGCGCGCGGCGGCAAGCGTATCCGCCGCGTTCGCGCTGCCCAGCGCGACGGTCTTGATCGCCTGCTGCTGCGCTTGCCCGAGCGCCGCCGCCGCAAAGCCGTGCGCCTGCACCACACTGGCCTGCGCGCGAATCTGCGCGGCCTGCACCCCGTGATACGCGGCGGCCGCGCCCGCGGGCGGATGCACACTCTCGATCACCACGGCCACGACCTCGATGCCACTCGCGAGCCGGTCCAGCTCGTGCTGCACGGCGCCGCGCAACGCACCGGCCATGGCCGTTTGCGGCGTGTCGAGCAGCGACGGCAGCGTACGCGACGCGAGGTAACGCACGACCTCGCGGTTCGCGATCGAGCGCACCGTGTCGGCCATGTCGACCGCTCGATAGAGCGAGGCGCGCGCCGCCGCGTCCGTAAGGCCGACTCGATAATCGAGCCGCACGTCCGCGCTCACGATCTGGAACGCCTGCTGGGCGCCGCTCGTGCCCGCGATCACCTGAGTTGTCTCCCAGGGATGCGCCACGTCCCAGAGGCGATTCAATTGCGCGGGCGCGTCGCCATCCGCGGCAACGGCGGGCGCGGCGCGGCTGCTGTCGTTCGCGCTGCCCGAGACGATCAGTTGATGGACCGCGCCGTTGTCGATCACGCGCATGCGGCCGAAGGGCCAGGGCAGGCCCACATGGAGGCCCGGCTGCCACACGGCGACCGGTGCGCCGAAGCGCTCGTACACGGCGCGCTGATCGGGGCCGAGAATAGTCACGCCGCCGAGTAGCCAGCCCGCCGCCACCATGGCCACCAGCGCGCCTGGCAGGAGGCGAACGAAGCTCTGGAGCGCCCAGTTCTGCCGCAGATCGATGCCATAGCGCATACGCAATTGGGCATTGAGTGCGGCGACCGGACGTGCCTGCACGCTCAGCACGCCCGCGATGCTGCTATGCAGGAAGCGGCCCTCGTCGGGCATTGCCAACGCGGCGTGCAGCGCACGCAGACCGAGTTCGACGGCAATCGCGCCAGAAAGCAGGGCGACGATACGCACGAGCCACGTGAGCGCCTCGCCCGCATAAGCCAGCGCCGCCACCGATGCCGCCATACTCAACGCAGCGACGAGCACCACGCGCAACAGGCCCGCGAGCGCGGCGGATTCGCGCGACTGCGCG
The DNA here is from genome assembly GCF_024206515.1 of Paraburkholderia sp. CNPSo 3281. Lineage (NCBI taxonomy): Bacteria > Pseudomonadati > Pseudomonadota > Betaproteobacteria > Burkholderiales > Burkholderiaceae > Paraburkholderia > Paraburkholderia sp. CNPSo 3281. The sequence continues at coordinate 150,474 of NZ_JAMBPS010000004.1, read as the reverse complement.
GCGCGCTGCGCATGGAAGCGCTCGGCCACGAGCGCGGCAAACGCGATGACGAGCGCAGCGGCTCCCGCGACGAGAAAAGGCGCGGATGCACGTTGCGAAACCGTTGGCGCCAAGGCGGGAGACGTCCACGCAGAGATGGCGAACGCGAGCGAAACGAGTGCGGCGATCGGCGCGATCCACCCTTGCCACGGAAGCGACCGCAGCAGGCCGCGTATGTCGGCGGCCTCCGAATTGCGCTGGAACGCGAGGCGCAAAAGGCGCAGCGAAGTCTTCGAGACCGGTTCGCCGGCTGGCGCGCGCGCCGCCAACAGCCGCGCGCCGAAGACGACGATGAAGAGATTGAGGCACGCGCTCGACATCACGGCGCATAGGCGCGCATCGAATGGCAGAGCAGAAGCGAAGGCGAGCGCGCCGAACACGCAAGCCAGGCCCAACGCGGACCAGCCAAGCCTCGTCTGGCCCGCACGACCACCGAGCCAGCCATAGCCTTCGCGGTGGTCGCGCGATACGCGATGCATCATCAGCAATCCTTACATACAAATTACATGAAACAGGCCCGCGCGTGGCGACCAGCGATCGCGCGATGCTGAAATTCGCGCGCCCAATGTAGCGCGCTCAAAACCGAAACTCAATATAACTGGGCTCGTGCATCCGTGCCCCACTATTTAGCCGATTCGGAGCACAATACCCTCAGTCAATTTAGTCTGCTTTCCGGACGCGAGCGGCCCCTCACGCTGTCACGCCACCATCACCATTCTCGAGCTGCGCATCAACCCAATAGTCATCGTATGGACGGCTTGCTGATTGGACCGGCAACACGCAGGCAGGCGCTCTTCGCCAGCGTATGCGCGTTTGCGATCCTCCTCACGCTCGCGCTCGCGGCGCCGCATGCGCGCGACACTTTGCCCGGCATCGCCCCGTTCATGCCGATGTGCGCGCTCACGGTGTTCACCACGTCGAGCATCGCGGCATTCCTGCTGGGCGCGCGTTTCGCGGCTACGCGCGTGGCCATGCTCGCCGCGCTGGGCGGCGCCTACGCGTTCACGGCCATTACCGTTGCGCTGCAGCTATTGATGTTTCCTGGCGTGTTCGCGCGCACGGGGCTGCTCGGCGCGCTCCCGCATAGCGCGGCATGGATGTGGGTGTTCTGGCACGCGGGCTTTCCCGCGCTCGTCATCGTGGCCGAACTGGTGAGAAAGCGCCTGCCCGCCCCGCCGTTCGCCCGCGAACGTCTCGACGCACGCGGCTGGCTGCTGATCGCAGGCCCGGCGGCAGTCGCGGCCCTGCTCGGCGTGCTCGTCACGCACGTCGATCTCGCCGCGCCGTTTCGCGACGTTGCGAACGCTGCGCCGGCCGCTGCTTCCTCGCCGACGTCGGCCATCGCGAACAATCTCGCGGGCTTGGTGATTTGCGCGCTCAACCTGATCGCCATCGCACTCGTGCTGCTCAAGGGACGGCTGCGCCTCGTGCTCGATTTGTGGATCGTGGTGGCGCTGCTCGCCTCGCTCGTCGACGCCGCGCTCAATACGCTCAGCATCGAGCGCTTCACGGTGGGCTGGTATGTCGCGCGCGTGTTCAGCATGTTCGCGCCTGGCGTGCTCGTGTGCGTGCTCGTGTGGGAAGTGACGGCGCTCTATCGCCAGCTCGCCGAAGAGCACGCCACGCTGATCCGCGCCTCCGCGCGCGATGCGCTCACGCGGGTCTACAACCGCAGCTATTTCGACGAGCAGTTTCGCCAAGCCTTCGAGCGCGCCGCGCGCAGCGGCCAACCGCTCTCGCTCGTGATGCTCGATGTCGATCACTTCAAGCACTACAACGACGCCTTCGGCCATCTGCACGGCGACGCCTGCCTCGGCGCCGTAGCGGGCGCGCTCGCCGCCACGCTTACGAGCACGCTGCACGCGCCAGGCGGCTTCGTCGCGCGCTATGGCGGCGAAGAATTCGCGCTCGTCCTGCCCGATACCGGAGCGGACGAAGCCGCGGCGCTCGCCGAACGCGCACGCGCCGCCGTCGAGCAGCTCGGCATTCCCTCTCCCGCCGCAGGCGGCCTCGTCACGGTGAGCGCTGGCTGCGCCACGCGCGACGCGATCGTTGCGTCGTCCCCCAATGCGCTGATCGAAGCCGCCGATGCCGCGCTGTATGCGGCCAAACACGCCGGCCGCAACCGCGTGAGCCACACAGGTGCGAGCATCGCGTAAAGCGTGCCGATTCGTTGCCGCTTGCGTTGGCATAAGCGGCATTGCGAAGCGCGGCATTGCCATAAGCGCAACGCATTTGGGTTTCAACCAGGTGCTTCCATGTCAATGCATCAATAAAGTGCGTGCTATGGCCTGTATCGGCATTTGCATACGTCGCGCGCAACCCATGCAAAGACATCGACGCAGGCACATTTTGCTCCCTACACGCTTTCAAAATGTAATGAGGAATCGGGATGTCCATTGAAAAATCGGCGGAAATTGCCGCCCGCTTCGACCGGCTGCCGCCGTCGCGCACAGTCTGGTCGATGGTGATCCTGCTGTCGCTCGGCGGCGTATTCGAGTTTTACGACCTCTTCTTCACGGGCTATGTCGCGCCCGGCATGGTGCATTCGGGTCTTTTCACACCGGAATCGCTCGGCTTCTTTTCCGCACTCGGGCCGCTCAAGGTGGCCGGCTTCGGCACTTTCGTGTTCTCGACCTTCGCCGGGCTGTGGGTCGGCGCGCTCGCGTTCGGCCAGGTCGCTGACCGGTTCGGGCGGCGCATGATCTTCACGTGGTCGCTGATCTGGTACATCGTCTGCACGGCGATCATGGCGTTTCAGACAAGCGGCCAGGCGCTCAATATCTGGCGCTTCATTGCCGGCATCGGCATTGGCATCGAGCTCGTGACCATCGACACGTACATTTCCGAGCTGATCCCGAGCGGGGAGCGCGGCCGCGCCTATGCGGTCAACCAGTTCATCACGTTCAGCGTGGTGCCCGTAGTCGCGTTTCTCGCCTATATCCTCAAGGACTCGCATCCTATTGGCCTCGACTACTGGCGCGTGGTGATCCTGATCGGCTCGGTGGGCGCGGTGGTGGTGTGGTTCCTGCGCCGCAGTATTCCCGAAAGCCCGCGCTGGCTCGCGCGCAATGGCCGTGAGGACGAAGCGGAACGCATCGTTGCCGACATCGAGCGGCGCGTTGCCGCCGAAACGGGCACGGCTTTGCCGCCGCTCGGGGCGATCTCACTTGAAAAGGCCGGGCGCGGCTCGCTTGGCGAAATATTGCGTGCGCCGTATTTGCGGCGCACGGTGATTCTGTCGATTTTCAACATGGCGCAGGTGATCGGCTTTTACGGCTTCGCCGCATGGGTGCCGACGCTGCTGATCGCCCGAGGCGTCCATATCACGCAAAGTCTTGCGTACGCCTTTGTGATTGCCATCGCCAATCCGTTCGGACCGCTGATTGGCGTGTGGTTCGCCGACAAGCTGGAGCGCAAGACGCAGATCGTCGGCGGCCTCCTCATCATGGCGATCGTGATTACGCTATTCGCGCAAGCCACGCAGCCGTGGGTGCTGATCGTGCTGGGCGTGCTGTTCACGCTCGCTTCGAACGTGATGTCCTACGCCTATCACGGTTATCAGGCCGAGCTTTACCCTACGCGTATCCGCGCTCGCGCCGTCGGCTTCGTGTATTCGTGGAGCCGCATTGCCGCCGCGTTCGCGGGGCTCGCCATCGGCATCCTGCTCCATCATTACGGTGTGCCTGGCGTAGCGGTGTTCATTGGCGCTTCGATGGTCGTGGGCATCGTGATGATTCTGCTTGGGCCGGTGACGCGCGGGCTCTCGCTCGAAGCGATCAGCCATTGAGTGAGGCGATCGTCAAAACAGGACGTGCGATTTGACGATCATTTGTACGGCTGCGGCCAGCACGCACACGAGCACGACCACGCGAAACGCGAGCGGATGCAGGTTGTCGCGCAACGGTCGAATCAGCAGCATGCCCGCGATGGCGGGCACGCTGGCCGCCGCCGAAATCGCGAGATCGACGAGATTGGCTTGCGCGCCGTGGCTGAACGCCGTGATGAGCGTGATGACCGAAACGACGAGAATGATCGCAATCTGTTTTGTGAAGGCGCGGCCCGTGGCGCCCGAGGCGATCAGATACATGGCGAGCAACGGCCCCGGCACGGCGGCGATGCTCTCCATGAGCGCCGCCCCAAAGCCGAGCACGAAACCCACAGGCTTTGCGAGCGCAGGCGCGAGTTTGAAACGCGGCGAGACGAGCAAAAGCAACGCCGCCACGATCAACGCCACGCCCGAGGCCGCCTGGGCATGATGCGGCTCCAGCGCGATCAGCACCGACACCCCAATCACATTGCCGATTACGGTGCCAATCAATGGCGCCGCGATATTGCGCACGGTAGGCAGCATTTCGCCCCCCTCCAGCGCCTGCGGAATATTGCCGAGAATGATCGGCATGGACAGCAGCAGCACCGCTTCCTTGACCGGCAAAAAATGCGTGACGATGGGCATGGCCACGAGCGGCACGCCAATGCCGGTCACGCCCTTCACCATACCGCCCAGCAAGAGCGCTACCGCAATGCCGAGCAATTGAAGCAGGTCGAGCGACTGCAGATGGGGCGCGAGAAGGCCCGAGGATAATGAAAGGCCGGACATCGGTGACAATCAGGGCAATAGGCGTGCGTCGTTTCGCGCCGCTCATGTGAAAGTGGCCGCGGGCGTCGAAACGCGGGCGCGGCCACCGGTTCGCAAGCGAATATCGCTTATGCGCTTTTCTCAGCGGCTTTATTAAGCAGCCGCTGCGGCTTGTGCCGGCTTTGCGGCAGTTCTACGGCCTGCCGTTTTACGCGCCGCCCGTTTTGCGGGTGCGGCTTTCTTCGCGGGCGCGGCCTTGGCGCGCTTCGCCGCGGTCTTTTTCACCGCCGCCGCATTGGCGCGCGGTTTGCGTGCGACCTTGGTAGCGGCCTTCGTAGCGACCTTTGCCGCGCTGCCGTCGATCAGGAATTTCGAACGGTCTTTCACGTCGCGAATCCATGCCGGCGCACGGCCGCGGCCCGTCCACGTGGCGCCCGTTTTCGGATCGGCGTATTTGGCTGCAACAGTGCGCTTTGCACCGGCGGCTTTGACGCCTTTACCAGGCTTGCGGCCGCGCTTCTTGCCGATAAAACGGTCGATGTCGGCCACGCTCAGGCCATGTCTGGCCATCAGATCGCGAATTTTCGTGAGACCGACCGACGCTTGTTTTTCCACGATCGATTCAGCCTGCTTTTGCAGCTTTGCGATCTTCGATTGAATTGCATCCAGGGTGACCATTCACACCTCCTTATTCACGGTTTTTACGGACACCCTTCAACCGTCACTGGCCGATCGAATTGCGATCTTGTTGGCCGGGGCGTCGCGAAAGACAAGGTGATTATGAAGTCAAATTACGCATGCTGGCAAATTTAAACGAATGTTTTGTAGTGGAAAACATGTTTCCTGATCAGACTATTGATCATTCTGCAAACAAAGTCCTCATGAATTTTCATTGAGCAACATTCGCACCGCTACGCAACGGCAGGCGCGCGCTGCAATTCGACGACATTGACCTGCGCGCCAAATATCTCGCGAATCATGGGCAAAAGGTGATCGTGGTGCGTGAGAAACAACACCTGGGTTTTCGCGGAGAGATTCCGTAATGCCGCGAAACCGGCCTTTGCGCGCTCGTCGTCGAAATTGATGAAGAGGTCGTCGGCAACGAAGGGCAGCGCCGCCTTGTTCACCAGTTGCAATTCGAGGGCCGCGATGCGCAGCGCGAGAAAAAGCTGGTCGCGCGTGCCTTCACTCATTCCACTCACTTCCACGGTTTTGCCATTGCTGCGGCGCGCATGCAATGCGGGCGGATTGCGTTCGTTATCCACTACGAGCCTCGCGAAATCACCGAGCGTGAGTCCGCTGAATATTTCACCCGCGCGACGCAGCATCGGCCCCTGCTTCTGGTCGCGATAGCGATCCGTTGCCCATTTGAGCAGGCGGCTCGCAGTCGCGGCTTCGAGATATTGCTCCGCGGCTTCGCCCATTGCGCTCAGGGCTTCCTGGCGCTTTGCTTCGGCGAGCGCGGCATTGGCCTGGCCGTTGATCGCGTCGAACGCCTGCCTCGCGCTCACCTGTTGCTGCAGGCACTCGCTCAACGCGCGCTCGCCGGTTTCGCGTTTCTGGTTCACGGTTGCGAGCAGCGCGGGCACCTCGGTGATGGGTTGCTCCGCGATCTCCGCTGCGATGGCCTCCTGCGCAAGGCCGTCGCCTTCGCGCACGAGCGTGTCCCGCGCCGCCGAGATCGCTTTCGACAGCGCGCGGCGCGCGTCAGAACGCTCGGCGAGCGGCAATGCCGCGTCGATTTCGTTTGCGCCCGCGAGCCTCAGAATGGGTTCGATGCGCGCCTGTGCGCCCGCCACCGCCGCGGCGGCATCGGCTACGCGCGTGCGGGCAACCTGCACGTCGGCATCGGCCTGGGCGAGGGTTTTCGCCGTTTCGCGCGCGGTAGCGAGTCGCGCTGCAAGCTGACGCGTCACGTCAATGCCATCGCTCGACGCGGGCCAATCGGGCGCGAGCACCTCGGCGAGGCGTCGCGCGTCGGTTTCCAGCATCGCTAATTGTGTGCGGATCGCACGAATGCGGTTGCGGGGTGCTTCGGCGTCCGAAAAAGCGGCTGCAATGGCATTGGCGAGTTCAACGGCGCCTTCCGCCGCCGCGAGCGTTGCCGCGCGCGCGCCGAGATTCGCTTGGGCGAGCGCCTCGCGCCATTGCGTCTGCCACTTTGCATAGGCATCCTGTTCAATCGTCAAACGGGATTGCGCAGCTTCGCTCGCGCGTTCGGCGTCGCGAATGTGCGCTTCGAGACCTTCGCGCTGCACGGCGCTCTTTTGAGCCGATTGCACGACGGTGTCCGCCATGCCGATCAATGTCGTCAGCGCATCGTCTTCATTCGCCTGCGCCACGGGGCGCAAGGTTTCGAGTAGCGCCGCATGCGCGGCGATGCGCGCCGCTCGACGCGCTTCAAGCTCGCTCGCGCGGCGATCGCTTTCACTCTGTGCATTGAGTGCCGCTTCGCGATTCGCGAGCCACGCGCCCATATCCGCAAGCGGCATGCCAGGCAGTTGCGCGTCAATGGCAATTTGCGTCCAGGTGTTGCGAAAGGCTTCGAGTTCGCGCTCGCGTTCGCGTAATGCTGCCAGCTTGCGCTGCGCATTCGCGCGCGCTATTTCGACTTGCTGACGCAAATTCTGCAATGTGGCCGCCGCCTGCGAAGTGCCGAGTTGCGCGTCGACGAGTTCGTCGGCGAGGCGCATCGCGTCGTCCACGGCAGGCGCACCATCCGCGAGACTGACGCGCGCCGCCTTGACTTCGTCCCACGCACTATCGCGGCGCGTACGCGCCGCCTGGACTTGCGTGGTCGTGACAACCTTGTTGCCCTGCGTGAAATGCGTCTCCTGCAGTTCGAAACGCTCGACATCTTCTTGCGCGGCCGCGGCCGCTTCTCGCGCTGCGGCCACCGCGCTCATGCGCTCGCTTTCTTCCTTTTGCAGGGCGGCCAGGCGCGTGGCCGATGGCAGGTCGAGCGCGCGCAGCGCTGCCACCGGCTTGCTCCACTGGCCCAGTAGTTGGCATTTCTCTTCAACCGTGCGCTGCGCATCCGCCAGTTCGCGCTCGAGCGCGCTTTCCTTCGTCACGCTGTTGCGGAATTCGCGTGCATCGTCGAGCGCGGCGTGCAACGCATGCGGCACGTCGATGCCGGGCAGGCGCACAAGCTGCTCCTGCAGTTGTGCGAGCTTGCGCGTCTGTTCGTCATGTGCCTCGCGCGCCGTCGTGAGCGCCTGCTCGCGAAGACCGTGATCGCGCAGCAGGTTCGTCACCGTCTTCAGCGCGAGCGCGCCCGGCAACGCCGCGCGCAATGCGGCTTCGTCATCCGGCCAGCCAAGCTGTGCCGCAGCCGCGAACGCGGCGTCGAGATGGTTGCGGATCTCGGTTTCACGCACCAGCAATTCGCGCGGATGATTGACGCATTCGCCGCGCAGCGCGTCGAGCGCGTCGATTTCAGCGGCGAGCGCAAGTGCCGCACGATCGGGCTCGATCGCATCACGTGACGCTTCTTTGCCGGCTAGATCGGCCTGGCGCGCTTCCTGCACTTTGCGCTCGGCGGCAATGTCGGCTTGCGCCTTTAACAGATCGGCATGCGCGGTGGGCGGTAAATCGACGACCTCGCCCAATGCGGCCAACTCGTTCTGCTTGAGCGAAAGCTCTTCTATATAGGGAGCGAGGCGGCGCACGCGTTCGAGCTTCGAGCGCTGCGACTCGAGGCTGCGCTGCTCGGCGCGCAAATGCTCGATAGCCTGTTCGACCGTTTCGAGCGCGTCTTTCTTCTCGACCCAATCGCGCGTGCGCACCTGCGCGGCCTTCAGTTCGCTCGTTGCCTCGGCGAACGACGTTTCCGCTTGTGCGTACGCACTGCCGCTGCGTCGTGGAGCCCAAAGTTCGGCCGCGCGATTCTCGAGCTCCTCGCGCACGGGCCCGAGGCTCCCCACACCCGCCGCCGATTCGAACAACACCTGGCCGAGCTTGTCCGATGCGTCGAGAATGCTGCGCCCGCCTTCAACGAGCCGCGCATGATCGAGGCCAAACATCTGCTCGAAGAACTCCTTGCTCGTGCCATCGAGAAATGCGGCGAGAAAGTCGTCGGGCAGTTTGTCGTCTTGCGGGGAGCGCAGCGAGTTGCGGCCGCGCGCGCGATGAAATCGTTGCTCGGCCGCGCCGTTTTCCAGCACGCCGCCAATGCGCAGTTCCGGCGTGTTATGGAGAAAATCGAGCGGCGTTTGCAGGCGCATGCCGAACAACAACTCCGAAACAGCGGTCCGCACTGTGGACTTGCCCGCTTCGTTCGGCCCCACGATGACGTGGAAATCGTGCGCCGCGTGGGGAAACGGCAGGGTCGTATCGGTGAACTTGCCGTATTTGATTAAATCGAGTTGCTTGAGACGCACTGGTCATTCTCCCGTGGAAAGACGCGCAAGCAGCGCGGGGCCGACCTGCTCCACCAGCGCGGCGAGTTTGCTCTCGCGGGCGAGTTCGAGCAGTGGCGCGTCTTCTTTCACTTCGCTGCGCACCTTGCCGACGAAGGCGCGCAAATCGCGTTCGAGCAGCGCGAGAAATTCGGCGTCTTGCGTGGCGGCTTCGAGTAGCAGTTTGAGATCGGCGAGCGCTTCGATCTGCTCGTTCTGTGCAGCAGCCGTATCGGCCGCGCTCGTTTCGAGCCTGACCTTTTCCAGCCACAGCTTGTCATTGCCGATAATGCCGATCTGGTTGAGCACTTCCGCGCGCAGTTGCGTAGCGCGCCCGAAAAAGAGTCCATGTGCCGGCGACTTGCCCGTCACCGTCACGCGCACCGCGCGCGGCACGTGCGCGTCTACGGACAGCAGCATTTCGAGCGCAGCGCCGATCTTGCGCGACAGATCCGCGACGCTTTCGCAGTCGCTCGCATCGACACGCACCGACTCCCAGCGCAGCACGTCGAGATAGAGACGCTCGACCTCCGTGCGGCCGCCCTCGACGTTCACGAGTACGGCGCCCCGGCGTCCCGTTTCGCGGATGTGCCGGCCCTGCAGATTGCCGGGGAATACGATGGTCGACTCTTCCGCCCACTGCTGAAATTCGTGGACGTGGCCGAGCGCCCAGTAGTCGTAGCCCTTCGCGTGCAATTCGGAACGCGTGCATGGCGCGTAGGTCGCGTGCGCGGCATAGCCTTCGAGCGCGGAATGGAGCACACCGATGTTGTAGTAACCGGAAACCGGCGATGGGTAGCCCACGGCGAGATTCTCCACCACGACCTTGTCCTTGAAGCTCTGTCCATGCAGCGCCACCTTGATGTCGTCCAGCGCGTGGGTTTCAGGCTTGCGATGATTGAACACCACCACGTTGTCCGGCAATGTGAGCTTCCTGGTCATTTCGCTTTCCGCGTCGTGGTTGCCCCACAACGCGAAGACGCGAATGCCGGCCTTGCGCAGACGTCCCATCTGCTGGCCGAAGAAGATGCCGGTGTTGTGGTCCTTCCAGTCGCCGTCGTAGAGATCGCCGGCGATGACGACGAACGCGACCTCTTCTTCGATGGCCCGATCGACGAGCAGGCGCAACGCCTCCCGCGTGGCATTGCGCAATTGGGCGACCGGCGCATCGGGATAGGCGCTCAGGCCATGTAGCGGGCTGTCGAGGTGTAGGTCTGCCGCGTGGATGAACTTCACGACGTGTCCTCTATTGTGTTTGCGGGCGCCGGATGGAGAAAGGGCGATTGCTGTTTGATCGCGCGAACGGCAAGTGACGCGCGCTGGCGATTTGGGCATGACTGTGAGCCCGGATCGCGAAGCCCTGGAGTGGGGCTCGGCAATGGGGCCCAATTTTAATCGACGCGGATGGGTCGGATTCGGGTAATGTCGTGCGTCGAGGGTGAAGCGCTGCTTCGCACATCGCATCGCCCTAAGTTCGAAAACTACAAAATACGTAGTGAAATATACGATTAGTGCCGATGAGGTGGGCTTTAGCTCGTTGGCCACCCTTCTGATCGTGTTTCGGGGTCGGAGAGCCGTTATACGCGTGAAACAAGTACTAGAATTTGGATTGTTTCAGGCATAAAACGCCCGTGGGATAAGAGTTTCGCCGATTTTTCAGTTTAGAGAGAATTGTTTCACGCCAGTTGATGGCTTTCTGAGGCAGGATCGGCGCGACGCGCCGTTTAGCTTTCTGCGATGGTGCTGTTGTTCTCCTCGTTTAGGTCGATGTGCGGTTGGCTCGCCTATCTGAGGTGCTCGGCTCCTCTGCTGTATATCCTCGATGTTGGCGCGCCGATCGCTACTTTGCTTTCTCGTTTTAGGTGGCCGGAGCACTGGGCGCGCGTCCTACGTTGCTCGCCTCGTCCTCGGTGGCACTGAACGGATTTGTCGGTTAGTTGCATTTGCGATACCCGGCTGTTGAACGGATGAAGGGGATTTATACAGTGACGAGCAGTCGTGCTCCACTGTCGCTTGCCGGCTGAGGAACGAGTAACCGCACGAGCTCAGCACAGGAGCGCGGAGATCAAGCGCCGTGGTACGTCACCGTGACGAGCGGTACTACCCCGCTCCCACGCCGAACACAACGGGCTCGCCTTTGACCTGCAGGCTATCCATCCTGTCACCCGCTTGCCTGCCGGTCCTCCCGAAAAGAAGCGTCGCATGAGAATGACTGGGCGGCGCTGCTTCGGCTATGCCGGAGGCAATCGGGTTGGAATCTCAATGCAAAGCGCAAGCGACGGATGCGAGGACATGGTGCGGCCCGTCGCCGTCAAGACGTCGGCTAAACGGGCGGACTGCGCCCGCACACCGATTCGGCATCAACGCAAAGCGTGAAATTCGTTGTGGCGCGTGGGGCGGGCGCTCATTGCCGAGAAGGTGTCAGGGCGAATCAAGATCGGCGTTGTTCGAAAGCCATGCCTCCAGGCCACGTGGATGGGTCTCCGTCCTGGCGATTCGCGGGGCAAACCAGGAGTTGGCACATCGTGGCGGTTGGTGCATGCGGCACTCAGCAACTGCAAGTTATGGGTGTGGCCGGTACATCGTTCGATGTAGCCCACTGGACCATGCAATGGCCAGGCCCCCGCCTATTGCCAGCAGCACTTGTTCTTTAGGAGGCGATGCCGAATATGGCGCCTCTCCAATTCTTCAAAGCGGCTTGATCTCGGCCGGCGGTGTGTCGAGCGGCACACGGGCGCGCTCGATACGAGGCACGCGCTGTCTACGCTGATTGCAACCGAGGCGGCCGGCGCTGGAGACGTCTGCGCGAGCGGATCGCTTTTTCACACGTGGGGGGGCAAGCGCTTTGGACGTATTCGCTTCCTCACGAACCGCGCACGCCACCGATCTGGCATGTCCCAGATCACAGTCGCCTGAGGCCACTGCTGCGGGGAGCCAACGACCGTGTGTCGATTCGACACACCGCCTCTGCCAGCTAATCAGCACCGGCGCGATGGATCATGGTCCCGCGCACCGCACGATGTGTGCAGCCGGGGAGATGAGCTTATGCCTTGTTTTCGTTCTGCCGCCGATGAGGCGAGTCTTGGATCGCGATCCCCTCAGGCGACGACGGCGAGGAAGCAGCGACAGTGTGTCGACTCGACACACTGATCCGGGCGGCAAGTCAGCTGGAGACCGAACAGGCGATGGATCGCCCTCTCGCTCTTACACACAGCACGATGAACGCGCTGGGGAGATGACCTCACCCCATGCGCACTATCGTGCGTCCCATGGCTCTCGCGGTTTGCAGCCACGGTCCGCGTGTGTCGACTCGACACACGAGCCACGTCGACGAGCACAACGCCTTGATACGCCGGTCCCTACAACCAACCCTCGACGCCCTGGCCAGAACTGGAATCCGCGCGCCACGCACAGCATTCTCATAGCCCACACCTTCCCGCCACGACTCACCTTGCCCATGTGTCGACTCGACACACGCTCATCCCCCGCACGCCCCTCTCGTCCGCCGAGCGGCTGTGTGTCAACTCGACACACAATCTAACCCGCAAAAAGAAAAAGCCCGCCGAAGCGGGCTCCCATCTCCATCAACAACCTCAAGAATCAGCCGGGTTTCACATTGAACAGCTGACTAATCAGCTCCCGGATTTGCGTTTCCTGGGCATCCGACAACACGCCCGTCTTGAGCTTCACCGTAAAGCTGTTGGTGTCTTTGGTAATGCTGCCGGCGTGGCTCTTGCCCGAAAAAATCTTCTCGATGCTGCGCTCGGATACGCTTTCGGTCGACTCCCCCCGACTGGCTTGCGCTCCGATCGCTGCGGCCAGCTTGCCTTGATCCAACGTCCGGCCGACCACGGCCGGCCACAACTCGCGCGCTGCCGAATGACCCGCTGAGCCGAACTTCTTGATTGCCGAAACAACCTCGTCAGCGGCCGACCCGCCGAGCAGACGCGGATTCAAATCAAGATCGCGTCGGATGAAATCCGGCAGATTTTCAAAGGCCAAGAACCGGTACAGGCCTTTGCGCGACATTCCCAACGCCTCGGCCATGCGCTTGCGCGTCGGAAACTCCCGTTCGGCGCGACGCAGCGATTGCCCAATCTCGTAATCGGTGAGGTCTTCGCGGCCAACGTTTTCCACGAGCGCGAGCACTGCCATGTCCTGATCGGAGCACTCGATCACGGAGGCACGAATGTCCTGCGCCTGAATCAGGGCGTGCGCACGAAGACGTCGTTCGCCGGCGATCAGCTGATAGCCGTTCTCCGCACGGCGCACGACGATCGGCTCGATAAGCCCGACTTCACGGATCGATTCGGCTAACGAGGCAAGGCCCTCGTCGCTGAAAATCTTGCGCGGCTGCCACGGGTTCGGCTGAATCGCGTTCACCGGAAGCGTGAGCTTGTCACTCGTGTTCTCCAGTTCCTGGATGCGCTGCTGCGCCACCGCCAACGCGCCGAGCATGCCGGGCCCGGTCTTGAACGCGCTGCTGCGGCGCGGCGGTTCGGCCGGAGCGACGGCTGCGGGCCGTTCGGCCGCTGGCCGCTCCGACGACGAACCGAGTTCACGGGTCTTCGCCGCCATCTTGTCGCGGAATGAACTCACTTGCCGGCCCTCCATTGTTCTACGTAGAGATCGTCGATCCACTGTACGTAATCAGTCAGCGGCTGACGCACGCGCGCCACCGTCTTGTCAGCGAGGTCTCCCTTGCTGATGTCGAACACGGTAGCCATGGCGAGTGCGCCGTTACTCATCGCGGAGCTGGCCGGCACCTCGAGCGCGTTCACCCAGTCCTTGTAAGTCCGCTGCACCCATGAGCGCACGACCGGTGCCGACGACGTCTTGCCGTAGTCGACCTTGGAAAGCAGGACGGAAACGAAGTCGTACGTCTTCTCGTCGCCGCGTTCCATGATCGTGTGCGCGAGGTCCGAAAACAGGCTCCAGAACGAGACCGAGCTGATGAAGTCCAGGCTTTCGGGCACGAGCGGCATGACCATGGCGTCGGCGGCCATGAGCGCGTTGATCGTGAGATAGGACAGCGACGGCGCCGTATCCAGAATGATGTAGTCGTATTGCTTGCGCAGCACCTCCACCCCCTGGCGCAGCAGATCCCAGAACTTGAACCCCGGGTTCTTGATCACGGTACCGGGAATATGGAACTCCGCGGAAAACAGCGTGGGGTGCGCAGGAATGACGTCAAGCCCGTCCCAGTAAGTTTCCTGCACAAAATTCAGCAGACCGCCTTCCATATGCGGGTCGTAGATGAACGGCAGGACCGTGCTATCCTCAGTCACTTCCTTTTCGGCGTACAGACCGCAGAGTTCCGTCAGCGACGCTTGCGGATCCAGGTCGATTAGCAGCACCTTGCGGCCACGCAAGGTCAGGCCTTGGGCGAGACACATGGTCGTGGTCGTTTTCGTCGAGCCGCCCTTGAAGTTGGCAACGAGAATCACCTTGCCGTCGGCATCGCGCACGCCGGTATGGAGCGGTGTCTGATAAATATCGGAAACCTGCTGGACCCAGGTTCGCGCTTCGGGCAGGGTGAAGACCCGGCTGCGCCCGGACCCCTGTGCCACGCCTTGCGGGAGGCCCTCGCGGGTGGCAAGCAGGTTGTTCAGTTTGATGCGATCAATGCCGCACATCTCTGCGACCTGAGCGGACGTGAATGTGGGCGCCATCTTTCGCGGCCGCGGCGCCAGCATCATCTCCCGAAGCTCTTCAGATAGACGACCGGCCTCTTCTGCAAATTCAGTGATCGCGGAAAGATCCACACGTCGATCGATCGACGGCAATTCGATAGTTTTCGCCATTAATACGCTTTTTATCAGAATTTGGATAAAGCGTAGAATACAGCAAAAGCGTATGAAAACACACTAATTGAGGGCGATATGAAAAAAAAATGACCCTTCAAAACGCCCTGTGTTGCCCTCGTTGGACATTCCCAAGGGCAAAGTACCAATGAAACTGGCAACGTCACCTAGGCCTCTGTAGGCCCTTTCCCTCCGGCATGCCTGTTTTTTTTGCAAATCGCCGGGGCCAGAGCACTTCACAGCCACTACGCCGGTCGAGGTTTTTGTGCAAATCCGGCTGCGGAACTTTCCGTGCTGGCTTTATCGCTCGCATGCGCCTCGCGCAGTCACGGTTTTTGTGCAGTTCGGGCGGCTGATCTCCCAGCACGCTCGAATCTGGCGGCCGGGTAACGATTTTTGTGCTTCCAGATTTCTGCTACCCAGCCTGGCCGGCCACAATTGCACAAAAACCGTTACCGTGCTCGCTGAGAAAGGCTTGCGGCGCGCGCCCTGCCACCGGATTGCACAAAAACCGTTACCCGATTTCCTTAGCGCGCCCCAGTACAGCCGCCATTTCACTATCTCCAGGCGGTCCTATTCGACCGGGACGTGCCTCCCCACGCCAAAGTTGCACAAATTTCGTTACCTCACGCAGACGGCAAACAACCAGGCTATCGCACCGCGACCGCACAATAATCGTTACCTCCAGCGTCGGCTTCCAGGATGTGCACAAAAAACGTTGCTATCACGGCGTCGCTCGCCCGTGCACAAAATCCGTTGCCTTGCGTTCCTCGCGCCGGAAAGTCCACCCCTGAGTAGCGCCCCACCGATCTCCGTCATCGCATTCGGTTCAATCCTGGATCGTCAATCGACGTTCTGCACAGAAACCACTTCCATAGACCCCCGGAACTGCACAGAAATCGTTACCTTTCCGCGGGTTTCGGCGGGCGAAGGCCAGATTGAGCTCAGGCGTCCCAATGCTGGGAGCCTTTACACGCGGGGCTTCGAAGCTAATCCACCTTGAATTCCCTGACTGCATCGCGAGACGCAACACGTCAAATTTCGCGTTGAGCATCTTTTTTGCGAGCGGTTTGTTTGTTTACTTAAAGATAAAAACTCACCAACCAACTAACGTACGCATGCATTTTCTTTCATTTCAAACACTTGCTCTGCGAAAGCACCGTTCTATGTGCGCACTGCACCAGTTTATGTGCACCCAGGTGCCGTTTTATGTGCCGTTGTTGTAGAGATATTTGTGCGATCAGGTACGTTTTTTGTGCGCGAGCCGAATTCCATGGCTGTTTGAGGTAACGTTTATTGTGTTGACTTGTGTTTGCGGAGTGATAGAGTGCCCGCCAATGTCGACGGGGAGAGCGGGCGTATGTCGGAGGAGAGCGGGCGAAGGACTACAACACTGCAGATGTCGCTGGGTCTCTTTGAGGAGATGTCCGGCCAGCCGATCAATGAGAGCACGCGGGAGATCGGTTTTCAGCGCAACAACGTGTTCGTCGCCATCAATGGGCTTGGGCTGTCTTCGCGCCGTTTCATCGACGCCGCCTATTTCATTGCCGCCCAGGAACCCGCGCCGCGCGACATCTACGACGTCGACCTGAACTACTTCAAGTGGCTCATGCGCTATGAGAGCCGCAACGTGCGCCATTTGCAGAGCGTCATCAAGGAAGCGCAGCGCGTGCTGATCGAGGTGACCGACACGCCGCCCGACCGCGCGCCGAGCGAAGACGACCAGTGGATTTCCGAGCAGCTGATGGGCAGCGTCAAGATCGGCAAGGGGCGCATCCAGTTCCGCATCCCGCCGCTCATGCTGCGCCACATCACCGGGCCCGACAAGCATCACTGGCTGAACCTGTGCATCACGGCGTCGTTCTCGCAAACCTACGCGCGCGCGATCTACGACTACGTGTTGCCCTTCGTGGCGGCCGGTTTGACCGACTGGATCGAGCTCGACGTCATGCGGCGCTGGCCTGGCAAACTCGGTACGAGCGCGTCGGAGTTCAAGCATTTCCGGCCCAAGTATCTCGATCCGGCAGTGCGCCAGATCAACGAGCTATCGGACATCGACCTCAGCTACGAAACCCGGGCCGACTCGGAAACCTCGCGCAAAATCAACAAGATCCGTTTCCGGATGAAGCGCAAGGACACGGTCGCCGCGCTGCTCTCCCGGCAGCCGGACGCGCATGACCTGCTGCTCACGCTCAAGGATGAGTTCGGCCTGAGCAACAAGCAGTTCGACGTGATCGCCGAGCATCGCATGAGCTGGACCGACGAGCGCATCCAGCAGGCCATCGAATACACGCGTTTCCGGCTCAACCAGGGCAAGGTGACCAAGAGCCCTGCGGGCTATCTGATGAAGGCGCTGAGCCACGACTGGCAGGTCTCGGAGGCCGAGCGCAAGATGGTGGCGATCCAGAGCGAGCTGGCCGTGGCCGCGACCGCTCAGGAGACCGCCAGGACGGTGGCGACCACGGCGGTGAAGCAGAGCATCGCGGCGCGCGACGAAGAGGCGCGCTCGCAGCGCAACGAGGAGGTCAAGCAAGGCCGCGAGCACTTCGAATCGGCCGACGAGAAGACCCGCAAGGAGCTGGTGCGGCTCTACATCGCCTCGCAGGCCGGCAAGCTCATGCTGCGCCGCCTGAAGCTCGAGGCGGGGGCGCTCTCCGACATGAATATCCTCAACCACTCCGATCTGTCGTGGTACTTCGGGCAATTCGTCTACGGGAAGATGAAGCAGCTTGCCGCGCAGTGAGTGTCTTCAATACGCTTGACGGCTGATATGCTGGTGGGCGTATTGCGGCCCTCCCTGCAGCCCGTCACTGCCTCCCGCGCTTACGCGGCAGAAAATATCCAGTCGATCAATGGGTTAGGGCACTCGTTCCTGGCGTTCTCCACAAGCTTGTCAACGAAATCTGTGGGTAACTCTCGCCACCGTGGCTCATTGATCTAACCAAGGCGCTTCGGCGCTCGAGCACATGAGCGCCGAAGCATCTCGTGAGTCATCCCCTGTGATTTTTTCAGAGCGGCATGTCAGCAAAGTTCGGCCTTGGTCTAGCTGGGCAGACTTTGGTTGACACCGCACTGTTTCACGATGGCGACGTCAATCTCGCTCCGCATAGTGTCGTGGTTTTGAAGGTCAAGACGAACCAGGTCGATAAATTCTCTGCCGGCACCTACGATTTATATGCGGGCGCATTCATGCGGATGGAAGCCATCGGAATCCGGTCCAGTCCGCTCTATGTCGATTTCCATTCGGACTACAAGAACCCCACCCGCATCACGTTCGACCGCGACTACCCCTCGACACCCCAGGAGCGCGAGCAGTGGGAAGCGATGCACAAGGCAGAGATGTCCTGGCAACCGGTCAAGCCAGGGCAGACCTTTTCCGAAGACGGCCTGTACCGCGCCGTGCGTACTGACAACGGCCATCGCGGTCTGTTGCTGGTGGCGACCACCGGGCGCGTGACGATGGACGCGGGAGCTGCCCGATGTCACCTTTCCCCCACGCGTCGCCCGAAAACCCTTATGCGACAGGGGGTTGGTGCGGTTGGACGGGAGTTGTCGCCAGCCTTGCCAACAAAATCTCTGGGTAACTCGAACGCCAGCCGCAAACCCGCGCAGACATAAAAAAGGGAAGGCGCAGTGCCTTCCCTTTCTTCACGAAGCGACGACGCCTTACTTCTTCTCGTCGTTCAGCTGCGGCAGCGTATAAGCGGCGCCCGGCGCGAGCAGGCCGACCTTCGAGTACACACGCAGCTTCTCGCGCGTGTCGGTGATGTCGAGGTTGCGCATCGTCAGCTGGCCGATACGGTCGCGCGGCGAGAATGTCGAGGCGACCTTCTCCATCGACAGACGCTCCGGCTGATACGTGAGGTTGTCCGACTTCGTGCTGAGGATCGAGTAGTCGTTGCCGCGGCGCAGTTCGATCTTCACTTCGCCGGTGATGGCGCGCGCCACCCAGTGCTGGGCCGTTTCACGCAGCATGATGGCTTGCGGGTCGAACCAGCGGCCCTGGTACAGCAGGCGGCCCAGACGGCGGCCGTTCTCGCGATACTGCTCGATGGTGTCTTCGTTGTGGATGCCCGTCACAAGGCGCTCATAGGCGATGTGGAGCAGCGCCAGACCCGGGGCTTCGTAGATGCCGCGGCTCTTCGCCTCGATGATGCGGTTTTCGATCTGGTCGCTCATGCCCAGACCGTGACGGCCGCCGATCCGGTTTGCTTCGAGCAGCAGTTCCACGGCGTTCGGGAAAGTCTGGCCGTTCAGCGCGACCGGCTGGCCTTCCTCGAAGCGGATCGTCACTTCTTCGCGGTCGATCTTGACGTCGTCGCGCCAGAACGCCACGCCCATGATCGGGTTCACGATCTTGATGCCGCTTTCCAGGCTTTCGAGGTCCTTCGCTTCGTGGGTTGCGCCGAGCAGATTCGAGTCGGTCGAATAGGCCTTCTCAGCCGACATCTTGTATTCGAAGCCCGACTGGCGCATGAACTCCGACATTTCCGAGCGGCCGCCCAGTTCGTCGATGAACTGCTGGTCGAGCCACGGCTTGTAGATCTTCAGGTCCGGATTGACGAGCAGGCCATAGCGGTAGAAGCGCTCGATGTCGTTGCCCTTGTAGGTCGAACCGTCGCCCCAGATGTTGACGCCGTCTTCCTTCATCGCCGCCACGAGCATCGTGCCCGTCACAGCGCGGCCAATCGGGGTCGTATTGAAGTACGTCACGCCGGCCGTCGAGATGTGGAACGCGCCGCACTGGAGGGCGGCGATGCCTTCCGCCACGAGCTGCGCGCGGCAGTCGATCAGGCGTGCACCGGCGGCGCCGTATTCGGTCGCGCGGCGCGGGATCGAATCGTAGTCGTCTTCGTCGGGCTGGCCCAGGTTCGCCGTATAGGCGTAAGGCACGGCGCCCTTGAGCTTCATCCAGTGCAGCGCGGCGCTGGTGTCGAGGCCGCCGGAGAAGGCGATACCGACCTTTTGGCCGGTCGGAAGGCTTTCAAGAATTGTGCTCATGATGAGAAAGAACCCGGTAGAACGAGAATGCGGAAGGAATTCGGTCGAATCGTCAAGTATGTTGTATCCCCGGCCTTTCGGCAAGCCTGGCGGGGAGGCAAGCCTGGCGGGGAGGGCCACAGGCCCCGTTCGACGCGGCACCCGCGCTAATAAAAGGGGGCCAAGCGAGGGCCCGCGCTCAGCGCAGGCTGTCCCAGGCCGCTTCGATCGCATGCAGGGCGCCCATCACGATCGAACGGTTCAGCGCCGCGGCCAGCACCCCGTCGCGTTCGGCGTAGGCCTCGCACAGCCGCTGGTGGTCGGTGCAGGAACGCTGCAAGCGGCCCGGCAGCGAGGTGCTCAGGTGGCGCAGGCGGTTCGTGCGCATGCGCATGGAGTCCAGCACCTCCTTGAAGATGCCGTTGCGGCTCACGCGCAGTTCCTCGTCGCGAAACGCGACGTTGGCCCAGAAGTAGCCGTCCACGTCACCTTTGGCCGCGACTTCGGCCAGCTTGCCATGCGCGCGCCACAGCGCGGCGATGTCCTCGTCCGTCGCATGCTCGACGATCGCGAGCGACACCTGACCGTAGAGCAGGGTGCGCAGCCCGTAGATCTCGCGCACTTCCTTTAACTGCATGGCGGCCACGCGCGGGCGGCGGCGCGGCGACCAGTCGACGAGTCCTTCGCGCGTGAGCGCGAAAAGCGCCTCGCGCACGGGCGTGCGGCTTACGCCGAAGCGTTTGGCGAGATCGACCGAATTCAGGTCGTCGCCGGGACGCAGCCGGCCTTCGATGATGCCGCGCGCCACCCAGTCGACGATCTCGGCCACGCTCGACTGCTCGCCCGTTTCCGGGGCGGCCATTGCGCCGACATCTTCATCCATGCGCATTCCCCTGAGGCGCCGCGACCGGGCGCAGCGCCGCAGATTGTAACAAATCCAGTACCAGCTTCGCCTTCGAAGTCGCACGCCAGCTATTCAAGTGTATACACTAAGGCGAGAATATCACCGTTCGAAGCGAAGAATCGCCATATAGTGAATCTAACTGTCGACACTAAAAGATAATTCAATCGGCTACCCGTCAGGCAAGGAGACGCCATTTACATGGGAACTGAGATTGCCGGCTCAACGCACGTCGAGGCGAGCGTCTCGGCGCGGCTCGACCGGCTGCCGCCCACGCGGTACTTCCGCGGGCTCGTCGCGCGCATCGCGGTGGGCGGATGGTTCGAGTTCTACGAAATGTTCATGGCGGCCTATATTTCGCTGGGCCTCATCCACAGCGGGCTGTACCGCGCCACCACCGCTGGCCTCTTCGATGTGAACGGCTTCGCCAGCTTTCTCGGCTCGTTCTTCGCGGGCATGTTCGTCGGCACGGTGGCGCTGGGCGGCGTCACCGACCGCTTCGGGCGGCGCATCGTGTTCACGTTCGCCATGCTGACGTACTCCGTGGCGAGCTTCATCGCCGCCTTCCAGCATTCGCCGCTGGGCATGCACGCCTGGCGCTTCGTGGCGGGCGTGGGCATCGGCATGCAACTCATCACTGTCGACACTTATATCTCCGAGCTCACGCCGCGCGATGCGCGCGGGCGCTACACGGCGTTCAGCATCTTCGTCATTCTCACTTCGGTGCCCGTGGTCGCGGTTATCTCCTATGCGCTAGTGCCGCGCACGTTCCTCGGCATGGAAGGCTGGCGCTGGGTGATGATCATCGGCGCGGCCGGCGCGGTGTTCATCTGGTTCATTCGCCACGGCTTGCCGGAATCGCCGCGCTGGCTAGAGAGCAAGGGGCGTGTGAGCGAGGCGCGCCAGATCGTCGACGAGATCGAGCGCAGCCGGGTGAGTTCGATCTTTGTCGGCTTCTGGGTGGCGGCGCTGCTCAAGCACTACGGCGTGCCCGCGGTGTTCCTGCTGATCTCGTCGGCCATGGTCGTGATCGTCGTGGCGGTTGGCGTGTGGGGGCCGAAAACCAACGGTGTACCTCTAGAGGAGTTGTCGCAATGAGTGGTTCCATCGCCGCCGCATTCGCGCAGGGCTTGTATGCGCTGGCACAGCGCCCCTTGCCCGCCGATGTCCTGAAGGAAGCGAAGCGCTCGTTCATCAACGTTGCAGGCACAACGATCGGCGCCTGCATGCATCCGGGCGTGGAGGCGATACTCGCTACCGCGCGCGATCTCGGCGCCGCACATGCGGCGGGCGTGCTGGGCCGCACGGAGCGCATCGACGTGCATTTCGCCGCGCTGGCGAACGGCTTCGCCGGCCACCTCGACGATTTCGACGATACGCATCTTGCCACCGTGATCCATCCCGCCGCGGCCACGCTCGCGGTGCTCACCGCGCTCGCGCCGCAAACGCAGCCCACCGGCGCTCACTGCGTTCGCGCTGGGCTGCGAGGCGCAATTGCGCGTGGGCGTGGCGATCTCGCCTGAGCACTACGACCGGGGCTGGCATATCACGGGCACGTGCGGCGTGATTGGTTGTGCGGTCACGGCGGCGCTCTTGCTCGGCCTCGATGAAGTCAAACTTAAGGAAGCCGTATCGATTGCCGCCTCGATGTTCGTCGGGCAGCGCGAGGCATTCGGCACCATGACCAAGCCTTTTCATCCCGGCAAAGCAGCTGCCAATGGCATCGACGCTGCGCGGCTCGCCCAGCATGGGCAGCGCGCCGCAGAGGACATCTTCGAAGCGCCGGGCGGCTATGCGAGATCGCTCTCGACGAAGGTGGAGTTCGAGCGCATGAACGGCGATTTCGGCGAGCGCTGGGAGCTTTTGTTCAACACCTACAAACCGTATCCGTGCGGGATCGTCGCGCATCCTGCGATCGATGCTGACCTCGCGATTGCGGATCGCATTGCGGATGCCAGTTCGATCGACGCGATCGTGCTGCGCTGCCATCCGCTCGTACCGGAATTGATGGGCAATCCACAGCCGCAAGACGGCCTGCAGGCGCGTTTCAGCGCGATCCATGGTGTGGCCGCCGCACTCGCGCTAGGCGAAGCGCAGGGCGCCATCCGGCGCGGCGCTCGTACGTGCCGTCGCGCTCGGTTACGACACGGCGTGCCGGCGAACGCCAGACGCGCTATGCGATCTCGTACGCGGCGCAACAGGTGTCGGGGTTATGGAGCGGGGTGAAGGATCGCGACCACATCGAACGTGGCCGACCTGCGGCCATTGTTCACGGCGTGATGCGTTCGCTACGGCATGCGCGTTCGGGACGTATCCACGACTTGCTCGTCCTTCATGCCCAATAGGGCGACGGACTCCGTGCCAGGCCGCCGCGTGGCTTTCCAGATCATCAGCAGGTGGTAGTAGAGCCGCGGGCTGAAGCCGAACCGGTACGCGTAGAGATTGCCGAGCGCGAGCTGCAGCCCGGCGCGCGCCTCGCGATTGCGCGCGAGCAGCGAGACCACGATCGGCACGAGGCGGCGCATGGCAAGCTTGCGAGCCGGTTCGAGTTCGGGCGGCAGCGCGAGGCTCTTAAGAAAGCGCCACGCCGAGATCGACGAGGCGTTGATGCTCGTGCGCGTCGCCTGGGATACCGAAACGTCGGTGATGCGATAGCACGAGACGTATTCGTTCACGTAGCACACGCGTTTTGCCGCCAGGCACAGGCGCGTGCCGAACACGTAATCGCAGCAGGTGCCGTAGTGGTCGTCGTAGCCAATGCGCTTGACGAGCGCCGCATCGGCGAGCCAGCCATTGTTGGGGAACATCTGCACGATACCCACGCGGCCCGGCGGGTGTTGCAGCCCCGCGGCGCTGGCCGTGCGCTGATAGGCGATGTTCATGCGTTCGCTAGCCGCGTGCATGATGCGCCCCTCGTGATCGGTTTCGTATTGATCGCCGAACGCCACTTCCAGATCCGGATAACGCTGCCACTGCGCGAGCAGCTTCTCGATGCAGTGCACGAGCAGGTAGTCGTCGTCGTGGATCAGGAGGATCTTGTCTCCGCTCGCCCGCTCGAAGAGGCTGGCCACGTTGGGCGCCTGGCCGAGCGCGGGCACGTTGCGCCGGTAGGCGATGCGCGGGTCGTCGCCGTAACGCGAGGCGATCAGTTGCTGCGTGCGATCGTCGCTCGAATCGTCGCCGATCACGATCTCGATGTTTGCATGCGTTTGCATGAGACACGATTCGATGCAGCGAACCAGCAGTTCAGGCCGGTTGTACGTCGGCAGGCAAATGGAGACCTTCGTTGTTGTCGTCATGGGCAGACCCCAGTGCTTGAGGGATACGGAGACGTCCGCAAAGGCGGGTTCGTAATACGAACTTCATCCGTTGGACATGACGGTAAATGAACAAAACGCGAAAGAAATTGAAAATAAATCGCAAGGAATGCGTTTTGCGCAGCGCGCCCCGCAGAACCCCCAATGGCGGGCATCCGCACAAAATGCCGACGTTCGATCTGATGAATCGGAAAGAAAATCCGGGCCGCAAAATAATGGGGAAGGCGTCGAGGATGGACTGAGTGCCGGAACACTCAGGTCATTCGCGTTAGCATTGGCGCTCCGCCTGAAACGACCGCTCGCATCCATGGCCTCCATCTCCTACGCCCACAAACCGCTCACGCCGTTTCGCCGTGCGCTCGCACGCTTCTCCCTCTCCGAACTCGCGAAATACACGAAACTCACGCTCGGCATGTGGATCGGCTTCGGCGTTCCGTACGCCTGCGGGTTTCCCGAGGCGGCGGTCGCGCTCTCCGGCTCGGCCATGCTCACGCTCGCGCTCGGCAGTTCCATCTCGGCGGCGCGCGGGTACTTCTACAAGCGCGTGATGTCGAACCTCGTGGCGATGCCGATCGGCACGCTCCTGATCTGGCTAACCGCGCCGCATCTGTGGCTGGGTGTGATCCTGCTGCCGCTCGTGATCTTCACGATCGTGCGCATCCGGCCTTCGGTGTTCCAGATGACGAGCATCACCGTGCCCATGACGCTCGTGCTCTACACGGGCGAGCACATACCGTTGCTGGAGCAGCGGCTGATCGGCGTGGTGCTCGGCATGCTGCTCGGCTTCATCATCCAGCAGATTGCCTTTCCGCCCGATCACGGCTTCTGGGCGAACACGCTCGTGAACGACGGCAACGCCCAGGCCGAAGCGTTGCTCACCGAGGTCGCAACGAAAACGCTGGACCGCGCGAAGCTGAAATCGGCGACGGCTGCGCTGCGGGTGTCGAGCAGCAATCTGAAGCAGGCGCACGATCTCCTCAAGTCGGACCTGGCGCAGTCGTGGGTGTCGGCGCATCTGAAGCGCAATCGCGATCGCCTGCCGCTGTTTTCGTGCTACCACGAGCTGTTCGACTCGATCGTCGGCTTCCTCGAAACGCTCGACACGTTCAACGCGCAATACGAGGCGCTCGATGCGCAATGGAAAGAGGCATACCGGCGCGGCCTCGCGCGCCTCGTGGACGTGCACCGGCAACTGGCTTCACAGGCCGACCTGCGGGTGGAACGCCCAGCTCTGCTCGTGGCGCCGTTGACGCGAGAGGAACTGCATGCGCTCGTCGAAGCGCTGCCCGCAACGGGCGTGTTCACGAGCGTCTATCTCGGGCATTTGACCGGCTACGGCATCCTGCTGAGCCGTTTGAGCGACATGCATACCGAACACTTGCGCAAAGCGTGATCGCCGCGCTTCTGGTGGTGATTCTCGTGCCGGGCGTGGCGCTCGGACTCGTGCAACTCATGCGTTGAATGCCTACCGCCCGGCGTGCAAGCGAGCGTCTACCCGTAATTGTCCTGGTGTGGGCGCGTCGCGCCAGTACGTGCAGCGCGGCGCACGCGCAGCGTCCCAACTGCTGTGCCTGCCGGCCTTGCGCGCCCGATTATTCGCGATCCGCGAATGACGTATTCGGGCGTTATCCGGTACTGATTACGCCGCGCTTGCGACTATCTTTGCCTCGTCGATGTCGACGGCGTCCTGCGAGCGTGCAGCGGTGCACGTCACGTCGAACACCGTTTTCGAACATGAGCGTGTGGCGCGGCATCCGGCCGGCCCAAGGAGACAGAGATGAAACCGAACACATGGGACACGGCCTACGAATGGAAGGCCGTAACGCTGCTGGCGCTGGGCTTCGGCCTCGTGGGCCTCGACCGCTGGCTAATCGCGCCGCTGTTCCCGTCCATCATGAAAGACCTCAACCTCAATGCGCAGGACGTGGGCAACTGCATCGGCATTCTCGGCCTTTCGTGGGGCGTGTTCGCGGCAGTCATGGGCGGCATCTCCGACAAGGTGGGGCGGCGCAAGGTGCTGATTCCCGCGATCATCGCGTTCTCGCTGCTCTCGGGCTTCTCGGGCCTCGCAGGCGGCTTTGCTAGCCTGCTGGCCGTGCGCGCGCTGATGGGCGTGGCCGAAGGCTCGTTCTGCCCGACCAGCTTCGCCGCCACAGCCGATGCCTCGCACCCGAAGCGCCGCGGCTTCAATCTCGGGCTTCAGCAAAGCGGCTTCGCGCTGTTCGGGCTCGCGCTTTCGCCGATCATCGCCACGCAGTTGCTGGGCGTGATGAACTGGCGCGGGGTGTTCGCACTCGTCTCGGTGCCGGGCCTGATTCTTGGCCTGCTGATGTACCGCGTGATCCGGGAGCCGCAAGGCGCGCCTGCGCGCAACGCGGGTGCGTCCGCGGCAAAGGCCGAACGCGGCCACTGGCGCGACGTGATCCGCAGCCGCAACATTCCCGTGGCGATGGTCGCGCTGTTCTGCGCCATGACGGGCGTGTTCGTGCTCGGCGCCATGCTGCCGCTCTATCTCACGCAGTACCTTTCGCTCGACATGCAGCGCATGGGCGTGGTGGCCTCGGCAATTGGCTTTGGCGGTTTCGTCGGACAGTTCGGCTTGCCGGGGCTTTCGGATCTGCTGGGCCGGCGCCTGGCGAGCGTCCTCGGCTTCCTGGGCACCGCTGTCATGCTGATCGTGTTTCGCGGTCTCGGCGCGCAGCCGCTCGCGCTCTTCGTGGTGCTGTTCGCGGCGTCGTTCTTCACGCTCGGCCTCGTTTCGCTGCTCTCGGGACCGGTTGCCACTGAAGCCGCGCCGGCTGGCATGGTCTCGACCTCGATCGGGCTCGTGGTGGGCGCGGGCGAAATCTTTGGCGGCGGCGTGGCGCCCGCGCTCGCCGGATTCGTTGCAGCGCATTTCGGTATCCAGAACATTTTGTGGCTGCCCATTGGCGCTGTTTTCCTCGGCGTGCTGGTGAGCCTCTTCCTCAAGGAAACCGCGCCCGCGAAGCTGCGGCGCAGCGAGGCCGCCGCCCCCGCCGCGCCATTGCCTGCAGCGGGGCAGGCCGAGTAGCGTGCGAGCGCTGTCCCTGTCGTCTTCTGCGGTTGCGCAGCCCGTGCAGGAGCGGCGCGGGCGACTGGGAGCGGGCCCTATACTTGGATGGCCCGAACCCGTGAAGAAGAGAGGAGCATGGACCGATTCCTGAGCATCGAAGCCTTTGTGCGCGTGGCGGAAACGAGCAGTTTCGCGGAAGCGGCCCGGCAACTCGGCGTGACCAGTTCGGTCGTGACGAACCGGATCCAGCAACTGGAGAAGTTCGTCAACGCACCACTCTTTCATCGCAGCACGCGGCACGTGCGCCTCTCCGAAGTCGGCGAGGCGTTTTATCGTGAATGCGCGGAGGTGGTGGGGCGCGTGAACGAGCTGACCGACCAGATGCGCGAACTGCGCGCCACGCCCACGGGCAGGCTGCGCATCCAGATATTGCCGGGTTTCGCGCTCGGCCATTTCGGCGCGCCGCTCGCCGAGTTCAACCGCCGCTATCCTGGCATCCAGCTCGATGTGATCGTCAACGACCGCGTGGTCGATCCGATCGAAGAAGGCTTCGACGTCGCTTTCCAGATTTTCCCGCCTATTTCCGATTCGCTGATCGAACGGCGGCTCTTTTCGGTGCGGCGGCTCTTTTGCGCCACGCCCGCTTATGTGGCAGAGCATGGCGCACCGCAGCATCCTCGCGAATTGCTGCAGCACACCACAGCACTCTATTCGGGCTATCCCTCGCGCAACCGCTGGACGATGGCGCGCGGCGACGAGGTCGTGGAGATCGAGTTGCCCGGCATGATCCGCTCGAACTCGGTGCATTTGCTGCGCGACTACGCGCTCACGGGCGGCGGCGTGGTGTGCCTGCCTACGCTCGTGGCGAGCGAGGCGCTCCTCAACGGCACGCTCGTGCCGATTCTTACCGACTACCACCTTTCGGCATTGAGCTTTGCAGCCGTGTATCCCTCCACGCAGCGTCAGGCCTTGAAAGTGAAGGCGCTGGTGGAGTTTCTGGCCGAGTATCTGGGCCCCGAGCCCGCGTGGGACGTGCCGCTGATCGAGCGCGGCTGGGTGCGCTAGCGCTTGCGGCGCTTGCGGCGATTGCCTGCCGCGATTGTTTGCGAAACGCGAATGCCGTAGTCGCCTGGCCGCTGGTTGTAGCCGACCCGCAGCGCTCCTAAAGTTGATTCCAACGACACCTTCCAAAACAGGAGACAGCCATGACCGATTCGACGTTCCACACCGTCTTCGGCTCGCTCGAGCAGTACCGCAAGGGCGAGATCGAAATCACGAGCGGCGACGCTCGCCACTATGTTTTCTCGAACGTCTTCGAAGTTGCCGCAAGCTCGGCGCCCTACGAGAAGGTCGTGGTCGGCAAGAACCTCGAATACGTGATCGAGGTGCTGCGCACCCAGGGACAGTCGCGCTGGTTCGCCTGCGCACACGATGAGTTCGTCATCCTGATGGATGGCGAAGTACGTATCGACTTCGTCAAGCTCGATACGCCGCTCAAGGACAGTAAGGGCACGGTCGACGCAGGCGAGCAGCCTGCAGGCCGCAAGATGGGCCACGTGGTGCTGCGCAGCGGGCATCAAGCGCTGCTGCCGGCAGGCTGTGCGTACCGCTTCAGCGCACAAAAGGCTGGCGTGGCGCTCGTGCAGACCATGGTCGGTGAACTGTCCGTCCAGAAGTGGGCTGATATCTGCCTGCACTGAACGCACACACGCCAACCCATCACTCGACTACTGGAGACACCAAATGGCCACCCTCGAAACCCTCGACCATTCCGCAGGCTTTGCCGCCGACACCGTACGCGCGAGCGAGCCCGACGCCGTGACCGGCTATCGCCGCTACACGCTCGGCGCCTTCGAATTTACGCGCGACGAATACTTCGTCAAAGTGCTGTGGCCCGCGAAGGGGCAGACCCGCACGCACGCCATCCCCGCCGACGCCTTCCTGCGCGCGATGATGCGCGACGTGGCCTGGGGTTTCTTCTACGGTTGGGTCAATTTCGACCACGTGTTCGGCACGCGCAACCACTACGGCAAGGTGGACGTGTATGCGGGCTCGTTCAACGGCATCATGAAGGATGCCGGTGTGGACTATATCGAGACCTTCGAAACGCCCACCATCATGGCGACCTTCAAGGCGATCCTGCACGACTGGACCAACGAAGGCTTCGACCCGTTCGCCGCGCCCGAGGAAACCGGCACCGCGTTCGGCCGCAAGCATGGCGAGAACGACGCCGCGATCGAGCGCACGCGCATCGCCACGCGCCGCATGCCGGGCCTCGAAGGCGACTCGCCGCTGCGCGACGACCTGCCCGTGAACCGCGCTTTCGCCGACGTGCCTCAGGACAGCCCCGAAGTGCACGCCGAGCCCGGTTTCGAGGGCGAGCTGCACGCGTTCAATCTCTTCAAGTACCTCTCGCGCTCGGACGTGACGTGGAATCCTTCGGTCACTTCGGTGTGCGGCCAGAGCCTGTTCTGCCCGACCACGGAGGAGTACATCCTGCCGGTCTTCCACGGCAACGACCGCGTGGAGTGGTTCCTGCAGCTCTCCGACGAGATCGTCTGGGACATCGGCGACAAGAACACCGGCGCGCCGCGCGCCCGCATCACCATGCGCGCGGGCGACATCTGCGCGATGCCCGCCGATATTCGTCACCAGGGCTATTCGACCAAGCGTTCGATGCTGCTCGTGTGGGAGAACGCGACCGCCGGTTTGCCCACGCGCTACGAGAGTGGCGAACTCAAGCCGTATCCGGTCGAGTTCTGAACGAGTTTCGCAGTTAGGCAGCAGCCTTAAGCATCAATCGAGGATTTACTCATGCAAACGCAATTGTTCATCGACGGCCGCTTCGTTGACGCCGTCGAGGGCGGCACCATCGACGTGCTCAATCCACACGACGGCTCGCTGATCACGAAGATCGCCGCAGCCACCGCCGCCGACATCGATCTGGCCGTGGCCGCCGCCACGCGCGCCTTCCCGCAGTGGGCGGCGATGCCGGCCGCCGAGCGCGGCCGCCTGCTGCTGCGTCTCGCCGACGCCATCGAAGCGAACGGCGAAGAACTCGCGCAACTCGAATCGCTCGACACCGGGCACCCGATCCGCGACTCGCGCACACTGGACGTGCCGCGCACGGCGGCGTGCTTCCGCTACTTCGGCGGCATGGCCGACAAGCTGCAAGGCTCGGTCATTCCGGTCGAAGCGGGCTTTCTCAACTATGTGCAGCGCGCGCCCATTGGCGTGGTGGGCCAGATCGTGCCGTGGAATTTCCCGCTCATGTTCACGAGCTGGAAGATGGGCCCGGCGCTCGCGGCCGGCAACACGGTCGTGCTGAAGCCCTCCGAAATCACGCCGCTTTCCACGCTGCGCATTGTCGAACTGATGGCGGAAGTGGGCTTTCCCGCCGGTGTCGTCAACATCGTGCCGGGCTACGGGCATGCGGCCGGGCAGCGGCTCGCGGAGCACGAGGGCGTGGGCAAGATCGCCTTCACCGGGTCGACGGCTACGGGGCGGCGCATCGTGGAGGCCTCGCAGGGCAACCTGAAGCGCGTGCAGCTCGAACTAGGCGGCAAGGGCGCCAATATCGTGTTCGACGACGCCAATCTCGACGCCGCCATCAATGGTGCGGCCTGGGCGATCTTCCACAACCAGGGGCAGGCCTGCATTGCGGGCTCGCGTCTGGTGCTGCACGAGCGCATTGCCGACGAATTTCTTGAGCGCTTCGTCGCGCTCGCCACTTCGATTCGTGTCGGCAATCCTTTGGACCCCGAAACAGAAATGGGGCCGCTCACCTCGCTGCAGCATCTGGAGCGCGTGAAGGCCTTCGTGGACGTGGCGCGCGAGCAGGGCGGGCGCGTCCTCACGGGCGGCAGCGTGCCGCAGGATCCCGCGCTCGCCAACGGCTACTACGTGCGCCCCACCGTGATCGAGGCGAAGACGCCGGACGATCGTATCGCGCAGGAAGAGGTGTTCGGCCCGTTCGCGACCGTGCTGCGCTTCAAGTCCGACCAAGAGGCACTCGCCATTGCCAACGGCACCGACTACGGTCTCGGCAGCGGCCTGTGGACGCGCGACCTCTCGCGCGCACACAGCATCGCGGGCAAGATTCGTGCGGGCATGTGCTGGGTGAACTGCTACAAGCGCGTGAATCCGGGCAGCCCGTTTGGCGGCGTCGGTCAATCGGGCTACGGCCGCGAAATGGGCTTCGAGGCGATGCACGACTACACGGAGGCCCGCTCGGTGTGGGTCAACGTGGACGCCCAGGTGCCGCCGCACTTCAAACGTTGAGGTACGTATGGATCGCTTCGTTTATCAGGGCTTGCCGTCGCGCGTGGTGTTCGGCTGGGGCAACCTCGCGCGGCTGCCCGAAGAAGTGGACCGGCTCGGCGCGCGCCGCGCGTTGATCCTCTCGACGCCCGAGCAGCGGCCGCTCGCTGAAGAAGTCGCGCGCCTGCTCGGCGAGCGCGCCGCGGGCATCCATGCCGAAGCGGTCATGCACGTGCCGGTGGAGGTCGCGCGTGCCGCGCGCGAGAAGGCGGCGGCACTGGACGCGCAGTGCTGCGTGGCCGTGGGTGGCGGCTCGACCATCGGCCTTGGCAAGGCCATCGCGCTCGAATCGGCGCTGCCGATCGTCGCCGTGCCCACCACCTATGCGGGCTCAGAGATGACGCCCATCTATGGGCTCACCGAAGGGCGCCTGAAAAAGACCGGGCGCGACCTGCGTGTACTGCCGCGCACCGTGATCTACGACCCGTCGCTCACCGTCTCGCTGCCCGCCGGCATTTCGGCGGCTTCGGGCGTAAACGCCATGGCGCACGCGGTGGAGGCACTCTATGCCGAGGACGCGAACCCGGTGATCAGCCTGATGGCCGAAGAATCGATTCGCGCGTTGGGCGAAGCGCTGCCGGTTGTCGTGCGTCGCCCGGACGACGCGGCGATGCGAAGCCGCGCGCTCTACGGCGCGTGGCTCGCGGGCAGTTGCCTCGCCGCTGTCGGCATGGCGCTGCATCACAAGCTCTGCCACACGCTCGGCGGCACCTTCAACCTGCCGCACGCGCAAACGCATGCGGTCATGCTGCCGCATACGGCGCACTACAACCACGCGGCCGCGCCAGAAGCGCTCGAGCGCGTGGCGCGTGCGCTCGGCGGCGCGCATGCGGACGAAGCCGGGCCACGGCTCTTTGCGTTGAATGAGTCGCTTGGCATGGCGCTGTCGCTCGAGGCAATCGGCATGCCCGAAGCGGGCCTCGACGAAGCGGCCGATCTCGCGTGCACGAATGCCTACCCCAATCCGCGACCGTTGGAGCGCGCGGCTATCCGTGCGCTGCTGCAACGGGCGTGGGAAGGCGCGGCGCCGCGCTAGTCGGGTGGCGCCACGCCGCGTGCGTGGCGCACACAACAATGGAAAGGAGACAACCATGTCGATACATGGCACCGAAGCCGAACGCGCCTTGACGGAACAGGTCGTGAGCCGCTTCGCGAACACACCCGACGCGCGCCTGCGCAAGCTGATGCAAAGCCTTGTGCGGCACTTGCACGCCTACGTGCGCGAAGTCGAGCCGACGGAGGCGGAGTGGTTCGCCGCGATTCGCTTCCTGACCGAGACGGGGCAGATGTGCGACGACGTCGTGCGCCAGGAATTCATCCTGCTTTCCGATACGCTGGGCGTCTCGATGCTCGTCGACGCGATCAATCACCGCTACGCTTCCGGCGCGACCGATACGACCGTGTTCGGCCCGTTCTACATCGACGGCATGCCGGAACGCGCCTATGGCGAGAACATGGCGTTCACGCCGGGTACGCCGGCGCTCGTGCATGGCCGCGTGCTGACGACCGGCGGCCAGCCCGTGGCGAATGCACTGCTCGACGTGTGGCAGACGGCGGACAACGGCATGTACTCGGGGCAGGACACCGAACAGCCGCACGGCAACCTGCGCGGCCGTTATCGCACCGACGCCGAAGGCCGCTACGCGATCCGCACCATCGTGCCCGTGTGCTATCCCATTCCGACCGACGGCCCGGTGGGCCGCATGCTCAACGCCACGGGGCGGCATCCGTGGCGGCCCGCCCATCTGCACTTCATGATCACGGCGCCGGGCCACAGCGCGCTCGTGACGCATCTGTTCAACCAGAACGACCCATATCTGGATTCGGACGCGGTGTTCGGCGTGAAGCCCTCGTTGCTCGTCGATTATCGCGAGCACGCGGCGGACGGCGCGGCCGCGCAGCAGTTCGGCTTCGAGGGCGGCTTTTGCGAGGCGCGCTACGACTTCGCGCTGGAGCGCGCATGAGACCGCACACGCGTTACTACGCCGTATTCGCCACCGACAAGCCCGGCATGCGCGACGTCCGCGAGCGCGTGCGTGCGGTGCATCGCACCTATCTGCGCGCGGCCTCGCAGCGCGGGGTGTTCGTGCGGCTGGGCGGTTCGACGCTCGCGCCGCATTGCGACGCGCTCAACGGCACGCTGCTCGTGATCGAGGCGGAAGGATACGACGACGTGATGCGCTTCGTCCGCGACGATCCCTATACGCTGGCGGGCTTGTTCGAACACGTCGAGATCCGGCCTTGGGACTGGAATCTTGGCAATCCTGAGCAAAGAGTGTGAGCCATGCTGACCGTGAGCCTGTGTTGCCTTGACGACGTGCCCGACGGCGGCGCGCGCGTGATCGACGCCGCGCTGGCGGGGCGGCCGGTCGTCGTCGTGCGGCGGGCCGGTGAAGTATGGGCGTACGCGAACCGCTGCCCGCACTTCTCGGTGCCGCTCGACTACGAGCCTGGCCGTGTGCCGACGTATCGCGCACAGGTGATCATGTGCGCGCATCACAGCGCGTTGTTTCGCTTCGAAGACGGGCAGTGCATCGAAGGCCCGTGCGCCGGCGCGAAGCTCGATGCCATTCCCGTGTGGCTCGACGCGCAGTCCAACGTCGTGGCGCATTGCGGCGGCGCCTGACTGTCTTCCACGCACGGGGGATCGATGCTCGCGCTGAGTCCGGCATCGGATTGGACATGGCGCAAGAACAGTGCGAGAAGTTCAGGCCGCAGCCCGTCGCCGCGCTGAGCGGCGAGCGCGTGAAGGGGGAGGAGCGGAGCAAGCGGTGACATGATTCGACTCCCTATGTGAAACGTTGCGTTGGTGGCGCGGTCAGGCCCGCTTGATGAGCCCGAGCTGCGTGAGCGCGGTTACGCCGTCGTCGAGCCCGATCTCCTCGACGATCCTGCCGTCTTTGAGGCGCAACACCGTCGTGCCGGTGAAATGCATCTTGCGGCCGCTCGCCGCCGGCAACGATCCCGCGAGAAAGTCCCCGAACGCCGGGCCCGAATGGGTGCCGCCGCCTTCCCACTGACCCACCACGAACTCGCCTTCGGCGATGAGGCCGGCGGCGCCCCAGAAGTTCAGATCGGGGAATGCCGCGCGAAAGCCGGTCATGAACGCCTTGATGTCTTCGCGTCCGCGGCGCGGCTCGTGCAGCGAATACTTGAGCAGCATGTCCGGCGCGGCTAGCTCGTCGACGACGCTGAGGTCGCAGGTTTCGCCCCAGAAACGCGTGAACCAGCGGCCAACGATCGCCTTGTTGTCCTCTTCCATCGACATGTTCGACTCCTTGCTGATCTCGATTCATGGCGAAGCAGGATTGCTCCGCCTGAAATGAACGATATCGACCGGCAAACCGCGCAGATACCCGTTTCTTGCCGTGACATTCGTGTGGCATTCACGCGGTGGCGCGCGCCGAATTAGAGCGCAACATTCGGATCGGAACGCGCGACTCGTAGGCGTATCGTGGGTCTGTAGGCGAGATCGGCGAAAATGCCGCTTGCGAAAGGAGGGACACACGCGATGAAAACCGGAGCCATGCGGGCAGAGAAGCCGGAATCCGGAACATATGACTGGGTCGAGATCGAGCGATCACTCGACACGCGCGGCTATGCCGTCCTGCCCCGCGTGCTCAGGCCCGAGCAGTGCGCGCAGCTTGCCGCCCTGTACGCGAGGGACGATGGCTTTCGCTCGCGCATCGTCATGGCGCGTCACAATTTCGGGCGCGGGGAATACAAGTACTTCGCGTATCCGCTGCCGTCGCTGCTTCAGCGGTTAAGGCATGCGCTCTATCCGTACCTCGCGCCTATCGCCAACCGCTGGAACGGGCAACTGGGGATCGACACGCAGTACCCGGCCGATCTCGACGCCTTTCTCGATCAATGTCACCGCGCGGGGCAAACGCGCCCGACACCGCTCATCCTCGCATACGGTCCGGGCGACTATAACTGCCTGCACCAGGACCTTTACGGCGAGCACGTGTTTCCGCTGCAGGTGGCGATGCTGCTCTCACGGCCCGGCGTCGACTTCGAGGGCGGCGAGTTCGTGATGACGCAGAGCGCGTCGAACGGTCAATGCGCCGAAGTGATTCCGCTGGAGCAGGGCGACGCGGTGCTGTTCACCGTCAACCAGCGGCCGGCTGCGAACCGGCGCGGCGGCACGCGCCGGGTCGCCATGCGGCACGGCGTGAGCGTCGTGCGCAGCGGCAAGCGTCATACCGTCGGCCTGATTTTTCACGATTCACGTTAGCGCGCGCACGACGCGAAGGAACGCATCATGCAACTGTTTCTCAGCCATATCGAGTCGCCGCTCGGCGACCTCATGCTGGTGAGCGATGCGCAGCAGCGGCTGCATGCGCTCGAATTTTCCGATCACCGCTCGCGCCTGCATCGTGGTTTGCGCGGACGCCACGGCAGTGCCGAATTGATCGACGCCGTCGCGCCGGCTTCGATTGCCGACGCCATGACGCGCTATTTCTCGGGCGAATTGAACGCGCTCGATCCTCTTCCGGTCGTCATGGCGGGTTCGGACCTGGAAGAAAAGGTCTGGGCCGCATTGCGCCAGATTCCGGCTGGCAGCACCACCAGTTACGGCAAGCTCGCAAAAGCGTTGGGATTCGAAGACCCGCGCGCGGCGATCGACATCGGCGCGGCGAACGGCGCAAATCCCATCGCTATCGTCGTGCCGTGCCATCGCGTGATTGCCAGCAACGGCGAGTTGAAGGGCTACGCCTGGGGCCTGCATCGCAAGCGCTGGCTGCTCGAACACGAGAAGGCGATTCCCGCCACGTGCGAGCTTCCGCAGACGGCAACGCTCCCAGGCTTTTGAAACGAATATGTCCTCGCCCATGACTCTATCTGCCGACACGTTCGATAAGCTGGATTGGAGCGCAATCGCCGCGCAACTGGACAGCGAAGGCTATGCGGTACTGCCTCGGCTAGCCGGCACGGAGGAAGCCCGCATGCTCGCGCGCGAGGCCCTTGCCTCGAACGCATTGCGCCGCGTTTCGCTGGATTCGCTCGATCTCGGCCGTGGCGATTTGCTGTATTTCGGCGCTGCTCTGTCGCAGCCATGGGCGCAATGGCGTGCGGACCTCTATCGTCAGTTGGCGCCCATCGCCAATCGATGGAACGAGATGCTTGGCATGCTTTATCGATTCCCGGAGGATCTGGATGCATTTCTGGAGCGCAACCGGCGAGCGGGGCAGACCCAGGTGCAGTCGCATTTGAACCAGCTAGGCACCGACGACTATCTGGCGCTCCATCAACGCAGTGAAGGTGAGCACGTATTTCCGCTGCAAGTGGTCGCCTTGCTCTCGGCGCCGGGGAAAGACTTCACGGGCGGCGAACTGGTACTGACGGAGCAACGTCCGCGCATGCAGTCGCGCCCGACGGTCGTTCCGCTCGGGTTGGGCGACGCGGCGATCATCGCCACGGCCCAGCGGCCATTCAAGGGCAGCAGCGCGTATTACCGGGTGAACGTTCGGCACGCCATCAGCCGCGTGCGCAGCGGCGAGCGCATTGGCGTCGAGTTGTCGTTCCACGAAGCGCCGCAAGCGGCAAACGATCAACGCGCGTTCGATCTCAACACCTGATCTCTGCCGCGCAGTCGCGCTGAGGCGCGCGCAGGTCTGCAAATCCGGCGCGGCAGATGCAACTAACTGTCAAGCCTGCCAACCCCCGACCCGCGCCGCGCCGCGGCGGCATCGATTCGCCTTCATGCGATGCACATCGCCCAGGGACTTCCCTTAAAAAGATTTTATCGACTATTTATCGATAAATCGTCGTGATAGATTCCCGGGCTGAATCGGGCGCAATGGGGAAGCGCGCGCCCGCGCTGTCGTGTCCACGAGACCGGCGGAAAGACATAAGGCGGAGGAGAGATGCTGGTTTTGATAGGGGTGCCGATCGTGGTGATCGGCTTCGCATTGCGCCTGAACGCGCTGCTCGTCGTGACCGCGGCGGGCATCGCAACGGGGCTTGCGGGCGGGCTGCACACGGTCGAGATCGTCAGCGCCTTCGGCAAGGCGTTCGCCGAGGTTCGCGGTCGTGGCCGCCTACACTTTCGGCATGGCCCTCTTCACGATGATCATGGGCAACGCGTTCGCCGCCTTTCCGGTGATGACCGCCGGCATCGGCCTGCCGTTGATCGTGCATCAGTTCCACGGCAACCCGGCGATTCCTGGCGCGATCGGCCTGCTCTCGGGCTTCTGCGGCACACTGATGACGCCGATGGCCGCGAACTTCAACATCGTCCCCGCGGCGCTGCTCGAATTGAGCGACAAGAACGGCGTGATCAAGGCGCAATGGCCGACCGCCGTGCTGCTGCTCGTCGTCAACACGCTGCTGATGTACGCCTTCGTTTTCCGGTTCTGATGAGCTCACGATGACCACACACCTCACCGCTGCCCATGCCTCGAAGTTCGCCTCGCTCGCGCTTGCCCACCTCACGCGCGAGTACCCGAACAAGCTGACTCACTCCCTCGACGGCCCGCAGGACGTGCAGGGCCCGCGCGCGCTGCACCCGGTCTTTTATGGCAGCTACGACTGGCATTCGTGCGTGCACGGTTACTGGCTCGTGCTGCATCTGCTGGAGCGCTTTCCCGACTTGCCCGAGGGGCCGCAGATCGTCGCCGTGGTCGACGAGCACTTCACGCCCAAGAAGATGGCCGGTGAGATGGCCTACCTCACGCTCGCGCACAACCGCGGTTTCGAGCGCCCTTATGGCTGGGCGTGGCTGCTCGCGCTCGCGGCGCAGGTCGAGGCGCTGGTTGCGTCGATGAAACTGCCGCAGGCCGCGCGCTGGCAGGCGGCGCTGGCGCCGCTCACCGACTGGTTCGTCGAGCGCTTCGAGGAATTCCTGCCGAAGGCGACCTATCCGTTGCGTGTGGGCACTCACTTCAATACGGCGTTCGCGCTCACGCTCGCGTACGACTTCGCGAAAGCCACCTCGCGTCCGGCGCTGGCGACGCTGATCGAAGACACCGCCACGCGCTGGCACGCGAACGACGCGAGCTGCCAGGCGTGGGAGCCGGGCGGTGACGAATTCCTCTCGCCCGCGTTGAGCGTGGCCTTGCTGATGAGCCGCGTCCTGCGCGCGCAGGATTTCGAGCCGTGGTTCACGCGCTTTTTGCCCAACCTCGCGGTGCAAGAGCCGGTCACGCTCTTTACGCCGGCCACCGTCACCGACCGCAGCGACGGCAAGATCGCCCACCTCGACGGGCTCAACCTGAGCCGCGCGTGGTGTCAGCGCTCACTTGCACGCGCATTGCCCGAGGGCGACGCACGCGCGGCCGTCCTCAACGAGGCCGCGCAATTGCATCTGGCCAACGCGCTCGATCACGTGGCCGGGGACTATATGGGCGAGCACTGGCTCGCCACCTTTGCGACACTCGCGCTCGAAGCATGACAAAAGCATGAAACAGGTGGGGCGCGCCGTGTGCGCGTGCTCCACGCCGCTTTCCAGACTGAAGATTTACGCGCCCGCGGTCGATATAACGGGCTGAAGCCCCGAGCCGCCGCCGGAATCTGCTGCGCATCGGCCGGCTCGGGACGTCGAACCCATTCAGGTCTGGAAGGTATGCAAGTAGAGAAATTCATGACGAGCCGTGTCGTCACCATCGGTTTCGACGACACGCTCGCGACCGTGCGCGAGATCTTCGCCGAGGCGAGCTTTCACCATCTGCTCGTGGTCGAAGAGGGCAAGCTGCAAGGCGTCGTCTCCGATCGCGACCTGCTGCGCGCGATCAGCCCGTTCATCGACAGCGTGGTCGAATCCGCGCGCGACCTCGGCACGCTCAACAAGCGCGTGCACCAGATCATGAGCCGCAAGCCGCTCACGCTGCGGCCCGAGTCGAGCCTCTCCGACGCCGTGGCCCTCTTTCTCTCCAACAAGATTTCGTGCATCCCCATCGTGGATGCCGAATTTCGCCCCGTGGGCATCGTGAGCTGGCGCGACGTGCTGCGCTATCTCGTGCCGATGGACGAGGGCGAGGCGGGTGCAGCGCAAGCCAGCGCGTGATGCGGATTGACTCGCACACATCCCACATATTGGTCTGTATGACGAAGTGTGGCTAACGGTCGTACTTCTTTGCTGCGAACCATAAAGTTCGCAACCTCTCCTGCCGTTGTTATGTACTGGGCGCTTAAACAGCCTGGACGCCTGGGCTGCACTGGGTAAGCGCACCGGAACATTCGATAAAAAACGACTGGGACACGCGCGGCCTCCAGAGCCGCGCGCCCCACGTGAGAGAGACCAGGAATGCTTCACAAGCTGTCGATACGCGCAAGCCTGACCCTGATGATCGCCTTCTTCGGCATCGTCCTGATCGTCGGCGCCGCCACAGGACTCCTGTCGATGCGAGCGGGCAACGAGTCGCTGCGCACCATGTACACCGTCAATACGCCCGCAGTCGCCGACCTCGAAGGCAGCGCCGGCCAGTTGCTGCGTCTGCGCCTCGCGCTCGCCACCAACGCATCGCTTTCCGATCTCGGCGACCACGATGCCGCGGACGCGGTGCTCAAGCGCTACGACCAGTACCTGAAGAACTCGAACGAGCGTCTGGACCACTATCTGTCGATTGCGAGCGGAGAAGGTGAGGCGCAGGATCTCATCGCCGACATGCAGGCCAGGCGCAACAGCTTCCTGCACGATGGCGTCGAGCCGGCGCTGGCGGCGCTCAAGGCCGGCGACAAGACCGCGTTCCAGGAACTGCAGGGCCACAAGCTGCCGTCGCTCTACAGCAGCTACGAGAAGGCGATGCTCGTGCTCGAGAAGCGCCAGATCGACCTCGGCGCGCAGCGCTACCAGGAAGCGCAGGACCGCTTCAATGCGGTGAGCATCGCGGTGGGCGTAGGCATGGTGCTCTCACTGCTGTTCGCGTGGATTGGCCGCGCGGCGCTCATGCGCGCGATCGTGCATCCCGTGGACGCGGCCATCGCGCAGTTCCAGCGCATCGCCGCCGGCGACCTGAGCGGCAGGGTGCAGACGACGAGCAACAACGAAATGGGCCGCCTGCAGGCCGCGCTGCGGCAAATGCAGGATGCACTCATCAAGACCGTCAGCAGCGTGCGCGAAGGCGCGCTGTCGATCGACAAGGGCGTGAGCGAAATTGCCGCGGGCAATACGGATCTTTCGCAGCGCACCGAGGAGCAGGCTGCCTCGCTCGAGGAAACGGCAGCGAGCATCGAAGAGCTGACCTCCACCGTCAAGCAGACCGCCGAAAACGCACGCCAGGCCAGCACGCTCGCCCAGGGTGCATCCGGCCTCGCCGCGCAGGGCGGCGCGCTCTCGCGCGAAGTGGTCGGCACGATGCAGGACATCGTGGGCGACTCGCGGCGCGTGGGCGAGATCGTCGGCGTGATCGAGGCCATTGCGTTCCAGACCAACATTCTCGCGCTCAACGCGGCCGTGGAAGCGGCGCGTGCGGGCGAGGAAGGGCGCGGCTTCGCGGTGGTGGCGAGCGAAGTGCGCTCGCTCGCGCAGCGCAGCGCCGCGGCAGCCAAGGAGATCAAGGAACTGATCGAGTCGTCGACCTCGCGCGTGGAGACCGGCGCGGGCCTCGTCGAGCGCTCGGGCTCGACGATGAGCGAAATCGTCGAAGCGATCGCGCGCGTCAGTGCGATCATGAACGAGATCGCATCGGCTGCTGCGGAGCAGAGCACGGGCATCGATCAGGTCAACGTCGCCGTTGGACAGATGGACCTCGTGACCCAGCAGAATGCGGCACTCGTCGAGCAGGCAACGGCCGCGGCTTCGTCGCTCGAAAACGAAGCGCACCGGCTCAACGCCGCGGTTTCGGTGTTCCGCACCGGTCGCGCGGAGTAACGCGCACGCTGCATGGTGTGTTCGCCGGTTATAGTCGTGCATTCACGACTGCGGACTTCCAGCACCATGCAGCTTCTCGATCACGTTTCGATCGGCGTGCCCGATCTCGACGCAGCGCGCCCCTTCTACGATGCGATCATGAATGCGTTGGGTGCGCTCAAGGTCTACGACCGCCCCAACGCGCTCGGCTACGGCGAGCGTTGCGACGCAGCCGAAACGCAGTCGTCGTATCTTTCCATCTATCTGGATGCCAGCGCCATCGAGCCGAACAAGCGGCACTGGTGCTTCAAGGCCGCTACACGCTCGCAGGTCGATGCGTTCCATGCAGCGGGTGTCGCGGCGGGCGGCCGCCCGGATGGCGATCCGGGCTTGCGGCCGCACTATCACGCCGACTATTACGCCGCCTTTCTCATCGACCCGGCCGGCAACCGGGTCGAGGCCGTGTGCCATACGGCATCGGCCTGAGTTTGCGCATCACGTCAGGCGTGGGAGATTGGCGAAATGACAGGCACTGGCAAATACTGGTTTCGAGCCAAACGTTATGGCTGGGGGTGGGGTCTTCCGCTCACCTGGCAGGGTTGGTTGGTGCTGGCCGTGTATGTCCTGTCGATCTGTCTGGTCGCCGTTTGCTTTGAACCGCATGGGCATCCGTTCGCATTTACGGGGCTCGTGATACTCGTCACGCTCGCGCTTTCGGTGGTCTGCTGGCTCAAGGGCGAGCCGCCTCGCTGGCGCTGGGGCAAGGAGCGCGAGTAAGCGTCTCGTTTCCAGGGGCGTAGTGTGCTGCTTAAGTTGTCCTGAAGGGGAAAGCCATGGCACGAGCAAAGCAAACCGGCAGCGCCGCGCTGCTTGGCACATGGAAGCTGCAATCGTTCACCACCGAAGATCTGGCCACCGCAGAAAAGACCGATTTGTTCGGCGCTCATCCTTGCGGCTATCTCCACTACGGCGCCGACAAGCGGATGTATGCGATTCTGCTCGAGGAGAACCGCACCGCACCAGCCGATCTCGTGCCAACCGACGCCGAGCGCATCGCGCTTTTCAATGGCTCGTGCGCATACGCGGGGACGTGGAGCATCGAGGGCGACCTGGTGAGCCACCACGTCGACGCATCGTGGAACGAATCATGGACGGGGACGATTCAGTTGCGCCGTTTCAGAATCGACGGCAAATCCCTGCACATGACGACGCTGCCCGCCCGCAACCCGGTGACGGGTAAGGAATGCATTTCCGCACTGGTGTGGGTGAAGGTCGAATAGACGGCACCGTTCAGCGATCGCGAACGTGCGCGAGGTGCTGCGCGTTGTGTCCGCAGCCGCGCGGGGAACCGCATTTTCTTGCCGCTTTGCACCATGAAATCAGCACGTGATCAGTATGTTACCTGTCATCGTTTGTACCGATTGAGCGCGCAAAGGCTGGTGATACCGTTGTGGGCACATTCTTCAAAGCCGCAATGTAGCGGGCAGATGTTCCTCAGCGATCCTGGCGAATCGGAGATGCATGATGTCCAGTAACGGCGTGTGGCGAAACCTTCATCGCGTAGCGGCGACGGGTATGGTGGCAGCAGGGCTGGGCCTCGCGGCCGGCGCGCATGCCGCGGGGGACCCGATCAAGATCGGCGTGATCAGCGAGGAGTCCGCGGTGGCGGGCGCCTCGATCAGCAAGGCGGCTCAACTCGCCGCGGACGAGATCAACGCGAGCGGCGGCGTGGATGGCCGGCCCATCCAGATCATCGCGTATGACGACCACTCGTCGGCCTCGGACGGCGTGCGCGCGTTCCAGCGCGCCGCGACCCAGGACAAGGTGGTCGCCGTGATCGGCAGCTATATCAGCAAAGTGGCGCTCGCCATGGAACCCTGGTCGGCGCGCCTGAAAATGCCCTTTATTACGCCGGGCGCTGCGAGCAACGATATTTCGAAGCACGTTCACGACGACTACGACCACTACAAGTACACGTTCCATGGCTGGATGACGTCGGCGTTCATCGCGCAGTCGATCTGCGATTTTTCACACGATATTCTCGTCGGCCAGTTCAAGATGAAGTCGACGGTCGTGATGAGCGAGGACGCGGCATGGACCAAGCCGCTCGACGAGCGCTTCATGGAATGCCTGCCCAAGGCCGGTCTCAAGGTGCTGGATCATATCCGCTTCAATCCGGATACTTCGGACTTCACACCAATTTTCAACCAGATCGAGGCGAAGCACCCCGATACGATCACCACGGGCATCAGCCACGTGGGCGTGCAGCCGACGGTGCAATGGCACGATCAGCAGGTGCCGATCCCGATGTCGGGACAAAGCTCACAGGCCACGACCACGAGCTTCTGGAAGGACACGAACGGCGCGACGGAGGGCGTGATCACGGCTTCCGCCGCGGCGCCGGGCGTGGCGATCACGCCGAAG
Source organism: Paraburkholderia sp. CNPSo 3281 (assembly GCF_024206515.1). Lineage (NCBI taxonomy): Bacteria > Pseudomonadati > Pseudomonadota > Betaproteobacteria > Burkholderiales > Burkholderiaceae > Paraburkholderia > Paraburkholderia sp. CNPSo 3281. Next base: position 106,883 of record NZ_JAMBPS010000004.1, on the reverse strand, counting down.
ACGGTGCCCTTCGCGGATGCGTACCAGAAGAAGTTCGGCGTATCGCCTGCGTATTGCGGCTTCTCGACCTATGACCTCGTGTACATCCTCGCGGATGCGATCAAGCGCAACAAGGGCTCGACCGATCCGGACCAGATGGTCGCCGCGCTCGAGAAGACGGATTACGTAGGCACGATCGGGCGCTGGCAGTTCTACGGCAAGGACGACCAGTTCACACACGCGCTGAAGTACGGCCCGGGCTACATCACCGGCATCAACCTGCAGTGGCAGGGCGGCAAGCAGATCGCGATCTGGCCCAAGTCCGTTGCGAACGGCAAGGTCAAGTTCCCGACCTTCATCAAGCTCCAGCAGGCTAGCGCGAACTAGGGCCCGTTCACGCTAATAACAGGCCCTGGTCGTAGTGCGTCGCGCCGTGCGGCCCTTCGTTTGACGATGGGCCGCACGGCGCATGTTGCGACAGACCAACCCACATGAAAGGCCGGACATGCTGCTCCTGCAGATCCTCATCGACGGCTTTGCCATCAGCTCGCTCTACGCGCTCGGCGCCATCGGCTTCACGCTGATTTTCGGCGTCTCCGGCATATTGAATCTCGCGCACGGCGGCGTGATGCTCGTCGCGGCGCTGATGGGCTGGATGCTCGCGGGCGAAGCGGGCCTCGGCACCTACCTCGGCACGCTGCTAGGCGTGGTCGCCGGTCTCGTCACGGCTTATGTCACCTATCTGATGGTGGTGCGGCCTATCCAGCGTTCCGCCGCGATTCCGGCCGAAGAGAAGGAAATCTTCGTGCTCACCGGCACCTTGCTGTGGGGCATCATGATCCAGCAGGGCATGGCCTGGCTGTTCACCGACAACCCCGTGACGATGCGCCCGCTCATCAGCGGCGTGGCGATGATCGGCAGCGTGCGCGTGCCGTTCAACGAGATCATGATCGCCGTGGTTTGCTGGGCAGTGATCGGCCTCCTGTGGCTGTTCGTGAATCGCACGCGCGCGGGCAAGGCGCTGCTCGCGGCCTCGATGAATCCGCGCGGCCTCACGCTGCTCGGCTTCGAACTCTCACGCATCTATCTACTCGCGTGGACCATCTACGGCGTGCTGGCGGGCATTGCAGGCGTGCTGCTGGCGTCGTTCCTCGGCGTGAGTACGAACAATGCCGGTCAACTCACGGCGAGCGCGTTCTCCATCGTCGTGCTGGGCGGCCTCGGCAGCGTTTCCGGGTCGTTGATGGCCGCGTATGTGGTCGGCTATCTGGAGACCGTCACCGCGTATCTCGTCGCGCCGACGCTGCGGCCGCTTCCGGCGTTGCTGCTGCTGGTGCTCGTCGTGTATGTGCGGCCCCAGGGCTTCCTGGGCCGTCGCTAACCGAGCGAAGGGAGCACATCGACATGTCCGGTCTTCTTCGTTCGCGTGGGGTATGGGTGGCCGTGTTGCTCGCCGTCGCGGCGGCCACCCTGCCCTGGTGGATGTCGGGCTATATCCTCGGCGTGCTCACGGTCGCGTATTACTTCGGCGTGTTCGCGATGTCGTGGGATCTGCTGTTCGGCTTCGCCGGCGAGGTGAATTTCGGCCCGACGTTCCTGATTGGCCTCGGCGCCTATTCGGCGGCGATCATCGACGCCCATTGGGGTTTGCCGATACCTGTTTGCGTGATTGCGGGCGGCCTCGTCGCGCTGGTGGGCGGCCTGCTGCTCGCGGTGCCCGCGCTGCGGCTGCGCGGCCCGTACTTCGGCCTCGTCACGCTCGTGGCGGTGCTGCTGCTGCAGAACGCCATCGTGATTTTCGCGGGCGTGACGGGCGGCGAGATCGGCATGATGGTGCCCGACGTGATGTCCGTCGACGCCAACCACAACTACTGGATCGCGCTGGCGTTTCTGGTGGTGTGCGCGATCCTGCTGTTCGGCCTCTCGCGCTCGGCAATCGGCCTCATCTTGCAGGCCAGCGGCCAGGACGCCACCGGTGCGCAGGCATTGGGCTTCAACGTCACGCGGCACAAGCTCGTGGCCTTTTGCATCAGCGCCGTGTTTTCGGGCGTGGCGGGCGCGATGCTCGTGTTCTATCAAGGCACGGCTTCTGTGAGCACGGTGGTGGACTTGAGCGTAGGGGTGCAAATCATCATCGCGGCCGTGCTCGGCGGACGCCGCACGATACTCGGCGCCGTGCTCGGATCGATCTTCCTGATCGTGGCCGGCGAGTTCCTGCGCCCGCTCGGCCAGCTCAATACGTTCGTCGTCGCGGCCGTGGCGCTCGCGGCGCTGCTGTTCTTTCCGGACGGCCTGCTCGGCAACTTGCTGCGTACGAAGGAACGCCAATGAACGAAACGCCGCTGCTCTCGGTGCGCGGGCTGACCAAGCGCTTTGGTGGTCTCGTCGCGGTGAAGGACATTGGTTTCGACATCTGGCCCGGCGAGATCCTGGGCCTGATCGGACCCAACGGGTCCGGCAAGTCGACCGTGATGAAGCTGATCATGGGCATCGAGCGGCCCAACGCGGGCTCGGTCAAGGTGAACGGCGTGGAGATGGCCGGCTGGGCGCCGCACCGCATTGCGCGCGCGGGCGTGGGCATCGTGTTCCAGCATTCGCGCCCGCTGCATCGGCAAACGGTGCTGGAGCACATCAAGCTCGCGCTGCTGCCGGACTCGCTCGTCAAGCTCGCGGCAGAGCCGCATGTGCATCAGCGCGCGCAGGAAATTGCCGCGCGCGTGGGTCTGGCCGGCGTCATGCACCGGCATCCGGCTACGCTGCCGTTCGCGGACCTGCGCCGCATGGAAATGGCGAAGGCGATTGCGCGCGACCCGCAGGTCGTGCTCATCGATGAACCCTTCGCAGGACTCACGGTTGCCGAATCGGAGGCATTCTCCGAGCTGATTCGCGGTTTTCGCGCGGAGGGCCGCGCGGTGCTGCTGGTCGATCACAACGTCAAGAGCCTTTCAGCGCTCGCCGACCGGGTGCTCGCCATGTACCTTGGCGAGCACGTTGCCGAAGGCACGGCTGAAGAAGTGATGCAAAACGAAACGGTCCGCCGCGTGTATCTGGGCGGCAAGCTGGAGCTGCGTCAGCGCTCGAGCTTTGCGGGCGAGGCGAAGCGCGACATCCTCGAGGTCTCCGACCTGCGCGTGCTGTACGGCAAGGCATGCGCGCTCGACGGCGTGAGCCTCCACGTTTGCGAGGGCGAGTTCGTTTCGGTGGTCGGCCTCAACGGCGCGGGCAAGACGACGCTGTTCAACGCTCTTTCCGGCCTGCTGCCGTACAAGGGGACGATCCGCTTCGACGGGCGCGACCTGAAGGGTATGAGCGGGGCGGCCGTGTCGCGCGCGGGCCTCGTGCAATGCCCGGAAACGCGCGAACTGTTCGGCGACATGACGGTGCGCGAGAATCTCGAACTCGGCGGCTATCATCTATCGGACGAGGTGCGCAAGAAGCAGCTCACGTGGCTCTTCGACCTCTTTCCCATCCTCAAGTCGCGCCAGCGCCAAACCGCGCGCACGCTCTCGGGCGGCGAGCAGCAAATGCTGGCCATTGCGCGGGCGCTCATGCCCCAGCCCAGGCTGCTGATACTCGACGAGCCGACGCTCGGGCTCGCACCCGTGATCCTCGAACAGCTTTCGAAGGCGCTGGATGCGCTGCAGCAGTCCACGCCCATTACCGTGCTGCTGGGCGAGCAGAACGTTCGCTTCGCCCTGCCGCACGCGGATCGCGTTTATGTGCTGGAACATGCGCGCATCGTCTGGGAGGGGAGCGCTTCGCGTTTCGAGGCGGAGATGGGGCGCGGCTTTCTCGAAGCGGTGCCCACCAGCGCTCCTCACGCGCTGACCTCGGGCGCTACGCGTTGAAGGCCACGCACCGCGTCTTCACGCCTGGGTTTCAGCCGCGGTCTCAGCCACAGCCTCTGCGCTTTGCGGTTCCAGCATTTTCACGTCGTGCAGCCACCGCGTGGCCTTGGCGATCGCGCGGGAGAGCCGCGCCACCTCGTTCAACTGCTCTATCACGTCGTTGCCGAAGCGGAAAAGGAACGCCGCGCCCTCGCTGCGCAACTGCAGCGCGGACATGATGTGCTGGCGCGCCGAGTCGGACTGGCCTTCGATTTCCGGCTTGGCGTTGACGATGCTCGTCACGACGTCGGCCTCCGGGTGCGCGATCATCTGCACGGCAAGCGTGAAACGCTCGAGGACGGACCTGGCGAATTGCACCAGCTCGGGGTTGCTCGCCAACACGGTCACGTCCGCGCTTTGCGCGGCGCGCCTCTGGCTCAGCGCGAGCATGCTCGTGGTGGCCACTTCGCGGATGGCGTCGAGGCAGGTCGCAATCCGCGCGAGATCCACCAGTTGCCGCCCTTCGTCGTCGCTTTGCACGGCGTCGGAGAGCTTGCCGATATAGGTGAGTATGGCGGTGCTGAGCGAGTCCGCCGCCTTGTCCTCGATCGTCACCGAGGAAAGCGCCTGCGTGGAGCTTTCGACAAGGAGCCTGGCGCTATGCTCGACGAGAATCTGCACGAGCTTGCCGAGCGAAGCCAGTTCCAGTTGCACGCGGGCGATCGCGAGCGCCGGCATTTCGACCAGCGTTTCATCGAGGTAGCGCGGCACGCCGGGGTCCTGCCACCCTTCGCGCCGCGCCGGGGCCAGGCGTTCGGCGAGCTTCGCAATCGGCCCGGTGAACCAGATCAGCACGAGGGTACTGAACACGCTGAACACCGTGTGTGCATTGGCGGCCTGGCGCGGCGTTTCCGCCGCGAGGCGCGCAGCGCCGGTCAGCTCGGGCGCGGAAGGCGAGATCGTGCGCACGAAATCGGCGAACTGGGGAATCACAAAGGCGAAGAACAGCACCCCGAGCACGTTGAAGATCAGGTGGACGATACCGACTTGCGCCGCCTCCGCCGATTTGCCGATCGACGCGAGCAGCGCCGTGCCACAGGTGCCCACATTGGCGCCGAGTATCAGCGCAATGCCCGATTCGAGCGGAATCAGCCCCTGGCTGCCTAGCGCGATCACGATCGCGAGCGTGGCCGCCGAGCTTTGCACGATGGCCGTGAACACCGCGCCGATCACGATGCCGATGAGCGGATTGCGCATGTTCTGCATCGCGTCGATGAACGGCTGGTAATCGCGCAGCGGACGGGTCGCGTTGCCCATCATCTCGATGCCGAGAAACAGCAGGCCGAGGCCGAGCAGCGCGCCGCCCAGCTCGCGCAGCGTTTCGCGCTTCGCGAAGCCATAGAGCAGGAAGCCGCCGCCGAGCATGAACGGCGTGAGCGCGGAGATATTGAACGCGATGATCTGCGCGGTGAGCGTCGAGCCGATATTGGCGCCCATGATCATCGGGATGGACTGCATCAGCGTCATGAGCCGCGCGGAAACGAAGCCCACCAGCAGCACCGTGGTGATGGTCGACGAATTCAGCAGCGCAGTGATGCCCGCGCCCGCCAGCACGCCGCGAAACCGGTTGGCGGTGAGCGAACCCAGCAGCGATTGCAGGCGCGCGCCGGCAATCGTTTTGAGCGCCCCCGTCATCAGATCCAGCCCGAACAGGAACAGGGCGAGCCCGCCCACCAGCAATCCGGTCACCTCGACCAGGTTCAGGTTCGCACCAGGCAGCATGGCATTGGGCCCTCGCTCTCTAGACGGGACGAAACGATTCTACGCGTCATGGTACTGCCTCGTGGCCGCGCCGCGCTGTTGCGGGCTCACGGATTTTTTCAGCGCGGGTATCGAGCGAATGACGAGCTTTTCCAGCTCCACCACGAGGAAGAAGAGGATCGCGCCCGCCACGAGCCAGAGCCAGGCCGAGAGCGGCAGGGACTCGGTATCGAATACGGCGTGAAAGGGCAGCGTATAGGTGAACAGGATCTGCAGCACGACGACAGCGCCGATCCCGTACCAGAGATACGGGTTGCCCATGTGCGCGCGCACCGATAGCGCCGAATTGATCAGCGAGCGGCTGTTGAGCAGATAGAAGACCTGTCCCAGCGTGATGGCGTTGACCGCGGCCGTGCGCGCCATCGAGTTGGGCACACCCTGCGACTTCATCCAGAAGAATGCCGCGAGCGTATAGAGCACGAGCGTGGCGCCGACAAAGAGAATGCGCCACACGCCGAATGGTGTGACGATAGGACGGTCGATCGAGCGCGGCGGGCGCTGCATCACGTCGTCCTCGTGAGGCTCGAACGAAATGACGAGGCCGAGTGCGACGGACGTCACCATGTTCACCCACAGCACCTGCGGCGCGGTGATCGGCAGCACGAAGCCGAACAGGATCGCGATGGCAATCACGGCGCCCTGGGCGATATTGGTGGGCAGCATGAAGAGCATGGCCTTTTCGATGTTGTTGTAGACCGTGCGCCCCTCCTTCACCGCCGCCGAGATCGAGGCGAAATTGTCGTCGGCGAGGATCATGCCCGCGGCTTCCTTCGTGACTTCCGTGCCCTTGATGCCCATCGCCACGCCGATGTCGGCCTTCTTGAGCGCCGGCGCATCGTTCACGCCGTCGCCCGTCATGGCGACCACCTGCCGGTTGGCCTGGATCGCCTTCACGAGCCGCAGCTTGTGCTCGGGGCTCGCGCGCGCGAACACATCCACGTCGCGCACGCATTCCTGCAGGGCGGCGTCGTTCATCGCCTCGATCTCGGTGCCGGCCACGGCCGTCCTGCCGTCGCCGATGCCGAGCATGCCCGCGATCGCGGCGGCCGTGACCTTGTGGTCGCCCGTGATCATCGTCACGCGGATGCCGCCGCCGTGGCATTCGCGCACCGCATCGATCGCCTCCTTGCGCGGCGGGTCCATGAGGCCCACTAGACCGAGCAGCACGAGTGTCTTCGGCAGGTCCTGCGGGCCGAGGTTGCCCACTTCGAGGCCGGGGTCGGGCAGCCAGGCCAGCGCCAGCACGCGTTCGCCCTGCGAGGCGAGCCGCTCGCCTTCGCGCGCAAAGCGCTCGCGGTCGAGCGGCGCGGGGCCGCTCGCCGTTTGCTGGCGGTCGCAATTTTCGATGATCACTTCCGGCGCGCCCTTCACGAGCAGCATCTCGCCTTGCGCCGATCGGTTCAGCGTGGCCATGAACTTGTGTTCGGACTCGAAGGGAATGCCGTCGATGCGTGGCGCGGCCGCGGCTTCCGCGCCGCGGTCCATGCCGAGCTTGCCGGCGAACGGGTAGAGCGCGCCCTCGGTCGGGTCGCCTTCCACTTTCCATTTGCCGTCTTCTTCGAAGAGGCCGGCGTCGTTGCAGAGGATGGATACGCGGCCCATGAGCGTGAGCACTTCCGGCGGGGCGGCGCCGAGCGCCTTGCCGCCCGCGCGGACGTCGCCTACGGGGGCGTAGCCGTCGCCGGTCACTTCATAGGGCGCATCCGCCGTCACGACCGAGGTGACCATCATCTCCATGAGCGTGAGCGTGCCGGTCTTGTCCGAGCAGATGCGCGAGACGGAACCCAGCGTCTCGACCGCGGGCAGGCGGCGGATGATGGCGTTGCGCTTCGCCATGCGCTGCACGCCAATGGCGAGCGTGATGGTGATGAGCGCCGGCAGGCCTTCCGGGATCACCGAGACCGCGATGCCCACCACGGCCTGGAACAGCTGGATGAAGGTCATGTGGCCGAGCCAGTGGCCCCATGCGAAGAGCAGCACGCTGAGGATGCCGATGGCGATGGTGATGACGTATCCAAACTTCTTGATCTGGCGTAGCAGCGGCGTTTCCAGCGAGCTGACCTCGGCGAGCATCTGGTTGATGCGGCCAAGCTCCGTCTGGCTGCCCGTCGCCACGACGATGCCGGTTGCGCGGCCCGAGAGAACCATCGTGCCGGAAAAAGCCATATTCTCGCGGTCGCCCACGGTAGCTTGCGCCGGCACCGCGCCGGTGTTCTTCTCCGCAGGCACGGATTCGCCCGTGAGCGCCGCCTCTTCCGTGCGCAGGTTCCGCGCCTCCACGAGGCGGATGTCCGCGGGGATCTTGTCGCCCGATTCCAGCAGCACGATGTCGCCGGGCACGACCTCGTCGGCGGGGACGAGGCGTACCTCGCCGGCGCGCAGCACGCGCGCTTGCGCGGAGAGCATGTTGCGAATCGAGTCGAGCGCTTTCTCGGCGCGCCCTTCCTGCAGGAAGCCCAGCAGCGAGTTGAGGATGACCACCGCGAAGATGATCGAGGCGTCGAGCCACAGGCTCAGCATCAGCTTGATGAAGCCCGCCGCGAGCAGCACGTAGATGAGCACGTTGTTGAACTGGGCAAGGAACCGCACGAAGGGGCCGCTTTTCTTGCCCTGGGGCAGTACGTTCGCCCCATGGGTGGCGAGGCGCTGCGCGGCGTCCGCCACATCGAGCCCTTGCGACGGATTCACGTTGAGCTGGCGCTCGATCTCGGCAGCGGGCATGGCGTGCCACTGCACTGCGCCCCCACCTGTTGCCGCATTCTCGGCAGAACTCATCTTCGCCCCCTTGGTTGCGCAGAGATTCAACGCAATAGTAAGTTTTTTTCGCAACAGGCACGCGCAACCTGGTGCGCGCGCAGTTTTGTTGGGGGCCGCCGCCGCGGGATGTATGGCAACATCTTCCCGCCACGACCCGCCCGAGTCATTCCATGCGCATCACGCCGCTGCCGCCGCTGCCCTGCCTCGTCGCGTTCGAAGCCGCCGTGCGTCACGCCAGCTTCACGCGTGCGGCTGCCGAACTGCACCTCACGCAAAGCGCGATCAGCCGCCAGATCCCGTTTGCTCGCCCGGCTATCTCGCGGGACGCGCGCTCGCGCCTGCCGATCTGGCGGGCGAAACGCTGCTGCTCCTCGAAGACGGCCAGCGCCAGTGGATGGCGTAGACGCGGTGCGCCTTGCGGTGCGCGAAGAGATCCAGAAGGGCGCCACGCAGATCAAGATCATGGCGTCGGGCGGTGTGGCCTCGGCCACGGACCCCATCAACAATACGCAGTACTCCGAAGATGAAATTCGCGCCATCGTGGCGGAGGTGGCTTCCGTGCAGCAGAAGGGGCGCGAATCGCTGGAGGTCTATGCTAAGGCCGGCGTGCAGATGGGGTTCGGGTCCGACCTGCTCGGCGAGATGCACGCGTTTCAGACCGGCGAATTCCGCATTCGCGCGGAAGTGCCGTTGTGGCCGGTAACGGCGAGCGGATCGAATATGTGCTGCAGCGAGGGAAGATTGTGAAGGCGCGGGTGAAGGGCTGATCGTTCCAGCTTTGATCGACGGTCTCTCATGGTGTGGCGGCGGCCCTATGCCGTCACCGCCTGAGGACTTCAGAATATAAGCAAATGCTCACCTTCGGCTACTCGCATTCAGCGACGCACGAGCGCCACGACGTAGACGCACGGGCCCTTGCCCGGATTGAAAAACGCGCAGTCGGCAGGCGGCCCGAGCTGCAGGCAGTCGCCGGCTTCGAGCGTGTGAACCTGCTCGCCTTCCTCGAATACCAGTGTGCCGCTGCGCACCCAGATCTGCTGATGCTGGAACGTGAACGCCGACGCCGGATACGCAACGCGAATCCCGCCCGGCAACGCGATCTCCACCAGGTCGAGCATGCCGCCGTTGCGCGGCGAGACGGCCCGGCGCGTGTAGCCGGTTTCGGGGTCTTGCCAGATCTGCTGATCGGCGGCGCGGCTCAAACGCTCGCCGGTTTGCTCGGCGAGCGCGAGCAGCATGGAGAGCTGCAGGCCGAAGGCGCCCGAGAGCCGGCCGAGCACGGTAGCGGTGGGGCTCGCTTCGCCGCGTTCGATCTTGCTGATCATCGCCCTGGAAACGCCCGAGCGCGCGGCCATGTCCGCGAGCGACCAGCCGCGCGATTCGCGCTCGATGCGCACGCGCGTGGAAATGGCGGAGGTGGGGTCGGTGAGCGCGCGATTCATGCCTGGAAGATTGGCGGGCTGGGCAGGGGTGAGTCGATTATACGGGCCTGCTTGTGGCGTATCGCTTTGGCGCGGAGATTTTGAACGGCTTCTCGCTGCTGCGAGACCTGGCTTCGCCAGCGGGCAGCGCAGGGCGGATGACACGGGCTATCCACGCTGGCCCGTGTCATGCGGCGCGACTGTTGCCGCAGTTTTGCGCGGCCCCGGCTTCCGGCGGTGGCCAGTGCTTACGACGAACGACCCGCCACGACCCAGGGTCGCACCGACGTCACGACGTTATGTCAGTTCCCGGGTGATGAACTGCGCGCGCCCGCGGCCAAAGGACCAGTCCGCATCGTCGTTCTCGACGATCGACACGATGACGTCGTCCGGCGAAATGCCGCATTGGGTTTGCAGCTTTTCGACGAGCAGGCGATAGAACTCGACCTTTTGCGGCTCGGTGCGCTTGCGGCTTACCGCCGTCAGTAAGATGACGTCTTTCGATCGCGTGTACCCGAGTCCAGTGTCGTCCACCACCAGCTCGCCATGACGATGCTGCGAGACGCTCTGGTAGCGATCGGTCGCGGGTACATCGAAGGCCTGCACCATGGCCTCATGGGCGGCGTCGAGGAGCGCACGCACCTGTTCGTCGGTGCGGCCCTCGATGATGTCGAATTTGAGCATTGGCATGTGAACTTCTCCTCGAGTGGGACAGCGTCAGGGTGGCACTCGGCCAGGCGGTCAGACCTGAGTGCCGGGATTCGAGTTGAAACTGGTTATTCGCGCCAGTAGTGATTGGCTGCGGCAATCGTGGCGAACTCAGCCGCCACGATGTGCCCGACCTGAAGCAGCATGCTCGCGTCGTTCGCATACACGTCACGCAGTTTTTCCCGGATAGCCTCATCCGGCTGGGTTGTCTTGATGACTAGCCGCGCCATCTTGATGGCGAGTTGCCGCCCTTCTTCCGGTGTCGCGGTGATGAGCGTATTGCCGGGAACCAGTGTGATATTCATCTTGACGGACCTATCTATTCAGGATCGCGAAATGAATCGTAGTTGAGTAGTACGCTTCGACATTCGCAATTATTGCTGGCGGCGTGCGAACGAAACCGGGTAGGCGGCGGAACGCGCATTGATCATCGGATCTTCCACTTCAATGCCGGGCGGCAAAGCGTTGGGAAGGAACAGCAGACTACGTTGGGCCGCCTCATTGTCCGCCGCCGCTTTCGTGATCGAGATCGTGCCCAGTTCCACGGTGCGATGCGCGCTCGACCACGCTACAGACGGATCGTCGAGCTTGTCGCCGGATTGAGCGATCTGCAGAACGAGACGGAACCGCGCGGGCGCACGCGATACGCGCCGGCGGATTTCCGACTGCAGGTAGAACCCCGAAGTAGGGCAGTGACCCATAGCTGCGCGGGAACGGCTTGTGGGCGGTGAGGAGTGCCTTTGCCACCGCATGGCTTCCCAGATAGGCGTCGAGCGGAGTCGGCTTCGGTGTGTTCGGGCCACTCGAGCGCTCGCAGCGTATTTTTCCGAGGCAACTGGCCGCCCGGTCAGCGAGCACTGCTTACGCGAAGGCCGGCTCATCTGCCAATATCGCATCGTCAGGAAATAACGGGACCACGCTGCCCGCGCTGCACGGATCGGAACCCGGCACGCGCCAACTGCGGTGCTTCGTTTCGGCAAACATACGCCAGCCGGTCGTCCGGGACAAATGACGATCCGTGATGGGTGGCATCACATTCAGTGAACCCCGCAAGAGACGTTTGCCTGAGCCCTTCGCGGCAATACCGGATCAATCCCAGGTTTCATTAGTATCCGTTCGTCTACTATAGTAGATGGCATCGAGCGCACCGAAAAGGAGCCGCCATGCCGCGTGAAATCCGTCTGAACGCTTTCGACATGAACTGCGTGGGCCACATTCAGCAAGGCTTGTGGACGCATCCGCGCGACCAGTCGAACCGCTATACGGAACTCCAGTACTGGACCGACTACGCGAAGAAGCTCGAACGGGGCCTCTTCGACGGCATTTTTTTCGCGGATGTCGTCGGCGTGTATGACGTCTACGGCGGCAATGCCGACGCCGCGCTGCGCGGCGCAGTGCAGGTGCCCGTGAACGACCCCGCGCTCGTCATTCCCGCCATGGCCGCGGTGACGCAGCATCTGGGCTTCGGCGTGACGGCCAATCTCACGTATGAGCAGCCGTTTCTGTTCGCGCGGCGCATGTCCACGCTCGACCATCTCACGGGCGGGCGCATCGGCTGGAACATCGTGACGGGCTATCTCGACAGCGCGGCCCGCGCCATCGGCATGGACAGCCAGAACGCTCACGACGACCGCTACGATCTGGCCGACGAATACATGGCGCTCGTGTACAAGCTCTGGGAAGGGAGCTGGGACGACGACGCAGTTATCAACGACCGCGCCGGCGGCATCTACGCCGACCCCGCGCGCGTGCGGAGGATTCATCATCGCGGGCCGCAATACAAGGTCGATGCGATGCATCTGTGCGCGCCGTCGCCGCAGCGCACGCCGGTGCTGTACCAGGCGGGGTCGTCCGCGCGTGGCAGGCGTTTTGCCGCGACGCACGCCGAGTGCGTGTTCATCAATGGTCAGAAGATGGAAGGCGTGAAGGAGATCGTCGGGGACATTCGGGCGCAGGCCGTGCAGCTCGGGCGCGCGGCCGACGACGTGAAAGTCTTTCTGGGCGCAACGCTGATCGTCGGACGCACGGATAGCGAAGCGCGCGAGAAGTTCGACGAGTACCGGCGCTACGCGAGTTCGGAAGCGGCGCTCGCGCACGCGGCGGCGTCGCTGGGCATCGACTTCGCGCGTTACGACCTCGACGAGCCCATCGAGACGGGCAAGAGCCAGGCGATCGTGTCCAACGTCGAAGCCATGACGCGCAGCGCCGGGCCGCAATGGACGCGCCGCAAGCTGCTCGAGCAGATGGTGCTTGGCAGCCGCCAGGCGCCGTGGGTGGGGTCGGCTGAGCGCATCGCGCAAACGTTGATCGAGTGGAGCGAAACGGCGGGCGTGGATGGCTTCAATCTCTCGCGCACGGTGGTGCCGGAATGCTTCGACGACGTGGTCGAACTGCTGGTGCCCGAGCTGCAAACACGTGGCGCGTATAAAAGCGCGTATCGTGAGGGCACCCTGCGCGAAAAGCTCTCCGGCGGCGCGCGCCTGCCGGCCTCGCACGCGGCAGCGCAGTATCGCGGCGCGCGCGTGAACGAGGCATGAGCGAGGCATGAAAATCGGGCACTGAATTCCCGCTACGAGGAGACCGCGGCAAGCGGGCAAGAATATGGTAGACAAATCCCTCTTTCGCGACGCCATGTCCGGTCTTGGCGCCGCCGTGAACATCGTCACCACCGATGGCGACGCCGGGCGCGCCGGCTGCACGGCGTCCGCCGTGTGCGGCGTGACGGACGAGCCGCCCACGCTGCTCGTCTGCATCAATCGCACGAGCCGCAACAACGCGATCCTGCGCGCGAACGGGCGGCTCTGCGTGAACGTGCTGGCGGCCGACCAGCGCGAGGTGGCCACGCGCTTCGCCACGAAAGACATGGACATGGCCGAACGTTTCGCGCTCGCCGAGTGGTATCGGCTCGAAACGGGCGCGCCCGCGCTGCGCGGCGCGGTAAGTTCGTTCGATTGCCATATCGCGCGCACGACCGAAGTCGGCACGCATACGGTGTTCTTCTGTGAGATCAAGGCGGCGCGCATGGTGGGCGGCCGTGACGGCCTGATCTGGTTCGGCCGCGCGTTTCATCGTGTGCTCGCGCAGGCGCATGCGGCCGCGGCGGCCTGAGCGTGGCGGGCACGCCTTCCCGAGGCGCTGCCGGTTCTCGTTCTTCTGACGAAACGGGGCCGCCAGGGCGTGGCGCAGCGCAACGCGGCAAGGCCGCATCGCTCGCGTTGCTGCTCCTCGCGCAGGTGGCGGCGATGGGCGTCTGGTTTTCGTCGAGCACCGTGGTGGCCCTCATCAAGCAGGCGCACGCCATTGCCGCCTTCGACGAAGCCTTGCTCACGAGCGCCGTGCAGTGCGGCTTCGTGGCCGGCACCATCACGTCCGCGTTGCTTTCGCTGCCCGACCGCTACGATCTGCGCCGGCTGCTCGCGGGTTCCGCGCTCGTGGCGGCCGTGGCCACAGCCTCGCTCGCGTGCCTGCCGCCGGTTGGCGGCGCGGTCGTCGCGCTGCGGTTCATCACCGGCATGTGCATGGCGGGCGTGTATCCGGTCGGCATGCGGCTCGCGGCCACCTGGGCGCAAGGCGATCTCGGTCTGCTCGTCGGCCTGCTCGTGGGCGCGCTCACGCTCGGCTCGGCAAGCCCGCATCTGCTGGCGGCCACGGGCGGGCTCGGCTGGCGCACGATCTATGGCGTCGCCGCGGCATGCGCGGCGTGCGCCGCGTTGCTGATCGGCTTTGCGGGCATCGGGCCGAATATCCGGCGCGCCACGCGCATCGACTTTGCGAAGGTCACGCAGGCGTGGCGGCGGCCCGCCTTGCGGCTCGCCAATCTCGGCTATCTGGGCCACATGTGGGAGCTTTACGCGATGTGGGCGTGGCTCGCGCTGTTCCTGCAGCAGACGTTCGTCGCGCGCGGCATGGCCAACGCCCGCACGCGCGCGGAATGGATGACTTTCAGCGTGATCGCGATCGGCGCGGCGGGCGCGTGGCTCGGCGGCGTGCTGGCGGACCGCATGGGGCGCACGGCCGTCACGGTCGGCGCGATGGCGACGAGCGCAACGTGTGCCGCGCTGATGGGCTGGCTGGCTCACGCGCCGCTCGTCGTGATGGGTGCTGTCGCGCTCGTGTGGGGCGTCTCGGTGATCGCCGATTCCGCGCAGTTTTCAGCGAGCGTGGCCGAACTGGCCGACCCGGATTCGGTCGGCACGCTGCTGACCGCGCAGACCTGCGCGGGGTTTCTGCTCACGCTCGTGAGCATTCATCTCGTGCCGTACGCGGTGGCGTGGGTGGGTTGGCGGGGCGGCTTCGGCATGCTGGCCGTGGGGCCGGCGCTCGGCTGTGTCGCGATGCTGCGGTTGCGGCGGCATCCCGATGCGGTGCGGCTTGCGGGCGGGCGTCGGTGATCCGCAGGGCCCAGGCGCGCGGGAATCGAAAAGCAGAGGAAAACTGAACAATCGGCGTGCGCGATGCGATGCGGCGCGCTGCGTGGTTCCACGCGCCCCGCCGTTCGTGGACCTTTCCACAGAACCACGACATGCGGTAACTTAACGCGGATATTGGCTACGTCCCGCGCAAGAGGAGCTTGTCACGCATGTCAGCAAGACTGAACGAATTCCAGCAGCCCATTGGCGACCCGGTCACCGGCTGGCAGCCGCGCGAGCGGCCTGCGCGCGTGACGATCGAGGGCCAGTTCTGCCGCATCGAGCCGATCGACCTCGACCGCCACGCTGCCGATCTCTTCGAAGCCTACGCCACGGCGGCCGACGGTCGCGACTGGACCTACCTGTTCGCCGAGCCGTTCACCGACTTTGCCGCGTTTCGCGAGTCCCTCGCGAAAGCCGCGGCATCGAGCGACCCGTTCCATTACGCCGTGATCGACCGCGCGAGCGGGAAGGCCGTGGGCACGTTCGCGCTCATGCGCATCGAGCCGGTGCACGGCGTGATCGAAGTGGGCAGCGTGACGTTTTCGCCGCGGCTGAAGCAAACGCCGCTTTCCACCGAGGCGCAGTACCTGCTGATGCGCTACGTGTTCGACGACCTCGGCTACCGGCGCTACGAATGGAAATGCGACAGCCTCAACGCGCCTTCGCGCAAGACGGCGCTGCGTCTGGGCTTCCAGTTCGAGGGCATTTTCCGCCAGGCGATTGTGTACAAGGGCCGCAACCGCGACACCGCGTGGTTCGCGATCATCGACCGGGACTGGCCGCTCGTGAAAGCCGCGTTCGAGCAGTGGCTCTCGAAAGAGAACTTCGACGCGCAAGGCCAGCAGCGCGCGTCGCTTGTCGGCTTGAGAGAAGCGGCAGCGTCCTGAATGTCCGCGGCGATCCTTTACTGCCACACGCGCGCGGACAACTCCGCGCGCAAGCGCTACGACGAATTCGCGCAAGCCGACGATTTCGTACGGTATCGGTTGCAGTTCTAAACCGCTGTCTGGGTGTGGCGCGCGGGTGCGCGCAAACGGGAGCCTCGGGCGGAAGCTGAATGCGCGGGCCAGCGTTCCCACGTCCCCAGCCCAATAGATAGGATTGTAACGAGCATTGTCACGATCATTTCATCGGTATAGGATGAGTGCGAATAAACCACCACGGTTTGATGTGCATTGCACAAATTCACCTCCCAGCCTATGTCAGAAGCCTCAACGAACTCGCTCGTCGTGCTGCGCGGCGCGCCCGCCCAGCATGCTGCGCATGTTGCGCGCAACGCCGGCGTGGCGTTCGACGCGGCGTGGCTCGACGCCTTACGCGTCAACCAGTCCGCCGTCGAGCGGCGCACAGCCACGCTCGGCACGCGCCGCGCGGTCAAGAAGGACGCGCAGGCCGCGTGGCTCCTGAAGGCCATCACCTGCATCGATCTCACCACGCTCAACGGCGACGACACCGAAGGCCGCGTGCGGCGCCTGTGCACGAAGGCGCGCCACCCCGTGCGCGCCGACCTGCTCGCGGCGCTCGGCTTCGCGCCCGAGGCCATCACGACGGGCGCGGTGTGCGTGTACCACCGCTTTGTCGCGGCCGCCGTGGACGCGCTGGCGGGCAGCGGTATTCCCGTCGCGGCCGTCTCCACCGGCTTCCCGGCTGGCCTCAATCCGCACGCGCTCAAGCTCAAGGAAATCGAGGCCTCCGTTAAGGATGGCGCCGAGGAAATCGACATCGTCGTCACGCGTGAGCACGTACTCACCGGCAACTGGCGCGCGCTCTACGACGAAGTGCGCGAGTTTCGCGCGGCCTGCGGCGAGGCGCATCTGAAGGCGATTCTCGCCACGGGCGACATCCGCGTGCTGTCGAACATCGCCAGGGCGTCGATGGTCTGCATGATGGCGGGCGCGGACTTCATCAAGACGTCCACGGGCAAGGAAGGGACCAACGCCACGCTCGACGTTTCGCTCGTGATGGTGCGCATGATCCGGGAATACCGGGAACGCACTGGCGCGCAAGTGGGCTTCAAGCCCGCGGGCGGCGTATCGAACGCCAAAACCGCGCTCGCGTACCAGATCCTCATGAAGGAAGAGCTGGGTCGGCCCTGGCTCGAGCCCGAGCTGTTCCGCTTCGGCGCTTCGAGCCTGCTCGCCGACATCGAGCGCCAGCTCGAACACCACGTGGGCGGCCGCTATTCCGCCTTCCACCGCCACCCCGCAGCCTGAACAGACCATACCGATGAGCGTAGCCGAGTATTTCCGAACGATGGATTACGGTCCCGCCCCCGAGGACGATCAGCCCGTGCGCGCGTGGCTCGCGCAGCACGAGGCCACGTTTGGCCATTTCATTGACGGCGCGTGGCGCGCAAGCGCCGATGGCGCGCGCTTCGAAGTGCGTGCGCCCGCCACGGGCGAGGCGCTCGCCGCCGTGTCGCAAGGCGCTGCGGCGGATGTGGCGGCGGCGGTCGCGGCGGCGCGCTCGGCGCAACCCGAGTGGTACGCCATGGGCGGCGCGGCGCGCGCGCGGCATCTCTACGCGCTCTCGCGCATGGTGCAGCGCCACAGCCGCCTCTTCGCCGTGCTCGAAGCGCTCGACAACGGCAAGCCGATTCGCGAGGCGCGCGATATCGACGTGCCGCTGGTGGCGCGCCATTTCCTCCATCACGCAGGCTGGGCGCAGCTTCAGGAGAGCGAGCTGGAAGGCTGGTCGCCGCTTGGCGTGATCGGCCAGATCGTGCCGTGGAATTTCCCGTTGCTGATGCTCGCGTGGAAAGTGGCGCCCGCCATCGCACTCGGTAACTGCGTGGTGCTCAAGCCCGCCGAATACACGCCGCTCACCGCGCTGCTGTTCGCCGAACTGGCGCATCGCGCCGGCCTGCCCAAGGGCGTGCTCAACGTGGTGACGGGCGACGGCAGCACGGGCGCGGCGCTCGTCGAGCATCCCGGCGTCGACAAGATCGCCTTCACCGGCTCGACCGAAGTGGGCCGCCTCATCCGCACCGCCACGGCCGGCACGGGCAAGTCGCTCACGCTCGAACTGGGCGGCAAGTCGCCGTTCATCGTGTTCGACGACGCCGACCTCGACGGCGCCGTGGAAGGCGTCGTGGACGCCATCTGGTTCAACCAGGGCCAGGTATGCTGCGCCGGTTCCCGGCTGCTGGTGCAAGAGGGCATCGAAGCGCGCTTTCTCGAGAAGCTCAGGCGCCGCATGGCGACGCTGCGCGTCGGGCCCTCGCTCGACAAGGGCATCGACATTGGCGCGATCGTCGATCCCGTGCAGCTCGAACGCATCGAGTCGCTCGTAGAAGCCGGGCGGCGCGAAGGCTGCAACGTGTGGCAGCCGCGCGAAGTCGAGCTGCCAGCGGGTGGCTGCTTCTATCCGCCGACGCTCGTTACGGGCATTGGCCCCGCCTCGACGCTCGCGCAGGAAGAAGTCTTCGGGCCAGTGCTCGTGGCCATGAGCTTTCGCACGCCGGAAGAGGCCGTAGCGCTCGCCAACAATTCGCGCTATGGCCTCGCCGCGAGCGTGTGGAGCGAAACCATCGGGCGCGCGCTCGACATCGCGCCGCGCCTGCAATGCGGCGTGGTCTGGATCAACGCGACGAACCTCTTCGACGCGAGCGTGGGCTTTGGCGGCTACCGCGAATCGGGCTTCGGCCGCGAGGGCGGTCGCGAAGGCGTGTTCGAATATCTGAAGCCGGCCGCATGGAGCAAGCTGCCGATGCGCGCGCAACGCGAGGCGCGCCCGCCCGCACCAGACTTTGCGCACGCGGGCACCGGTCTCGATCGCACTGCGAAGCTTTTTATCGGCGGCAAACAGGTGCGGCCCGATAGCGGCTATTCGCACGCCGTCTACGCGCCGAACGGCGAATGGGTGGGCGAAGTGGGCGAGGGCAGCCGCAAGGACGTGCGCGATGCCGTCGCCGCCGCGCGCGGCGCGAGCAAGTGGACGCAGATGAGCACGCACGCTCGCGCCCAGGTGCTGTACTACCTCGCGGAAAACTTGAGCGCGCGCGCCGAAGAATTCGCGCGGCAGCTCACGCGCCGCGCGGGGCACGACGCGCGCGCGGCCGAGCGTGAAGTGGAGATGGCGATCGACCGGCTTTTCAGCTATGCGGCGTGGGCCGACAAGTTCGATGGCGCGGTGCATACACCGCCGTTGCGCGGTGTCGCGCTCGCCATGCACGAGGCGCTGGGCGTGGTCGGCATCGCTTGCCCCGACGAAGCGCCGCTGCTCGGCTTCGTTTCGCTGATCGCACCGGCGCTCGCGATGGGCAATCGCGTCGTGGCGCTGGCGAGCGAGGCGTGCCCGCTGGCGGCAACGGACTTCTATCAGGTCGTGGAAACGTCGGACGTGCCTGCGGGCGCGCTCAACATTCTGACCGGCGAGCGCGCCGCGCTGCTGCCGGCCCTCGCGAAGCACGACGACGTGGACGCGCTCTGGTGCTTCGGCACGGCGGCCGATTCGTCCCTCGTAGAGCGCGAGTCGGTTGGCAATCTGAAGCGGACCTTCGTCGATCATGGCCGCGAGGTTGACTGGTTCGACCGGACGAGCGCAGGATTGCCGTTCCTGCGCCACGCCGTGCAGGTGAAGAACATCTGGATACCGTACGGCGACTGAGCGCTTCGAACAAGAAAGCGCCAGCCCCCAGCTTTGCATGGGGCCGCACTAAGCGCTAAAGCGCCAAGTGCGGCCGACAGGAGACAAACATGCTGAAGAATCTTGACCCGCTTCTGAACGCCGATGTCCTGCAAGCGCTGCGCGCGATGGGTCACGGCGACGAACTCGTCGTGTGCGACGCCAACTTCCCCGCCGACTCCGTTGCGCGCGCAACGGTGCTCGGCAAGCTTCTGCGCATCGACGGCGCAGACGCGCCCCGCGCCGTGCGTGCGATCCTCTCCGTGCTGCCGCTCGACACCTTCGTCGAAGCCCCGGCCATGCGCATGGAAGTGGTGGGCGAACCCAACACGATTCCCACCGTGCAGCACGAGGCGCAGGCCGAGGTCGACGCCGCGGAAGGCCGCGCCGTACCGTTCGCGCCCATCGAACGTCATGCGTTCTACGCGCGCGCCCGCAAAGCTTACTGTGTGATCGCCACGGGCGAAACGCGCGGCTACGGCTGCTTCGTGTTCACCAAAGGCGTGCTGCTCGCACCCGACGCACCGCGTGCGAAGGAGCACGGCCAATGAGCGGACGCGTCGTCATCCTCGGCATCTATGTGACCGATCTCGCGTTCCGTGCGAGCCGCATGCCGATGATCGGCGAGACCCTCGCCGGATCGGCATTCGCGATGGGGCCGGGCGGCAAGGGCTCGAATCAGGCCGTGGCCGCCGCCCGCGCGGGCGCGCAAGTGGTGTTCTGCACGCGCGTGGGCAACGACGCGTTTGGCGACATCGCGCGTGCGACGTGGGCCGCCGAAGGCATCACGGCGCGCACCCAGGCGGTGGATGGCCTCGCCACGGGCGCGGCGCACATCTTCGTGGACGACACGACCGGCATGAACGCGATCATCGTCGCGGCGGGTGCAGCGGGCACGATGGAGCCCGGCGACGCCGAAGCGATCGAAGCCGATATTGCGGCCTCCCAGGTATTCGTCACGCAGCTGGAACAGCCGCTCGCGGCAGCGCGGCGCGGCCTCGAACTCGCGCGGCGGCATGGCGTGAAGACGGTGTTCAATCCGGCGCCCGCCATGGCGCTGCCCGACGACATCTTCCCGCTTTGCGACTACCTCACGCCCAATGAGACCGAGGCGCAGGCGCTCACGGGCATCGAGATTCGCAACGCCGACGACGCGCGCCGCGCGGCCGACGTGCTGCTCGCCAAGGGCGCGGGCGCCGTCATCGTGACGCTGGGCGAAGCCGGCGCGCTGCTCCATACGCGCGATGCTTCGGTCCTGCTTCCCGCCTTCAACTGCGGCCCGGTGGTGGAAACGGCGGGCGCGGGCGACGGCTTCACGGGCGGCTTCGCGGCAGCGCTCGCGCGCGGCGACGACGCGCTCACGGCCACGCGCTTTGGCTGCGCGCTGGCGGGCATCTCCGTCACGCGTCCCGGCACCGCGCCTTCCATGCCGCGCAGAGAAGAAGTCGACGCCATGCTCGCACGCACGGCGGACGCCGGTGCGCATTGAACGTTGCCAGGTGAAAACACACCGCAAAGGATGAGGTCCATGAAGTCTGCACTCTTTGCCAAATGGTTCGGTGACCGCCAGTTGAACTTCCTGCTGGCCGTGAACCTGCTGGTCGTGCTGGTCGCGGTCTGGGTGTCGCGCGGGCAGTTCGTCGGCATCGACAACCTGCAGTCGATGGGCGCGCAACTGCCCGAAGTCGCGCTGCTCGCGCTCGGCATCATGCTCTCCATGCTGTCGGGTAACGGCGGCATCGACCTTTCCGGCGTGGGGCTCGCGAATCTTTCGGGCATGATCGCCGCGCTGGTGGTGCCGCACCTCGTGAGCGGCGACGACTCACCCGTGCTCTATACGGCGCTCTTCTGCGTGATCGTAGTGTGCATGGGACTCCTTGGCGGCCTGCTGAACGGCGTGGTGATTGCGCGCCTCGGACTCACGCCTATTCTCTGCACGCTCGGTACACAACTGCTTTTCACGGGCTTCGCGGTGGCGCTGAGCAACGGCGCCTCCGTGCACGTGGATTACGTCGAACCGCTCGCCGATATCAGCAACGGCACGTTCTTCCAGGTGCCGATCTCGTTCCTGCTATTCGTGGCCGTGGTCGTGCTGCTGGGCTGGCTGCTCAGGCGCACGCCGTTCGGGCTGCGCCTCTACCTCATGGGCACGAACCAGCGTGCGGCATTCTATGCCGGCATTCCGCGCGCGCGCATGCTGATCATGACCTACGCGATGTGCGGCGTACTCGCCTCGCTCGCGGGGCTCGTGAGCGTTTCGCACACGCTCAGCGCGAAATGGGACTACGGCAATTCCTATCTGCTGATCGCCATTCTCATTGCGGTGATGGGCGGGGTGAATCCGGCGGGCGGCTATGGACGCATCATCTGCGTGTTCTTTGCCGCGACGGTGCTGCAATTCCTTTCGAGCCTCTTCAATCTGATGGGCGTTTCGCAGTTTTTCGGCGATTGCGCCTGGGGCTTCCTGTTGTTGCTTTCGCTCGCGTTCGCGGGCGGCGAGCGGGTACGCGCGATTTTCGGTCTCGGCGCCTGGGCGTCTGCTGGCAAAGGGCGGACCTCGGGCTGACTGGCTCAACCGTGTAGCAGGCGGGCCTCGTGCCTCGGAGGTCCGCCGCCATCCATTTCGGGGCGACATACGACATAAAAACGGAGACAAGGAACATGAAGATCAAGCGACTCAGCGTGGCAATTACAGCGTGTGCACTTGCCGCTGGCATGGCGGCCGTTGCGTATGCGGCGGAAAACCCGACCATCGTCACGGTGGTAAAGGTGACCGGCATTAGCTGGTTCAATCGGATGGACGACGGCATCAAGGAATTCGGCAAGGACAATCCGAACGTTTCGGTCTACCAGACGGGGCCAGGCCGCGCGGACGCCGCGCAGCAACTGAAGATCATCGACGACCTGATCGCAAAGAAAGTGAGCGCGATTGCCGTCGTGCCGTATGACCCGCCCACGCTCGAACCGGCGCTCAAGAAGGCGATGGACCGCGGTATCAAGGTCGTCACGCACGAAGCCGACAACGAAAAGAACACGATGGTCGACGTCGAGGCGTTCGACAACTCCGCCTACGGCGCCGCGCTCAACGACCGCCTGGCCTCATGCATGCACAACGAAGGCAAGTGGGCGACGATGGTCGGCTCGCTCGGCAGCCGTTCGCAGGTGCAGTG
The DNA here is from genome assembly GCF_024206515.1 of Paraburkholderia sp. CNPSo 3281. Classification (NCBI taxonomy): domain Bacteria; kingdom Pseudomonadati; phylum Pseudomonadota; class Betaproteobacteria; order Burkholderiales; family Burkholderiaceae; genus Paraburkholderia; species Paraburkholderia sp. CNPSo 3281. Next base: position 84,162 of record NZ_JAMBPS010000004.1, on the reverse strand, counting down.
GGCCGACGGCGGCATCGACAACGCGAAGAAGAAGTTCTCGAAGATGCAGCTCGTCGAGACCAACCTCGAAACCAACAACGACGGCGAGCACGCCTATGAAGTGGCCAAGGAAGTGCTGCGCAAGCATCCGGACATCAAGGGCTTCCAGGGCTCGTCGTCGCTCGACGTGATCGGCATTGGCCGCGCCGTCGAGGAAGCGGGCCTGCAGGGCAAGATCTGCGTGTACGGCACCGGCTTGCCGACCGAGGCCGGCAAGTACCTCGAAAGCGGTGCGATCAACGGCATTGCGTTCTGGGATCCGAAGCTGGCGGGCATGGCGATGAACAAGATCGCGATGATGCTGATCGACGGCAAGACGGTGGAGAACGGCGCGAACCTCGGCCTGCCGGGCTACGAGAAGGTCACGGTGTCGAAGGGTCCGGGCAAGGGCATCATCGTGCGCGGCCAGGGTTGGGTGAGCGTCGACAAGTCGAACTACAAGCAATACAACTTCTGATCGGGAGAAGGTGGCGCGCGCAACGGTCTTGTGGCCCGGCGCGCGCTTCGTCGCAACGTCACGAAGAGACGATATGGCTTCAGAACCGTTATTGCAGGTGCTCGGCGTGCACAAACGCTTCACGGGCGTGCACGCCTTGCGCGGCGTGACGCTCGCGTTCGAGCGCGGGCAGATCTATCACCTGCTCGGCGAGAACGGGTGCGGCAAGAGCACGCTCATCAAGATCATCTCCGGGGCGCAGCCGCCCGACGAAGGCGAACTGGTGGTCGACGGCGCGCGCCACGCGCGGCTAACGCCGCTCGAATCGCTCGCGGCGGGCGTCGAGACTGTGTATCAGGATCTTTCGCTGCTGCCCAACATGAGCGTGGTGGAAAACGTGGGGCTCACGACCGAACTCGCGGAGCATGCGGGTCGTCTCGCGCGCACGTTCGACCGCCGCGAACTTGCCCGCACGGCCGAGCGCGCCTTGAAGGCCGTGGGCCTGCCTGGCGACGCCGACTTCCAGGCGACGCTCATCGAGCAACTGCCGCTCGCCACGCGCCAGCTCGTGGCGATCGCGCGCGCCATTGCGAGCGAGGCGAAGTTCGTCATCATGGACGAGCCCACGACCTCGCTCACGCAAAAGGAAGTGACCAACCTCATCGCCGTGCTCGGCCAGTTGCGCGCGCAGGACGTGACCGTGCTGTTCGTGAGCCACAAGCTCGACGAGTGCTATGCGATCGGCGGCGAAGTGATCGTGCTGCGCGATGGCCAGAAAGTGACGCAAGGCCCGATCACGAACTACACCAAGGCGCGGTTGAGCGAACTGATGACGGGCCGCGAGCTTTCCACCGAACGCTACCGCAACGTCGCGGCTGAAGCCGACGTGCTGCTCGACGTTCGCGGCCTGGGCCGCGCGGGCCTCTTCAGTGACGTGTCGTTCACGCTGCATCGCGGCGAGATTCTCGGCGTGACGGGCCTGCTCGATTCGGGCCGCAACGAACTCGCGCGTGCGCTTGCGGGCGTCGCGCCCGCCGATGCGGGCGAGATCGTGCTCGAAGGCCGCGCGATCAAGCTTTCGACGCCCGGTGACGCGAGGCGCGCGCGCATTGGCTACGTGCCGGAAGACCGCCTGAATGAAGGCCTTTTCCTCGACAAGCCGATTCGCGACAACGTGATCACGGCGATGATCGCGAGCCTGCGCGACCGCTTCGGCCAGATCGACCGCACGCGCGCACGCGCGTTGGCCGAAAACACCGTGAAGGAACTGCAGATCGCCACGCCCGATGTGGAGAAGGCCGTGCAGTCGCTGTCGGGCGGCAACCAGCAGCGCGTGTTGATTGGCCGCTGGCTCGCCATCGACCCGCACGTGCTGATCCTGCACGGGCCGACCGTGGGCGTGGACGTCGGCTCGAAGGACATCATCTATCGCATCATGCAGCGGCTCTCGCAGCGCGGCATCGGCATTCTGCTCGTGAGCGATGACCTGCCTGAGCTGCTGCAGAACTGCGACCGCGTACTGATGATGCGTAAAGGCCGCCTCGCCGAAGAGCACCACGCCGATGGCCTGACCGAGGCCGAGCTGTACCGCGCGCTGCTTGCAGAGGCAGCCTGAATTCCGCGTAACGTTTTGCCGGATACCGCATGAGCATGAATCAGACAATGAGCACGTCGTCCAACACCGTCGAAGTCGCGCGTCAGAGCGTGCCGCTCAACTGGCGCGCGAAGCTCGCCCGCAATCCCGAGTGGTTCACGGCCACGCTGATCGTCATTACCTGCGTGATCGTCGCTTCTATCAACCCGCGCTTTTTCCAGTGGGCCACGCTGTTCGACCTGCTGCACTCGGCAACGATCACGTCGCTGTTCGCGCTCGGCACGCTCGTCGTGCTGGCATCGGGCGGCATCGACGTCTCGTTCACGGCGATTGGCGCGCTCACGATGTACTCGATCACGAAAGCCGTGTTCGCGTGGTGGCCCGATGCGCCGTTCGCGCTCATTCTGCTCACGGGCGCGTTGGGCGGCATCGTGCTCGGCGTGATCAACGGCATGCTCGTGCACCGGCTGCAGGCGCCTTCGCTGATCGTGACGATCGGCACGCAGTACCTCTATCGCGGGCTGCTGCTCACCTTCGTGGGCACGACGTTCTTCATGAACATCCCGCACAGCATGGACCACTTTGGCCGCATTCCGCTCATTGCCTACAAGACCGCCGACGGGCTCAACGCGGTGCTGCCCGTTTCCGCGATCGCACTCGTGGCAGGCGCGATTCTTACGTGGTGGCTGCTCAATCGGACGATGATGGGGCGCGGCGTCTACGCCATGGGCGGCAGCACGGCAATTGCGGAGCGGCTTGGCTTCAACCTGCGCGCGATCCGCTTGTTCGTGTTCGGCTATACGGGGTTTCTCGCCGGCGTGGCGGGTATTTTGCACGTGGCGAACAACCGGCTTGCCAATCCGTTCGACCTGGTGGGCTCGGAACTCGACGTGATCGCGGCGGTGATTCTCGGCGGGGCGCGCATTACGGGCGGCAGCGGCACGGTCGTGGGTACGCTGCTTGGCGTGGCGCTCGTCACGCTCATCAACAACGTGCTGATTCTCGTGGGCGTGCCAAGCACGTGGCAGAAGGTGATTGTCGGCGCGTTCATCCTGGTGGCCGGTACGCTGTTCGCGCTGCGCCGGCGCGGCTGAGTCGGCAGACTAGTGGAGCGACCGGCGCTGCGCGGCCGGTCAGCGCCTATGCGCTGCGCGCGCGCAGCGTCTGGCCTTTTTCGGTGATGACGGAATTGAAGTCGTCCACCTGCGAAAAGCGCCACGCCTTCACGATGCCGTACTTGCTGGCGTCCACAACGAGATGACTTTCCACGGCGCTAGCCATGGCGGCCTGCTTGAGCGCCACTTCGTGGAAGTTCCAGCACGTTACGCCGCGCGCGGCGTCCACGCCGCCTGCTGAAATAAACGCCTTGTTGATGCCCATGCGGCGCAGCGTTTCAAGGCTTTCTTCGCCGGCAAACGAATCCGACGACGGCACATACACGCCCCCCAGCAAGATCATGCGCACATTGGGCATGCGCCGCAGAATCTCGGCCACGTTGAGCGAATAGCACACCGCCGTGATCTGCATCTGCGAAGGGATGAGGCGCGCGAGTGCGGCGAGCGTCGTGCCGCAGTCGATGAACACGGTGTCGTTCTGCGCGATGAGTCGCGCCGCGTGCGCGGACGCTTGCGCCTTGGCCTGCGCGAAGTGGTCCTTTTCGTGCTCGAGCGAGTAGCCGGCGGTATTGGGCACGTCCTGCGCGCTCACGATATAGCCGCCCAGATACGTGAAACGCTCGGGATTCGCGGCGATATCGCGCCGCACGGTCATTTCGGAGACACCAAGCACGCTGGCTGCATCGCGCAGATGCATGACGTTGTGTTTTGCGAGCGCGTCGGCAAGGGCGCGCAGCCGGTCGGTTTTGGCCATGGAGTGGGTGCTGCGCCGGAGTGAGCCGCCTTCCGGCGAACGTTAGATTTGTTTCGTCTGCGTGAGCGAATTATAACAAGCATGGCGCGCGATCGCCACGCGCTTTAGCTGCTGCCGCTCCCGCGCTTCACTCGACGAGCATGCGTTTTTCGCATGCTCCGCTCGACAATTAATCGTTTGTGGCGTCCCGATGCCGCACGGATACTGCCCTTTCTCATGAAGCGGCGGCAACGCCAAACCGGCAGCAATCCATGCGATCAGACCTCAATTTCATCAATGGGCAGTTCGTCGGCGCCGAAGGGCCGCAGATTGCTGTCCATAGCCCCGCAACCGGCGACGCGGTCGGCCATGTGAGCGCCGCGAGCGCCGCCGACGCGGTTCGCGCGGTCGTGGCCGCCAAGGCCGCGCAGCGCGCCTGGCGCAAGTTGCCCGCCGCCGAACGCGGTGCAATCCTGAACCGTTTCGCGGACGCGATCGTGGCGCGCGCGCCGAAGATCGGCGCGGCGCTTGCCGCCGAGTCGGGCAAGAGCGTCGCGGACGCGACCGCCGAGGCGCAGTACGCCGCCGAAATCCTGCGCTACCACGCGCAGTGGGCGCGCCGCATTGAAGGCGAGGTGATTCCGAGCGATAGCGCGAACGAAAACCTCATTCTGATGCGCGAGCCGATCGGCGTGGCCGCGTGCCTGATTCCTTTCAACTTCCCGGTGTACACGTTGCTGCGCAAGGTCGCGCCGGCGCTCATCACGGGTAACGCGGTGGTCGTGCGGCCGAGTAACAACACGCCGTGCTCGGCGTTCGAAGTGGCGCGCGCAGCGCAGGAAGCGGAACTGCCGGCGGGCATTTTCAACGTGCTGGCCATGGACCACGACACCGCCGCCGTGCTCTGCACGCACGCGGACGTCGGCATGATTACCCTCACGGGCAGCGTGAGCGCAGGCCGCAGGGTGCTCGACTACTGCAAGGAAAATATCGCCAGGCCGTCGCTGGAACTGGGCGGCAAGACGCCCGCGATCATCGAAGACGACGCCGATCTCGAAGCAGCCGCAACGGCCATCGTGCGCTCGAAAACCACGCATTGCGGCCAGCTTTGCACGGCGATCGAACGTGTGTATGTGCATGCTTCGGTGCATGACCGCTTCGTCGCGCTGCTGCGCGAAAAGATGAGCGCCGTGCGCTTCGGCGACCGCGCCGAAGACGCCATCCGCATGGGGCCGCTCGTGAGCGCAAGCGCACGCGCAGCGATCCACGCGATGGTCGAGCGCGCGGTGGCCGCAGGCGCGAAGCTCGAAACGGGCGGTTACGTGCCCGAAGGCAAGGGTCATTTCTATCCGCCTACGTTGTTGACGCATTGCCGCCAGGACATGGAGATCGTGCAGGAGGAGATCTTCGGCCCGGTGCTGCCGGTGCTTGCGTACGAGACGCTCGACGACGCGCTGCGCATGGCCAACGATCACCAGTTCGGCCTTTCGTCGGTGCTCTTTACGGAGCGCTACCGCACGACCCTGCGCGTCGCGAACGAGATCGAAGCCGGCGAACTGTACGTGAACCGCACGCCTGCGGACCCGTATCAGGGCTATCACGCCGGCTGGAAGCGCTCGGGCCTCGGCGGCGACGACGGCAAGCACGGCATGCTCGAATTCACGCAAACACGCCTGGTCGTGATGCCGTTCTGATCGTTCGAGCTACGGATTAATCGCAGAAACGGCGCCCCTCGACCGGGCGCCGGAGATAAAGAAAAAACGCCTCGCGCGGGCAACCGCCCGCGCGCCGGCGTCAGCTTTGCATGGGACCAGAGTAAGTGCTTTGCACTAACTCTGGTCGACAGCTTTGCATGGGACCAGAGTAAGTGCTTTGCATGGGACCGGAGTAAGGGCTAAAGCCCAAACTCCGGTCGACAGCTAAAGCGCTAACTCTGGTCGACAGGAGACAATCTTGCAGAAGTCCATCGGAAAGCCCAATGCGCAGGCGATGCGGCGCGCCGAAACCGCATCGCTCACGCCCGCCGCACCGGGCTCGATGCAGCGCTACGTGCAGTTGCTGCTGCTCGTCCTTGCCGCGGGCGGTATCTATCCGCTGCTGTATCTGCGTCAGGTCTACCAGACCACGATGCTCGATGTGCTGCATATCGACAACGCCCAGCTCGGCTATCTCTACTCGGTGCTCGGCATCGTGTTCTTCGTGTGCTATCTGCCGAGCGGCTGGCTCGCCGACCGCGTCGCGCCGCGCCTGTTGATCTGCTTCTCGCTCATCGGCACCGGGGCGCTGGGCCTCTGGTACTCCACTGCGCCTTCGTTCCATGCGCTGCTCGCGATCTTCTGCCTTTGGGGCGTCACGACCGGCCTCACGTTCTGGGCCTCGGTGCTCAAACGCGTGCGCATGATCGCGGCGGCGAACGAACAAGGCCGTTTCTTCGGGTTGCTCGACGGCGGACGCGGACTCGTCGAGGCGCTGCTCGCCACCGCCGCGCTCGCGCTATTCGCCGCCGCGACCGGCTCGGGACGCGGTGAAGCGACGGGCCTGCGTCACGTGATCTATATGTATTCGTTCACGTGTATCGCACTCGGCGCGTTGATGAGCTTCTTCAAGGATCCCGCGCCCGCGCAGGCCGAAAGCAAGCCGGTCGAGGCGAATGCAAACGGTTCGCTGTGGCGCGATCTCTCGACGCTCGCCGCGATTCCCCAGCTCTGGCTCATGGCGGGCGTGGTGTTCTGCGGCTATCAGATCTTCTGGGCAACTTACAGTTTCTCCGCGTATCTCCAGCAGGGCGAGATGCATATGAGCGTCGTGGCGGCCGGCATGGTCACCACCGCGAAGCTCTGGATGCGTCCCATCGGCGGCATTGGCGGCGGCTTTCTCGGCGACCGCCTTTCGAACCTGCGCGTGCTCATCTGGGCGCTGTTCCTGGCCGTCGCGGGCCTGATCGGTCTGATCCTGCTGCCGGCGCTGCGCAACATGGCGCTGCTCGGCGCGGTGGTGCTGTTCATCGGCCTCATGACCTACGCGATTCGCGGCCTCTACTGGACGCTACTCGATTACTGCGCGATTCCCATGCGCATCACGGGCCTCGCCATCGGTCTCGTTTCGTTGATCGGCTACTCGTCGGACATCTTCCTGCCGCTCGTGAACGGCTATATCACCGAGCACTACGCCGGCATGCTCGGCTACCAGATCTATTTCGCCTATGTCGCCGCCATTGGCACGCTCGGCGGTATCGCCGCGCTCGTGCTCAAGCGCATGACCCACTCCAAACCTGCCTGATACAGCCTGAACCATGAAAGTCGTTGCAATTGAAACGAACGTCGTTGCGGTGCCTCCTCCGCACCTCGGCGGCATGTACTGGATCTTCGTTACGCTGAAAACGGATTGCGGCATCGAAGGCGTGGGCGAAATCTACGCCGCGACGTTCCATCCCGACGTGATGGTGAGCGCGATCGAAGACGTCTTCACGCGCTATCTGCTGGACCACGACCCGCATCGTGTAGAGCGCCTGTTCCGCGAGGCATACTCGAGCGGCTTCACGCAGCGCCCGGACCTCACGATGATGGGCATCGTGAGCGGCCTCGAAATGGCATGCTGGGACATCATCGGCAAGGCGGCGGACAAGCCCGTGTACGAACTGCTCGGGGGCATGGTGAACGAGCGGCTTCGTTCGTATACCTACCTGTACCCGAAGAACGCGAAGGGCGAATACGATTACGACGACCCCGATCTCGCCGCCGAATGCGCAGCCGAGAACGTGAAGCGCGGTTTCACCGCGGTCAAGTTCGACCCGGCGGGTCCGTACACGGCCTGGTCGGGGCATCAGCTCTCGCTCGAAGTGCTCGACCGCTGCGAAACGTTCTGCCGCAAGGTGCGCGAAGCGGTGGGAAGCAAGGCCGATCTGCTGTTCGGCACGCATGGCCAGATGGTGCCTTCTTCGGCCATCCGGCTCGCGAAGCGGCTCGAGAAATACGACCCGCTGTGGTTCGAGGAGCCGGTGCCGCCGGGCCAGGAAGAGGCCATCGCCAATGTCGCGAAGCACACGTCGATTCCGATCGCCACGGGCGAGCGCCTCACCACCAAATACGAATTCCACAAGCTGCTGCAGGCGGGCGGGGCGTCGATCCTGCAACTGAACGTGGCGCGCGTGGGCGGCCTGCTCGAAGCGAAGAAGATCGCGACGCTCGCCGAGGTGCATTACGCGCAGATCGCGCCGCATCTCTACAACGGGCCCATTGGCGCGGCGGCGAGCATCCAGCTCGCGGCCTGCACGCCGAACTTCCTGATTCAGGAAAGCATCGGCACGTGGGATGGTTTCCACGCGCAAGTGCTCAAGCAGCCGATTCAGTGGGAAGACGGCTACATCATTCCCTCGAAGGCGCCGGGCCTGGGCGTCGAACTCGATATGGACGTCGTGCGCGCGCACTCGCCTTATACGGGCAAGCGTCTGCATTTGCAGATGGCGAGCCAGCCCGCCGACGTGCGCGATACCTCGCCCGCACGCGGCTGATCTGCCGGAGCACTTAGATGAACTACGACTACATCATCGTCGGCGCCGGTTCGGCGGGCTGCATTCTCGCGGAACGGCTCTCCGCTTCCGGGCGACATTCGGTGCTGCTGCTCGAAGCGGGCGGACCCGACGATTCGTTCTGGTTCAAGATCCCGATCGGCTTCGCCAAGCTGTACTACAACAAGCAGTACAACTGGATGTATTACAGCGAGCCGGAGCCGGAGCTTGCCGGCCGGCAGATCTACGCGCCGCGCGGCAAGGTGCAGGGCGGCTCGGGCGCGATCAACGCCATGATCTACGTGCGCGGCGCCGCGTGCGACTACGACGACTGGGCCGCGGCGGGCAATGCGGGCTGGTCGTACCAGGAAGTGCTGCCGTACTTCCGCAAGCTGGAATCGCATCCGCTCGGCGACACGCCCTGGCACGGCGCGAACGGCCCCGTGCGCATCACGCCGATGAAGGAAGGCGCGCATCCGGTGTGCCGCACCTTTGTCGAAGGCTGCACGCAGCTCGGTTACGAGCGCAACGAGGACTTCAACGGCGCGCGGCTCGAAGGCGTGGGCATCTACGATGTGAACACGCGCGACGGCAAGCGCGATTCGAGCAGCGTGGCCTACCTGCATCGCGCCGGGCAGCGCGCGAACCTGAAGATCGAGCATCATGCGCGCGCCACGCGTGTGCTGTTCGACGAGGCTCAAAAACGCGCCATCGGCGTGGAGATCGTGCAGCAAGGCGTAAAGCGCACGTTCCAGGCGAACCGCGAGGTCATCGTCGCGGCCGGCGCGGTCGATTCGCCCAAGCTGTTGCAGCTATCGGGCGTGGGCCCGCGCGCGCTGCTCGCGAAGCACGGCATCGACGTTGTGCACGAGCTGCCTGCGGTGGGGCAGAACCTGCAGGACCATCTGTGCGTGAGCTTCTACTATCGTTCGCGCGTGAAGACGCTCAACGATTCATTCGGCAGTTGGACTGGCAAGCTGAAGTTCGGGCTGCAATACGTGTTTCAGCGCAAGGGCCCGTTCTCGATGAGCGTGAACCAGTCGGGCGGCTTCTTCCGCACGAGCCAGGACGAGGCGCACCCGAACATGCAGGTGTACTTCAATCCGCTTTCGTACCGGATTCCCAAATCGGATCGGGCGCAGCTCACGCCGGAGCCGTACTCGGGCTTTCTCGTCTGCTTCAATCCTTGCCGGCCCACGAGCCGCGGCTCCGTGGAGATCGCTTCGGCGAATGTGGAAGACGCGCCGAAGATTCGCGGCAACTATCTCTCGACGCAGAAGGACCGCGACGAGGCGATCGCGGGCAGCCGCCTCGTGCGCAAGTTGATGACGGCGCGCGCATTGCAGGGCATCACCGAAGCCGAGGTGACGCCCGCCGGCGAAGTGACCGACGACGCGAGCATGCTCAAGTTCTTTCGCGAGCAAAGCGGTTCGATCTATCACCTGTGCGGCACCTGCGCGATGGGCCCGGACCCGCGCACGGCGGTGGTGGACGCGCGCTTGCGCGTGCATGGCATCGAAGGCTTGCGCGTGGTGGATGCGTCAATCTTTCCCAACATCACATCGGGCAACACCAACGCGCCGACGATGATGGTCGCGGAAAAGGGCGCGGACCTGATTCTGGAAGACGCCGATCAGGCCATCGCCGCGCAGGCCATTGCGCAGGGCCGTCAACGCATGGCCGCAATTTCGTCCTGAAGCCATTGCCGGAAAAGCTGGAGCGGCTTCGAAGCCTTCTGTTCGGGCCGCACCACGAACCAGTATGACTGGCGGCCGTCCACGTGGATGTCACGCACGGGCGCGAGCAGGCCCCGGGCCAGCTCGTGTTCGATCATGTGGCGGTCGGCCATCGTGACGCCGAGCCCTTCGATGGCCGCGCGGATCGCGTGATCGAGCAGGTCGAATTCGTAGCCGCCCGACGTGTCCACGTCCTCGATGCGCGCCGCGTCGAGCCAGTGCCGCCAGGTGAGATAGCGCTGGTTGTCGCCCGCGAGCACGTGCAGCAAGGTGTGCTGCGCGAGGTCGATGGGCCCTTGCGCGAGCAGCGCGGGCGCGCACACCGCGATATGCGATTCATGCATCAGCAGCGAGCTGTCGAGGCCTTCCCATTCACCGTCGCCAAAGCGGATCGCGCAGTCCAGCGCCGTCGAATCGGCGAGACTGTCCTGCAGATGCGTGGTGAGGCTCAGTTCTAGCTCGGGATGGCGCGCCTGCAGACGCGTGAGGCGCGGCACGAGCCAGCGGCTCGCGAAGGTGGGCGGGGCGTTTACGCGCAGGCGGTTGAGGTCGCTCTTCTGCTGGATCGTGCGCACCGTCACTTCGATGCGGTCGAACGACTGCTGGAGCGTGCGCAGCAGCGCGCGCCCGGCTTCGGTCAGTTCGAGCCGATGGTGATGGCGCTCGAGCAGCGCCTCGCCAAGCTGTTCTTCGAGCTGGCGCACCTGGCGGCTCACCGCGCTCTGCGTCACGTTCAGCTGCTCGGCGGCGCGGGTGAAGCTGCCGCTCGTGCCTGCCGCCTCGAACGCCTTCAGGGCGTTCAGCGCCGGCATCTTTCGCTTCAAGGTCGTCTCCTCGCTCCAGGCGCCGCCCGAAACGACGCCTCCTGCAAACGACGCAGTATACCGGCCCGCGCCGCCATTCAGACGCCCCGCGCGCGCGACAGCGCGGTGAGCGCGAGCGTGACGACGAGCGCGAACACGTAGAGCCCGCCCGCCCCCAACAGACGCATGAACAGCGAAGCGACGGTGGGACCGGCCGCGCCGCCAAGCGAAAAGACGAGCAGCAGCGTTGCGCTCGTCTGCACGCGCCGCGCCTGATCGACACGGTCGTTCACGTCGGAGACGATCACGCCATAGAGCGTGAACGTGAGCGCGACGTAGAGAAAGAGGATCGTATCGACGAGAGCCGGTGCGCGCAGGATGGCGAGCGCCGCGGCCGCGCACGCGGAGATGAGCGAGATCACGCCGAGCGTGGCGCGCCGCCCGAGGCGGTCGGAGAGCCGCCCCACGGGCCATTGCGAAAGCAGTGCGCCGATCAGCACGACACCCATGGCGCGCGAAATACTGCTGGCGGGATAACCGATGCGCGCGAGATACACCGGCGTGAGCGCATAGAACGCGCTGGAAAGCAGCCCCGCGCCGATGCAGGCCGGCACGCTGCGCGGCGCGACGCGGTGCAGTTCGCGCAGGCCGTCGAGCAGCAGCGTGGGGCGCTTCGGCGTGGCGAGCGCGGAGGGTGCGGCCTTGGCGGCGGCCGCCGCAGCGAGGGTGGCATCGGCGGATTGCCAGTCACCAATCAGCGCCACGGGTATGAGCGCAGTCACGAACAACCCGTTCACGAGCGCATGCTCGAAAATGCCGCCGGGTGCGCCCACGCCCAGCAGGAATTGCCCGGCGCTCACGCCGAGATAGGTGAGCACGAGATAGAACGCGAACGCGCGCCCGCGCCGCTCGTTGGGCACGGCGCCGTTCACGCCGCTTTCGATCGAGGTGAACACGCCGACCATACTGAAGCCGGTGATGAGCCGCAGCACGGCCCAAATGTCAGGGGAATCGAAGGAGAGATAGCCGAGCGCCGCGAGTGCGGCGAGCGCGCCAAAGCCGATGAAGGCGCGCTGCGGCCCGATGCGCCCGACGAGCGGGCCGAGCCCCAGCGCGCCCACGATGAAGCCGACGTAATAGCACGATTGCACGAGGCCGACGTCGAGCGCGGTGCGCTCGCCGTGCAGCATGCGCAGCGAGATCAGCGTCGTGAGGAGGCTGTTCCCGCAAACGAGGATCGTATAGCCGCCCAGCAGGCCGATGAGCGCCCGCATGTACGGCGGCTTAGTGAGTCGTTCCGGCGCGGCGCTCGACGAAGCGCCGCACGTAGTCGTCGGCGGGGCGGTGCAGGATGTCGTCGGGCGTCCCGCACTGGATGAGGCGGCCGTCGCGCAGAATCGCGATCTGGTTGCCGATGCGCAGCGCCTCGTCGAGGTCGTGTGTGATGAACACGATGGTCTTTTTGAGCGTGGCCTGGAGTTCGAGCAGCTGGTCCTGCATTTCGGTGCGGATGAGCGGGTCGAGCGCGGAGAAGGCTTCGTCCATCAGCAGCACGTCGGTGTTCGCGGCGAGCGCGCGGGCGAGGCCCACGCGCTGGCGCATGCCGCCCGAAAGCTCGTCGGGATAGTGGTCCGCATAACCCGCGAGGCCCACCTTGCCGAGCCATTCGCGCGCGCTCGCCTGCGCCGCGGCTTTCTTTTCGCCGCGCGTGGCGAGGGCATACGCGGCATTGGTGAGCACCGTCTGGTGAGGCAGGAGTCCGAAGCTCTGGAACACCATGCTCACGCCGTAGCGCCGCAAATCGCGCAGGCCGCTGCCGGAGAGCTTGAGCACGTCCTTGCCGTCGATGAGGATCTCGCCCACGGTCGGCTCGATGAGCCGGTTGAAATGGCGCACCAGAGTGGACTTGCCCGAGCCCGAAAGGCCCATGATCACGAAGATCTGGCCCGAGCCGATCGACAGGCTCACGTCGTTGAGCCCTACGTTGCAGCGCGTCTTCTCGAGGACCTCGGCCTTGCCCGCGCCGCCGCGCAGCAGGTCGAGCGCGCGCTGACTGCTTTCGCGCGTGCCGAAGATCTTGTAGACGTTCTTGACTTCGATGCCGCTCATGATCGTTACCTCATTCCATGCTCATTGCGTATGCTGGATGCGCCGGCCGGGTTTCCGCCATTGTGCCGGCGCTTTTGCCTTCGCGTTCGTTACTTGGCCGGCTGGCTCGTCAGGTCGCTGCTGCTGGTCGAGTCGGCACTTTTGCTTTCCTGTTCGCGAACGCGGCGAAACGGAATGCGCGAGGGCTGCTTCGATTTGCGCGCGAGGCCGCGTGTGCGCCGGCCCTGCCCGTAACCCTGGCTGATGCGGTCGATCACGATCGCGAGAATCACGATGGCGACGCCCGCTTGCGTGCCCTTGCCCACGTCGAGCGTCTGAATGCCCGCGAGCACATCTTCGCCAAGACCGCGTGAGCCGATCATCGAGGCGATCACGACCATGGAAAGCGCCATCATCGTGGTCTGGTTGATACCGGCCATGATGCTCGGCCGTGCGAGCGGCAACTGCACGCCAAACAGCAATTGCATGCGCGTGGTGCCGAACGCGCGCGCAGCTTCGACGATTTCTGCATCCACGTGGCGGATGCCGAGATCGGTCAGACGAATGAGCGGCGGCAGCGCGTAGACGACCGTGGCGAGAATGGCGGGCACCTTGCCGAGGCCGAACAGCATGAGCACCGGAATCAGGTACACGAAGCTGGGCAGCGTCTGCATCACGTCGAGCACCGGCAGCAGCACGCGGCGCAGCCCGCTGCTCGAAGCGGCGAGGATGCCGAGCGGTACCCCGAGCACGACCGAGATGAGCGTGGCGACGACCATCAGCGCGAAGGTCTGCATGAGCTTGTCCCACAGCCCGAAGCAGCCGATCAGCCAGAGCAGCACGACGAACAGCAGCGCCACGCCGATGCGCCGCGAGGCATGCCAGCCGAGCAGGCCCACGGCGGCGAGCACGACGATGGGCGGCGTGGCGCGCAGCAGGCCTTCGAGCGGCACGAGCAGGTCGCGCAGCATGAGCACGCTGAAGTTGTGGAACGCGTCGCCGTAGCGCTGCACAAACGCGGCGACCTGGTCGTTGACCCAGTCGGCGATCGAGAGGTGAAGAAAGGGGGATCCCATGGTGAGCCTCATTCTGCGTGTGTCGTGTGATGCGTACCGTCGTACGGGCAGTGTCGTGGCTTACGTGCGCAGGCCGGCCTGCACGCGCGCCGCGACTTCCGGCGTGACCCATTGCTTCCAGATTTCCGGATGCTGCTCGAAGAACGTGCGCGCGACCGTGGAGGCGTCGAGCTTCTTGTCGTGCATCTGCTGGACCAGTTGTTCGTCGAGCGCGAGCGGCAAGCTCACCTTGCCGAAGAACGCGACGGCGTCCGGCTCGGCGTCGTAGAACGGCGTGGAGACCGCGACCTTCAGATGCGAGACCTTGAAGGCAGACGCGCACGGCGTGCCCTTCGGATCGGCGATGGTGTCCCAGCAGGCGTCGGAATACGGCGCGCCCTCCAGTTGCACGAAGTGGTACTTCGCCATCAGGCCGGCGGGCTGCCAGTAGTAGAAGAGAATGGGCTTGCCGCGCTCGTAGGCCGAGGCGATCGCCGCGTCGAGCGCGCCGCCGGTGCCGGGGCGGAAGTTCGTGTAGTCGTCGCCGAGCTTGTAGGCCGTGAGCAGGCGGTTGTTGAAGCGTTCGCAGTCCCAGCCTGCGGGGCAGTTGTAGAAGCGGCCCTTGCCGGGTTCTTCGTCGTCCGTGAAGAGGGATTTGTACTGCGGCAGTTGCGCGACGGAGCGCAGTTGCGGCGCCATGGGCTTGATGCCGCGCTTTGCGTCGCCGTTGATCACATAGTCGGGGACGTACCAGCCTTCCTTGTCGCCGCCGGGAATCAATTCGCCCACGAGCTTCACGCTGCCGTCCTTCAAGCCGCGCGCGACGATGGGGCTGCGGCCCGTCCAGTGCTCGGCCCACACCTGCAGGTCGTCTTTCGTGAGCGCCGTTTCGGTGGCGGCCGTGGCGCCCGGCACGACTTCGGTCTTGCAGCCGTAACCCTTCTCCAGCACCGTGCGCACCATCTCGGTCATCAGCGCGCCGCTTTCCCAGGTGATCTGCGCGAGCTTCACGGTTTTGCCCGCCTGGCACCAGCCGGGGGCTGCAAAGCTGCTCGTGGCCGCGCAGGTCAGCGCGAGGGCGGCGGCAATACGCACGCCTGCCAGCGTGATACGTCTCATGTCGTCTCCAGTGATTGGAATTGTATGCGCGGGCCAGCGTGGGGCCGCGCTTTTCGAATCAATCCGACCAGAGTCTAGCCGTGGCATTTCGGGTTGCGAAGCAACGAATAGTCATCGATGCATTACCTGATCTCATGCCACTTTCGTCACGCGAATCATGCAGGCGAGAGCGATGACTGCGCGTCATGCCCCCATGAGATTTCATAGCTTTTGGGTGCCCGCGGCGTGTGCTGGAATGCGTCTGGCCAAATTCGAACCCATGACACAGGAGACGGAGTCAAACATGAAAGACCTGCAAGTCTATATCGGCGAAGGTTTCGCTGGACCAGGCGTAAACGCTGCCCACATCAACATCATGATCGGCCCGCGCAATGGCCCCGTGGGGCAGGCGTTTACGAACAGCTTGTCGTCGCCTTCGCAAGGCCACGTACCGTTCATGGTGGTGGCCCAGCCCAACGTGCCGGTCAAGCCCGCCACGCTCTACGTGAACAAGGCCGACATTCGCGGCGACCTGCACGGCAACGCCACGTGGGGCGCGTCGCAGGCGGCCATCGCGAAGGCGGTGACGGAAGCGATGCTCGACGGCACGCTGCCGCCGCAGGCCGAGAACGAATGGTGCATCGTCACGGCGAACTGGGTGAACTGGTCGTGCGACGACCTCGACGCCGTGTACGAGAACAATTACGCGGCCTGCAAGACGGCCATCCGCGCCGCGATGAACGGCCTGCCCAGGCTCGACGACCTTGCGAAGATCAAGGATCAGATCAGCAATCCGTTCTACACGCCGAAGGCCAGGGCGGCTTGAGCCGCACCAATCGTTACAGGTGACTACGATGCAATACGTGCAACTTGGCCGCTCCGGCCTGAAGGTGTCGCGCCTGTGCCTCGGCACGATGAACATGGGCACGCCCGAGTGGAAGCCCTGGATCTACAACGAAGAGCAGAGCGAGCCCATCGTGCGCCGCGCGCTCGAAGCGGGCGTCAACTTCATCGACCTCGCGGACTTCTACTCGACGGGCGTGGGCGAGGAAGTGGTGGGGCGCATCGTGCGGCGGCTCGCGAAGCGCGACGAACTCGTGCTCACGACCAAGGTCGGTTATCCGATCGGCAATGGCGCGAACAACCAGGGCCACTCGCGCAAGCACATCATGGAAAGCATCGATGGCTCGCTGCGCCGGCTGCAGACCGACTACGTCGATATCTACATGCTGCACTATTTCGATGTGAACACACCGGTCGAAGAAACCATGGACGCGCTCAACGACATCGTGCGCGCGGGCAAGGCGCGCTATATCGGCGTTTCGACGATGTTCACGTGGCAGTTCGCCAGGATTCTGCAGGCGTGCGAGCGTTATAACTTCGCACGACCGATCAATATGCAGCTGCAGCTGAACTGCGCGTATCGCGAGGAAGAGCGCGAGATGGTTCCGTTCTGCCAGGATCAGGGCGTGGGTGTATCGGTGTTCAGTCCACTCGCGCGCGGCCTCCTTTCCGGCGACGCGAAGTCGGTGCGCAACCAGACCGACTTCTTCACCGTGCAGATGTACGACGATGAAGCCTCGCGCGATATCGCGCGTTCGGTGGCCGAAGTCGCGGCGGCGCGCGGCGTGTCGTGCGCGCAGATCGCGCAGGCCTGGGTGCTCGGGCGCGCGGGCATCTCGTCGATGCTCGTGGGCGCGGACACCGTCGCGCAGTTCGAAAGCGCGCTCGCGGCGCTCGACACGCAACTCAGCGCCGACGAGCTTTACGAACTCGAGCGCAACTACACACCGTGCGACGTGATCAACGATTACGTGAGCGCGCGCATTCCGCGCGTGCCGCGCGCGGCGCGACGCATGGAGATCGCAGCATGACGAGCCTGACCATTGACGGACTCAAGGAAGCGCGCCTGTGGCGCACATCGAGCTTTATCGACGGCGAATGGGTGGCGAGCGAAGCGACCTACCCGATCATCGATCCGGCCACTGGCGCGCCGCTCGCGCAAGTGGCCCGCGCCGGTGCGCGCGAAGCGCTGCAGGCCGTGGCGGCGGCCTCGCACGCGTTCCCTGCGTGGCGCGACGCCACGGCGGCGGAGCGCAGCGCGAAGGTGCGCCGCTGGGGCGAGCTGATGCACGCGCATCGCGAGGACCTCGCGCGCATCATGACGGCCGAGCAGGGCAAGCCGTATGCGGAATCGCTGGGCGAAGTGGCGTACGCGGCGAGCTTTCTCACGTGGTTCGCCGAGGAAGCGCGACGCGCGTATGGCGACGTGATTCCCGCGCCGAAGAAGGGCGCGCGCATTGTCGTGACGAAGGAGCCCGTGGGCGTGGTCGGCGCGATCACGCCGTGGAATTTCCCGCTCGCCATGGTCACGCGCAAGGCCGGCCCGGCGCTCGCGGCGGGTTGCACGATGGTGCTCAAGCCTTCGGAAGAGACGCCGCTTTCGGCGTTCGCGCTCGCCGAACTGGCGCTCGAGGCGGGCATTCCGCGCGGCGTGTTCAATGTCGTTTCGGGCGACGCCCCGGCGATTGGCGACACGCTCATGGCCTCGAAGGCCGTGCGCAAGATCTCGTTCACGGGTTCGACGCGCGTGGGCAAACTGCTCATGCGCGCGGCCGCCGATACGGTGAAGAAGGTGTCGCTCGAACTGGGCGGCAACGCGCCCTTCATCGTGTTCGACGACGCCGATCTCGATGCCGCCGTGGAAGGCGCGATGGCCTCGAAATTCCGCAACACGGGGCAGACCTGTGTGTGCGTGAACCGCTTCTACGTGCAGGCCGGCGTACACGACGCCTTTGTCGAGAAACTCGTGAAGGCCGTGCGCGCGTTGCGCGTGTCGGGCGGCATGGAGCCGGGCGCCACGCAAGGGCCGCTCATCAACGGCGCGGCGTTGCGCAAAGTCGAGGCGCATGTGAGCGATGCGCTCGAGAAGGGCGGCGCCATTGTGTGCGGCGGCCACGCGCATGCGCTGGGCGGCACGTTTTACGAGCCCACGGTCATCACGGGCGCGCACGGCGGCATGATGCTCGCGCACGAGGAGACGTTCGGCCCCGTTGCCGCGGTGTTCCGCTTCGAGACCGAGGAAGAAGCGATCCAGGCGGCGAACGATACCGACTTCGGCCTGTCCGCCTATTTCTACGCACGCGACATTGGCCGCGTATGGCGCGTGGCGGGCGCGCTGGAAAGCGGCATGGTCGGCATCAACGAGGGCATTATCTCGACGGAAGTCGCGCCTTTCGGCGGCGTGAAGGAGTCGGGGCTCGGGCGCGAAGGGTCGAAGTACGGGCTCGACGAGTACCTCGAAACGAAGTACCTGATGATGGGCGGGCTCGGCTGATTTTCCGCGCGGTGACCACGCTTGCCAGCTTTTGGCGAAGGCCGCCGCGCGAGAGCGCGGCGGTTTTTTTGAGCCTTCACTTGAACGAGCGAGTGGCCTCAGGCCTTAGTCAGCCGCCATGAAGCGCAGGGTGCCCGCCAGGCGCGCTGGGCCGCCGGTGTCGTTCGGATGATTGACTCCATCCACGACAGGGACCTCGGCGAAATCGAATGGGCTGACGCCGTCGAGGCAAGCCACGTTGACGCCATACAGGTTCGGGTTGGAACGCCGTTGAAGATGGGTGGCGATTCCGCAGCGAGAACAGAAGAAGTGCTGCGCCGCTCCAGTGTTGAAGCGATAGCTCGTTAGCACCGCCTCGCCCTGCAGGAACTCGATCCCGCCCATTTCGGCCGCGGCAATGACCGCGCCTCGCATGCGGCAGTAAGAACAGTTGCAGCGGCGGATCGAGTTGAGGCCGTCGCTCAGCGTCGCGACGAAACGCACCGCGCCGCAATGGCACTGGCCTGCCCGTTGGTTCGTATCGCCCACCATGTCGTTGGTTTCTCCTCTGCGGCTAAAGCGTGTTGCGCAATCATGCGGCGTCAACCGGCCCACGTGTTGATGTCGAGTACCGCTTTGGCGAACACTTCTGGCGCCTCCTGTGGAAGGTTATGGCCTGCATTCGGCACGATGCGGTTCTCATGGCGTCCGCTGAAGCGCTTCGAACGGGTCTCTCTTGCCCCGGGCGGCTGGACGCCGTCGGCGTCTCCATCGAGCGTGATCGTGGGCACGGTGATCGGCGGTGTGGCGGCGAGGCGTCGCTCGATGTCGTCGAAGCGGGGGTCGCCTTCGACCAGTCCGAAACGGTGACGGTAAGAATGGACCACCACGTCGACGAAATCGGGATTGTCGAACGACGCTGCCGAGCACGCGTAGATGTCGTCGTCGAAGCGCCAGGTCGGCGACCAGAGCGACCACAGGAGACGGCAGAACGCGCGCCGTTTTTCGGTCAATCCGGCCCGGCCGCGCTCGCCATGCAGGTAGTACTGGTACCACATGCGATGTTCCTTTTCGGGGTCGGCGGGCTGTGCGGCAGCGGCGATATCCTGGATGTTGTAGCCGTTGACGGAAACCAGCCCCCGCGCTCTCGACGGGTAGAGCGCCGCCACGATGCATGCCGCCCGGCCACCCCAGTCGTATCCGCCGAGGATGGCGCGGTCGATCCGCAGGGCATCGAGCAGCGCGAGCAGGTCCGCGCCAAGCGCCGCCTGCTGGCCCGAGCGCAGTGTCGCGGGCGAAAGAAAGCGCGTTGGGCCGTATCCCCGCAGGTAGGGGACGATGACGCGGGCGCCCTGGGATACCAGGCGTGGCGTCACCTCGTCGTATGCGCGGATATCATAGGGAAAGCCATGTAGCAGGACGACCGGCCATCCGTTCGCATCGCCCTGTTCGTCATAGGCGATGTCGAGCAGTTCGGTTTCGATATGGTCAAGCATGGGGCGCTCCTTCGCGTTCAGTTGCGTGCTCGGTTGCGTGCTCAGTTGCGTTATGACGCACGGGTAGCAAACGACGTGAGTGAAATCATCTCAGAGCCCGAGACAAACCGCACCGGCCGCGACGACCACGCAGGCGAGCCAGCGCGTTCCACTCACCGCTTCCCGTAAGAACATCCGCCCGATCAGCACCGCGAACACCACGCTGGTCTCGCGCAACGCCGATATTGCGCCCATCGCGCCCGACTGCAGCGCCCAGATCACGATGCCATACGCCCCGATCGACACGAGGCCGCCGGCCAGCGACGAGGCGATCGACAGCGGCTCGGCGCGCACCGGCGTCCATAGCGCCGCGGGCCGCCCGCGCCTCGCGACGAACAGCACGGGCATCGCCCAATAGGACAGGAACATCCATGCGGTGTAGCTGAGCGGCTGGCCGTCGGACAAGCGCACGCCGATGCCGTCGATCACGGTGTAGAGCGCGATCGTTGCACCGGTCGTCAGCGCGGCCAGCGCACCTGCGCGCGACACGTGACGCCCCTGCAGCGCGATCGCGATGATGCCGCCCGAAATCATCACGATCCCGAGACCGTGCAACGGACCGATCGCTTCATGCGCGAACAGCGCCGCGCCGAGCGTGACGAGCAGCGGCGACGAGCCTCGTGCGATCGGGTACGCCAGCGCGAGGTCGTTGCGGCGGTACGACCGCACGAGACTCACGTTGTAGAAGACATGCACGAGCCCCGACGCGACGATGTAGGGCCACGAAGCGCGGACCGGCCAGGGCATGGACAGGACGACCAGCGTCGCGACCACGCCGATGGCGATGCTCATCCACGCCATGGAGAAAAACCGGTCGCGGTTGCCGTGGAGCATCGCGTTCCAGCTCGCGTGGAGCAGCGCGGCGAACAGCACGATACCGCCGGTATAACTGAGCATGAGGGTACGGGCAGCGTTGCGTGAATGGTCTAACAAGAAGGATATCTATCTTGTGACGGGGCAACAAACCAGATAAATTGGGCGTTCGCATTAGTTAAGCTCTCTCGAATGAAACCGGTATTGCCCCCACTCAATGCCCTGCGAGCCTTCGAGGCTGCGGGCCGGCTCGGCAGCTTCAAGGACGCCGCCGCGGAACTGCACGTGACGCCAGGTGCAGTGAGCCAGCACGTGCGCTTGCTGGAGGAGTGGCTTGGCGCGTCGCTCTTCGAGCGGCACAACCGCCGCGTGGAGCTGAGGCCGGCGGCGAAAAGCTATCTGGCAGAAGTCGGCCCGTTGTTCGAACAGATCTCGCAGGCAACCGCGAGATACGGCGTGCCGCAAACGGTCTCCCGAACCCTCTGCGTGAATGCGCCCGCGACATTCACGCTGCGCTGGCTGGTGCCGAGGCTGGCGACGTTCCGCGCCGGGCATCCCGACATCGGCGTCAAGGTGGAGACGTCGAACGAGCCGCTGGAGAGTCTGAAGGACGACTATGACCTCGTTATCCGGGGTGGCCCGGACACCTTTTACGGCTATTCGATGCGGCCGTTCTTGTCCGAGGAGCGGCTTCCGGTCTGTAGTCCTACGCTTTTACAGCGCATGCCGCTTCGCTCGCCAGCCGACTTGCGAGAACACACGTTGCTGCACACCTCGAGTCTTCCGCGGCTCTGGCCCGACTGGCTGGCGAGCGCGCAGATTCCCGACCTGAGGCCGGCAGCCGCTTTGACCTTCGACCACTTCTTTCTGACCTTGCAGGCTGCCATCGACGGAATCGGCATCGCGATGGGACCCACCGCGCTGGTCGCCGACGATCTCGCCGCTGGCCGGCTCGTTGCACCGTTCGCAGGTCCACGTCTGCCGTCGCGCAGCTATTGCACCTACGTGGCGGATGAGAAGTCCGGCGATGAATGGGTCGCGTTGTTGCGTTCATGGCTCGAGCGCGAGGGCGCGGGTTCATGAACGCAGCTGAGCCGCGCGATGCAAGAGGAAGCCGGCTGTCGCGCTGATCCCACGGCAGAATCGGCGTCGCAATAATGCGACGCCTGGCAGATTTTTTCCGCGTATGCGCGACTGGATTTGCGCTCTATTTCTCTCCCAACCGCGAAAAAGCGCGTCGAAGCCACTCGATCGTTGACGGACCCAGTTGGCGGCGCGGGCGATGTGACCATGAGTCCATGGTCATGAACGGTCCTCCTACTTCATGATGGCATCGATATCAAGCTAATGATTCAGCCGCATTTTCCCCGCCCTGTACCGCACCTTTCATTCTTATAATTTGCCGCGCGCTCGCGCGAATGGATGCGATGTCGCCGAAAAATGCGGCATCGCGTCGAGCGCCGTTGCTGGCGCGCGAATGCTTAGTCGTGGATGGTGTAGTGCACTGGCCCGTTCGTGGGCCCACAACAAGACTGTGACAACAGGAGAAATTCCATGAAGGCTATTCAGGTATTCAAGCTGGCCGCGGCGACGGCTCTCGTGGCCGCGTCTTTGCACGCCTATGCGCAGGGCGACGCGGCTAGCGGTGCGACTGCCGCAGCCGAGCAACAGGCAGCCCCGTCGAAGGCGCAATCGAAGCAGGCCAAGGCCGCTAATCGCGCGCTCAGCCGTAAGGTCCGCACCGCTCTCGCCAAGGACAAGAAGATCGATGTTGCCAGGATCACCGTGCGCGCGCGTGACGGCGCCATCGTCCTGCAGGGCTCGGTGCCGGAGCAGTCGCAGATCGAACACGCCACCGAAGTCGCCACGGGCGTGCAAGGCGTAACGTCGGTCAAGAATGCGCTGACGCTGCGTCCGAACGAGTCCTGATCATCCTCCCACTACGGCCTTGCGCCCAGCCGGGCGCATGCGCGAAAGCCCGGAGACAGGTCTCCGGGATCATCTTGAATGCGTCATCTCGCGAAGCGCCGGCTGAGCAGCATGCGCGCACTAGCGAACGTCGCCGTGTTCGCCAGACGACTCGACCAGGTTCGGGTGGCCAACGCGTTGCTTGCGCGGTTCGAAGGCCATATGCAGGGCGAGGCCTGTCGCTGCGCCTATCAGTTGGGCAATGACGAAGGCGGGTACGCTGGATGGCGCAATGCCCGCAAAAGTGTCGCTGAACATGCGTCCGAACGCTGCGGCCGGGTTCGCAAACGATGTCGATGACGTGAACCAGTATGCGGCGCCAATGTACGCCGCCACCATGATCGAGGCGCGTTCGCCCGGCGCGCGCAGGATCACGAAGAGCAAACCGGCAGTCGCCACGGCCTCGGCAATCCATTGTCCGGTGCCTGTGCGCACCTTGCTCGAAAGCTCGACGATGGGCAGATCGAACATGGCGTGCGCGAGCCATGCACCCAGCAGCGCACCGACGAGTTGTGCGGCGATGTACGGCAGCAATTCCTGAGCATGCAGTTCGCCGCGCAGCACCATGACGGCGCTGACGGCGGGATTGAAATGCGCACCGCTCAAGGGCCCAAACACCTCGATCAGCACATACAGTCCGCCCACGGTTGCCAGCGTGTTGGCGAGCAGCGCGATCGCCACATTGCCGCCGGCAAGCCGCTGCGCCATGATGCCGGAGCCAATGACGACTGCGAGCAGCAAGGCCGTGCCGATCAACTCGGCCAGGACCTTGCGCCCAAGACCCGTGACCGCGGTCATGATTCGGAGATCGCGGTGAGTGCCTGCTGAAGCTCCTCGTCGCTCATCGAGTCGAGCGGCAGCGCAAGGAGTTGCAGCATGCGATAACCGATCGCCTGACGGGTGAGTTCGAACGCCACGCGCTTGCCTTCATCGCCACCGGGCGCAACAGAAGGATCCGGGTAGCCCCAGTGGACCTTGACAGGACTGCCCGGCCAATACGGACACGCTTCGGCGGCGGCGCTGTCGCAGACGGTGATGACAATGCGCATGACAGGCGCATGGCTGGCGGCAAATTCATCCCAGCTTTTGCTGCGGTAGCCGCTCACGTCGATACCCGCGCGCGTGAGCGACTCGACGGCGAAGGGGTTCAGGCGTGCGCCCGGCGCGCTGCCCGCGCTGAACGCCCGCACGTCCTTGCCGGCCTTCGAAGCGAGGTGATTCAACATGGCTTCGCCCAGCACGCTGCGAGCGGAGTTGTGCGTGCACAGGATCAATACATTGGTCGTCATGGCTTTTCCGCCGGATCGTGCGCGGCGCTCAGCAGCACGCGGAAACGTCGGGGGCCGGTGCGCTCGTCGGCGTATTGCGCGACTCGCCGAACACCGGAATTTCATTGAGCGTGTGATACGACTCCCATGCAATGCCCTGCGGATCGACGCTCCAGTATTTGTTCGACTTCGCGTAGCAGCATGCGGTCTCCATCTGCGTGTCCACTGGTAATGCTGCGCTTTCCAGCCGCGCATGCATTTCGGCCAGCTCCGCTTCGTTCTCGACCTGCACGCCCAGGTGATCCAGGCCGGGTGCGGCGCCGCGTTGCGAGATCGCGAAATTGACGCGCGGGTCCTCGAGCATCCACTTCGCGTAGTCGCTTTTCGCGACGGTCGGTTCGGCGGCAAACAACGCCGAGTAGAAACGGATGCTCGATGCGAGATCGGCAACGGCGACGTGAATGTGAAAGCGCTTCATGACTGCTTCTCCGTGGAGGGTGAACACATTGATATCGGCGAACAGGGATTGCCGCCACAACAGTTCTCGGTGAGGTAGGCCAGCAGGCCGCTCATGGTCGCGAAGTTCGCGCAGTAGAAAACGAACCGGCCTTCCTGACGGCTCGTGACGAGTTGCGCGTGAGACAGCTCCTTCAGATGGAAGGAGAGCGACGACGGGGGCACGTCGAGCAGGGTGGCAATCTGGCCAGCGGGCATGCCTTCGGGGCCTGCCTGAACGAGGGCGCGAAAGATCGCGAGCCTGGACTCGTGCGCGAGCGCCGCCAGGGCGGCGATGGTCTGGTTCGTTTCCATGCTTCGATAATAGTCGAAATATGGAAGGATAGGCAAGGGGATCGCGTGCTGGACGTGAAAATTTTCGGCAGCCGCGCCGCGCCAAGCCCCTTGCTGGGTCAACGCGGAGGTGAACCCACCTCGATGCGCATGCAACGAAAATAGGCGTATGGCGATTATGTATGCCGCGATGAAGGCGATCGATTTTCCGAAATAGGGACGCGAAACGTAGTCTCGCGAAATGCGGTGTAAATCGTTGAGCTGGATTTCAATCAGGGCGCCAAAATAAGCTTTTCGCAAATGCCAGGTCAAATCGCCGAACCGCGTATCGAACCGCGCAGCGCCCGGATTCGAGGCCGAGAAATCCATTACGCCATTACGGGTAATTGCCAAAAAACGAAATAAATCGTTGCGCACAATGCGCTTAATTATTCGCGATCACTTTCCTAAACTTGTTATCAACTGGCAGGGGTTTGCTTTATTTGCACCACTGCGAACAGTTACGCGATTTTGATCGCCGCGAGCCGCGCATAACGACCACCCAATGAGAAATATCGCGGGTGGTTTATGCCGGAATTCCAGTCCAATCAAAGGAGGAGCGAATCATGAACAAGTCAATCAGCACATTGATCGCGGCCGTCGCCGCACTCATGCTGTCTGGCGGTGCGTATGCACAGAGCAACAATACGCTGGCAACCCCGGGCGTTGCGTCGCCCGCCGCTGCCAATAACAATGCAACGAGCGGCTACGGCACGCCAGCCGCCACCAGCTCGGACAGCGGCATGAGCGCCGCGTCGCCGAACTCGAGCGCGAACAATAGCGCAACGTCGGTCACCCCCGCGTATGGTGGCAACAACACGCTGGCGACCCCGAGTACGGCGTCTCCGGCCAAATAACAGCAGGCTGTTTCCGTAAGCAAGACCGCTGCCCTCACGGACCGCGGTCTTTTCTTTTGCCCTGACCCCGCTGGAACAGGCCGCCGGTGCGCGGGTGTCGCCGTTCGACGCTCAAGTCTGTCCCCAAGCTGCCGTAATAGCAGGCTTCGGAATATTCTCGATGCATCGTGACACATCCCGGGACTCAGCCTTCACTGGATCTTGCTGCGCTAATCGAAACCGTCCAGCGGAACGAGCGCGCATCGAAGTCGTTCCAGGACGTGGAACTGCGCCTGATCGGCGCGCACGACTGGTGCGCCTTTCTCGAAGGGATATTCGTCTATCTGCCCGAGGTGTTCCGGCTGGCTTCCGCCGGCCTCTGGCTCGACGTGCGCACGCCGCTGCTGCGCGACCTGCTCGAATCCGACTGCGGGCGCGCCGACCTCGAAGCGAACCTGCGATCCGGGCTCCAGGGCGGCCTCGCGCTGGCGCGCCTGTGCGCGGGAAACCAGCCGTGGCTTGGCCGTGTGAGCGAACTGAGCGATCTCGAGCCCGCGGTGAGCGAGACCTTCTTCGACGCGCGGACCGCTATCGGCAGCGCGATCGTGTTGCCGCTCCTGAACCGCACCCAGCTGCTCGGCTATCTGTGCCTCGCGAGCGATGACGCCACGCGCTTCGACGCCAGCATGGGCACCGATCTGCTCGCGCGCTTCAGCCGCGTTGCGGCGGCGAGTCTCGATAACGTCGCTCACCGCGAGCATCTGCGCAAGACCGGCGTGACCGACCCGCTCACGGGCCTGTCGAACCGCCGCTATTTCGACGAGCGCCTGCATCACGAGATCCGGCGCGCGAGTTCGCACGCGGCGCCCATGTCGTGCCTCTTCATCGACATCGATCATTTCAAGCAGATCAACGACACACACGGCCACGCAACCGGCGACCTCGCGCTGGGCGCCATCGGCACCTGCCTGAAACAGCAGGTGCGCGTGGGGGACACGGTGTCGCGCTACGGCGGCGAAGAGTTCGTCGCGCTGCTGATGTGCGAGCTGCCCGACGCGCTGGCCGTTGCGGAGCGCATCCGGATTGCGGTCGAGGCGCTCGAGGTGCTCGACGACGAGGGCAAGCGCATTGCGCTCAGCGTGTCGATCGGCGTGGCGGCGTATCGGCTGAACAGCGAGACGAACACCGGCGCCGCGAGTCCCGAAGCGCTGGCGCGTTCGCTGCTCGACCAGGCCGATCAGGCCATGTACCGGGCCAAGCACCAGGGGCGCAACCGCGTTTCACTGCTGGAGGCGTGAGGGCATCGACGTTCACAAACGTTGCAGTCAAACGGCGTGCCGCGGGCATGACGCGTGAGTTTGACCCAAGGCCGCGCTGAAACGTAAGTTTGCAAAATCCGGCACTATTTGCGGTAGCAGTGGTTTCCCAGGCCCGTTGAGCAGGCAAAGCGAAATCGTGTCTACCGACCTCTTGATGACCGTTGCCTGTCTGGCCTGCGCGATCGCAATGTTCCTGATCGGCCGCCCCCGCTCGGACGCGGTGGCGCTCATCATGATCGTCGCGCTGTCGCTCTCGGGCATCGTCACGGTCAACGAGGCGCTGGCCGGCTTCTCGGACCCGAACATCGTTCTCATCGCGGCCCTCTTCGTGCTCGGCGACGGACTCGCGCGCACGGGCATCGCCCAGCACGTGGGCGACTACCTGATCGAGCGCGGCGGCTCCAACGAGCGCCGCCTCGTCGTGCTGATCATGGCCATCGTCGGCGTCATGGGCTCGGTCATGAGCTCGACGGCCGTCGTCGCGATCTTCATTCCCATCGTCATTCGCATCGCACGCCAGTCGGCTGTGTCGCGCGCACGCATGCTCATGCCGGTCAGCATGGCCGCGCTCACGAGCGGCATGCTCACGCTCGTCGCCACGACGCCGAATCTCGTCATTAACAGCGCGCTCGTCTATCGCGGCTACCGGCCCTTCAGTTTCTTCGCCATCACGCCGCTGGGCGTGCCGATTCTCGCCGCGAGCATCGGCTGGATGCTGTTCGCCAGGCGCTTTCTGAACGGCTCGGGTGGCGCGGAGGCGACCACGCGTCCGTCGCTGAACGACTGGGTCGCGCGCTATTCGCTCGAAGGGCGCGCCTTTCGCCTGGAGGTCGGCGCGGATTCGCCGCTCGTGGGGCAGACGCTCGGTCACACCGGGCTCGACGACGACCCCGTGGCGCACGTCGTCGCGATCGAGCGGCGCGCGCGCATGGGCGCGACGGTGCTGCCCGCGACCGCGGACAGCAGCATCGCGCCCGGCGACGTGCTGCTGCTCGACGTGGAGTCCACACGTTTCGACGTGCAGGCGTTTTGCGCACGCTATGCGCTCGCGATGCGCCGCATGTCGGGCGCGTACTTCACCGACCAGACCCACGACGTGGGCATGGCCGAAGTCATCGTGCCGCCGGACTCGTCGCTCGTGGGCAACGTCGCGCGCAGTTCCGCGGCGCTGCGCCGGCACGGCGTGACGGTCGTGGGCCTGCGCCGCGCCGACGCCGCGCTCGAGCAGGATCTGCAGGCCACGCAGCTCAAAGTGGGCGACACGCTGCTGGTGGTGGGGCCGTGGATCGACATCTTCTCGATGCAGTCGGTGGAGCGCGACATCGTGTGTCTCGCCATGCCGGTCGAAAGCGACGCCTACGTGCCAGTGCCGCACAAGGCGCCGCACGCCCTCGCCATCATGGCGCTCGTCATCGCAATGATGCTCACACCGCGCGTGCCGAACGTGCTCGCGGGCCTGATCGGGTGTCTGCTCATGGGCGCGTTCGGTTGCGTGAGCCTCGACAGCGCTTATCGCGCGATTCACTGGCGCAGCCTCGTGCTGATCGTGGGCATGCTGCCGTTTTCCATCGCGCTGCAGCGCACGGGCGGCATCGACATTGCCGCCGACGCCGTGCTGCAAGTGGCCGGCAACTGGGGGGCGCATGGTTTGCTGGGCGCCGTTTTCCTGCTGACGCTCGTGATCGGCACCGTGATTTCCGGCACGGCGACGGCGGTGCTGATGGCGCCCGTGGTACTCGCGATGGCGGCGCACCTGCATGCGTTGCCGTATCCATTCGCGATGACGACGGCGGTTGCCGCGTCGGCGGCCTATATGTCGCCGATCTCGACGCCCGTGAATGCGCTCGTCAGCACGGCCGGCGGCTATCGGTTCCGGGAATTTTTCATGGTGGGCTCGCCGGCTGCCCTTGGGGCGCTCGTGATCACCGTAATGCTGGTACCGCTCATCTGGCCGGTTTTCCCGCGTTAGCGCGAGGAAAGACCGGCCACCCGTTCGCGAGGTATTGACCGGACATGGCGAATTTCTTGACGAGAGCGTGGGTCCTTCGCTGGATCAAGCGGATTTCCCTTTTCGTGCTGATCGCATTCGTGTGCATTGCCGGCGTGCGGTTCTACGACGCGCAGCGCAAGGCGCCGTTGAGCCTGTGGCACACCTATGTGCCGGAAGACATGCACGCGCACGAAATCGATCAGGCGACGTGGGAGGAATACGTCGCGAACGAGAACCGCCTGTTCGACTCAGTGAAGAAAAACGTGACCGACAAGCTGCCGGCAGACGAACGCATTCCCGCCAATCGCTATTTCTCGGGCAGCCCGATTTATCCCGGACACTTTCGGACCGACTGGAACCGCTCGTACACGCTCATGCCCGAGGGCGCGCCGCGCGGCGTGGCCGTGATGCTGCATGGGTTGACCGATTCTCCCTATAGCCTGAGGCACATCGCGCAGCGCTATCAGCAGGATGGCTTCGCCGTGGTGGCGGTGCGCTTGCCGGGGCACGGCACCGTGCCCTCGGGGCTGACCGAAGTGACGGCGGAAGACTGGGAGGCGGCCACGCGCCTCGCCGTGCGCGAAGCGCGGCGCCTCGTGCCGGCGCCTGCGCCGCTGCATATCGTGGGTTTTTCGAACGGCGGCGCGCTCGCACTTCAATATTCGCTCGAGGCGCTGGACGACCCGAGCCTGCCGAAAGCGGACCGCCTGATCCTGCTTTCGCCGATGATCGGCATTACGCGCTTCGCGCGCTTTGCGGGGCTCGCGGCGCTGCCTGCGATCCTGCCGGCGTTTGCGAAAGCCGCGTGGCTCGACATCGTGCCGGAATTCAATCCGTTCAAGTACAACTCGTTTCCGGTGAACGGCGCACGCCAGTCGTGGCGGGTCACGCGCAAGATCCAGCAGGAAGTGGCGGACGCGGCGCGCAACGGCAAACTGGCGGCGCTGCCGCCCACGCTCACGTTCCAGTCCGTGCTCGACTTCACGGTGAGCACGAGCGCGATCGTCAGTTCGCTGTATGCGCAACTGCCTGCCAACGGCAGCGAGCTCGTGCTGTTCGACATCAACCGCACGGCGCAATGGAGCCCGTTGCTGCGCGCTTCGATGCGTGACGCGCTGCGCCGTCTCTCGCCCGTGCCGCCGCTGCGTTACCGCCTGACGGTGCTCACCAACGCCTCCGCCACCTCGCCGCACGTGGTCGAAGAGAGTACGGCGCCGAACGAGACAACGGCCAAAGTCGAACCCACAGGGCTCGACTATCCGCTCGATGTCTATTCGCTTTCACACGTGGCCTTGCCGTTTCCGGTGACCGATTCGCTGTACGGCCGCAACCCCGATCCCAACGACGACCTGGGCATCCATCTGGGCGCCCAGTCCGTACGCGGCGAAACCGGGGCGCTGATCGTGGGGGCGGGGCTCCTCACGCGGCTCTCGTGGAACCCCTTCTACGACTACATCGTCGAGCGTATCGACTACCTGGCGAGCCATGGGCCGTGAGCGCGATGAGCGCGCGCGAGGCCCTGACCCGGCCAGGCGTTATGCGCGCGGCGCGAGCTCGACCTGCGCGGTCATTTGCTCGCCGTCGCGGGCCACGACGATCGACACGTTGCTGCGTGCCCGCGCGATCATGCTTTGCAGCTGCTCGACGTTGTCCACCTCGATGCCGTTGACCGCGATGATCACGTCGCCCGCGCTGATGCCAGCCGCCTTTGCCGGACCGCCCGCTTTCACGACGAGCACGCCGCCGTCCACGCCGATTTGCTGCGCTTCGTCGCCGGAGAGCGCGCGCACGGCCACGCCGAGACGCGGGTGCGCATTGCGGGCCAGCGTGGTGCCATTGCCGTGGCCGCCGCCCTGCACGATCTGATCCTTCATGTGCATGGCTTCGTCGATCGGAATCGCGAACGAGAGGCCCTGGAAGCCGCCCGTGCGCGAATAGATCATCGAATTGATGCCGATGACTTCGCCGTTCAGGTTAAAGAGCGGCCCGCCCGAATTCCCCGGGTTGACGGGCACGTCGGTCTGGATGAGGTGCGTCGGGCTATCTTCCGAGAGCTGGCGCGACTTCGCGCTGATGATGCCCGAGGTCACGGTGTTGTCGAGACCATAGGGCGAGCCGATCGCGACGACCCAGTCGCCCACCTTGCTGTTCGCCGGATTGCCGATCTTCACCGTGGGGAAACCCGTACCGGCGATTTTCAGCACGGCCACGTCGCCCGCCTTGTCGGTGCCGATCACGCGCGCGGGGAACTTGCGGCCGTCGGTGAGTTTGACCGTCACGTCGTCCGCGCCTTCGACGACGTGATTGTTCGTGAGGATGTAGCCATCCTGGCTCACGATGAAGCCCGATCCCAGGGCGCCCGAGTGGCCGTCTTCGGAGTCCGGGTTTTCCTTGACGACCTCGACATGGACCACAGCCGGGCCGTACTGCGCGACGATCGCCGAGAAGTTCGGCGCCGTGCCCTTGACGTCGTCTGTCTTCGGCACGGGTGCCGACAACGTCGTTTTCGTGATGCCGCTTTCGTCCGCGCTGGCGTGCTCGTGGCTGACGACCCAGGCGCCGGCAAGCGCCACCGCTACACCGGCGATCAGGCCCCGGCGCCGATATTTGATGGTACTCATTGCTATGGTCTTCGAAGAGGTTGGTGAAGGTGCGCGTAAGGTACTTTTTGCTGCTTAAACGTGACTTAAACGCAGGCGAGATCTTTTGACCGCTCGAAGAGTCGATGTGCGCACAACGAAAATCTGGGGCGCGGTTGTTCGGATTCCTCGCCAGCCAGCGCGCACGTCTTCGTCAAAGCGGCTAGTCTTGCGAAGTGGCACCGATCGCGCCCCGAAGACGTTTTATTGAGGGCCGGATAAACGCGGCGGGACGTTGATGGCTTGCAAACGTCTCACCACCGCAACGTGGTTCGTCATCCAAAGCAAATCCATGAAACAGGATCTCGTCACGTTCACCTGTGTGGTCGTCATCGCTGTCATCACGGGATGGGTGCTGTATATCGGGCGCCCGGTGCTGGTGCCGATCGCATTCGCGATCATTACGTCGTATGTGATCTACGGGCTCGCCGAAATCCTGCGCCGCGTGCCCCACGTGGGCAAGCGCATTCGCGCGGGCGTGCGCTACTGGAGCGCTGCCGCGCTCATACTCGTGGCCGCGTGGCTCGCGACCGAATTGCTGCTAACCGACACTGACCGCATGCTCGCCATGGCGCCGAAGTACGAGGCCACGCTGCTCGCACTGCTCTCGAAAATCACCGCGCTGTTTCATCTGGAAACCGAGGCTTCGTGGACGGCCTTCCGCCGCGAACTGCTCGCGACCGTCAACGTACAGTCGCTGCTCACCTCGCTCCTCGGCTCGCTCTCTTCGCTCATGGCCACGACGCTCGTCGTGCTGCTGTACACAGCGTTCTTCATGGTCGAGATGGGGCGGTTCCGCCGCAAGCTCTCTGCGGTCATGCGCGGCAAGGCCGACATGGAACCTGTGATCGACGCCATCAATGCGAAGATCGGCACGTATCTGGCGTTGAAAGCGCTGCTCGGCGTGGTGCTCGGCATTCTCAGCTGGATCTGCATGCATCTGGTCGGGCTGGAGTTCGCGCCGCTCCTCGCCGTGCTCATCGTGCTGCTCAACTTCGTGCCGTATGCGGGGTCGCTCATTTCCGTGGCGCTTCCCGCCTTGCTCGCCGCGCTGCAATTCGGCCAGTGGAACGAGCCGGTCACGTTGCTCATTGCGCTTTCGGCGATCAACTTCGTGATGGGCAACGTACTCGACCCATGGCTGATGGCGGGGTCGCTGAACCTGAGCCCCGCGGTCATCCTCATGAGCCTCGCCACATGGACAGCGATCTGGGGCATACCCGGCGCTTTTCTCGCCGTGCCGGGAACCGTGGCGCTCACGATCATCTTCTCTGCGTTCAGTTCCACACGGCCGCTGGCGCTGCTGTTGACGAAGGACGATGTAGTCAGGCATGCGGAATAAATGCGCGACTTACTTGCACAGGTGATCTATGGCTTCCAGAATCAACCGCCGCGGCAACGCAATCGGCCCAGTCTCCGCGTGCCTGGGCGACAAGGCGCTTGCGGAGTTCGCCAGTCGCCGCATCAGCGCCGATCTAGCCCGGCGCGGCTTCATGATCGGCATGGGCGCATCCCTGTTGAGCGCGGTGCTGCCCGAGTTCAGCAGTGCGCAGCAGCCCGGCGCGGCCGCTCCCGCCCAGCCCACGACGTTCACGAACTTCCGCCTGTTCGACGGCAAGTCCGCGGCGCTGCAGGACGGCATGTACCTCGTCGTCGACGGTAGCCGCATCTCGCAGCTGCGTCGGGGCTCGCCTGACGCGCAGAACGCGTCGGGCGGGCGCGTGATCGACTGCGGCGGCAAGGTGATGATGCCTGGCCTCATCGACATGCACTGGCATTCGCTTCTCGCTGCGGTCCCGATCGCGACCATCCTCCAGTCCGACCTGAGTTTCGTCTACCTGGCCGCGGGCGCGGAGGCCCAGCGCACGCTCTTGCGCGGATTCACGACCATTCGCGACGTGGGCGGTCCCGCTTTCGCCCTGAAGCAGGCCAT
This sequence comes from Paraburkholderia sp. CNPSo 3281, assembly GCF_024206515.1. Taxonomy (NCBI): domain Bacteria; kingdom Pseudomonadati; phylum Pseudomonadota; class Betaproteobacteria; order Burkholderiales; family Burkholderiaceae; genus Paraburkholderia; species Paraburkholderia sp. CNPSo 3281. The sequence goes on along the minus strand of NZ_JAMBPS010000004.1, from coordinate 50,513 downwards.
CGACGCCGGCATGCTGAGCGGCCCGCGCATTTACCCCTGCGGCGCGATGATCACCACGACGGGCGGCCACGGGGACTTTCGTCTGCTGACCGACGTGCCGCGCACGAGCAGCCAGATCAGCGAGATCGAACGAACCGGCGCCGCCGCCATTGCCGACTCGGCCGACGAAGTGCGCCTGCGTGTGCGCGAGCAGTTCATGCTCGGCGCCACGCAGATCAAGATCGTGGGTTGCGGCGGCGTCTCCACGCCGCGCAGTCCGATCGACATGCTCACGTTCACCGAGCCGCAAATAAAAGCCGCGGTGGAAACGGCGTCCGACTGGGGCACTTATGTGGCCGTGCACGCCTACACGCCGGAATCGGTGAAGCGCTCGGTTGCTGCCGGCGCGCAATGCGTCGAGCACGGGCACCTCATCGACGACCGGACTGCCGAAGCTCTCGCGAAGAACGGCACATGGTTGAGCACGCAACCGTTTACCAGTGAAGAGGATGTTGCGCCGTTGGCGCCGTCGAGCCGCGAGAAGTTTCTCGAGGTGACAGCCGGGACCGACAACATGTACAAGCTCGCGCGCAAGCATGGGCTCAAGGTGGCGTTCGGCACGGACCTGATCTTTTCGCAGGTGCTGGCCACGCGCCAAGGCACGATGCTCGGGCACATGACGCGCTGGTACTCGAATGCCGAGGCGTTGCGCATGGCCACTGCCACGAACGGGCAGTTGCTCGCGCTGGCGGGCGAGCGCAATCCGTATCCGCACAAGCTTGGCGTGCTGGAAGAGGGCGCGTACGCGGACCTGCTGATTGTGGCGGGCGACCCGCTCCAGGACATGACGCTGCTGGCCAACCCGGATCAGAACCTGAGCCTGATCATGAAGGATGGCCGTGTTTACAAGGACGCGTTGAAGGCGTGACGCTGCGGGGCGCGGTGTCACCAAAGCCCTTAAAAAATAAAGGCGTCGCGGTCGCGATTTGGCACGCAAATCGAGGGCCAAATAGCCCGCGCAGGCGTTCCGAACGCTGCGCTCATGGCGTATCAGCCACAGTCAGCCACACGATTTCTGTATCAAGATGTCACGGCGCGGGGACGCATCAACCGGGCCCATTTGCCTGCGCGGCGCAGCCATCATGGCACGCCCGGAGAACCCCCAGCGGGGGTCGAAATCCCGCCTGTCCCTATCCGCCATCTGGCCGATTATGCCGGTTGAACTTCGCGGCGAAGTAGCCCATATTCAAAACGACTATTTGTTACAACCGTCCAACGATCCGCGAAATACAGTAGGGATTACAGCGAATACTTCGAATCCGAGCCACCTGGTTGCCACCGCTGCGACGCGCACCAGCCGCCGGTAGCAAACCCGAAACCATCCTGTCAAAGCTTCCATGCCTGCAATGTTCAACGAACCTGGCCGAGCAAAGTCTGGTCCGTGGGGATGTCCATACTGCGGGACCGGTTTTAATGCGCCACTGATGATCTGCCCTCAGTGCGGCGCGAAGCAGCCTTCCTCTGGCCCGCGCATGTCGCCGGCAAGCGAGTCCGCCGCGCCCGAATGGCACGATGGCTTCGCGCGCCATGCACGCAGGGAGTGGAACCCTTCCGCACCTTCTGCATTCAGTTTCAGTGGTGGCGCACCGCGCGACAGCGATTACGAACTGCGCGATGAAGCGCCTGCGGCGCAACGCTCGTGGTTGCCTTTCTATGCCATTGGCAGCGTGGTGTCGATCGCGTTCCTGCTGACCGCGTACATGATTTCGCACCGGACCGAGCGGGAGCCGACCCTGGGCGCGCAGATCGTGGAGGGTGCGATCCTCGGACCCAAGGCCTCATCGACCGCGCACGACACGAAGCCGCACACGGTGCGCAGCGCGCCGCCCGTAGCCGTCGCGCAGTTGCCGCCTCCGGTTGCCAACGCGCCGCCGCCTCCGGTCGCCAGCGTGAAGCCGCCTCCTGTTAATACAGCGCCGCCGCCCGTGGTGGCCCATATCGCACCGCCCCAGCCGACGCCCGCTCAAGCGCAGCCGCCGAGCGTTGCCGCGCGAAAGAGCGCTGCCGAAGAGCGCGCGCTAGCGGCAGCGAAGGTCAAGGCGGAGAGGGCCAACGCGGACAAGGTCGCCACCGCGAAGGCCAACGCAGAGAAGGTAGCCGCAGTGAAGGCCGCCGCCGATTCGCGCGCCGACGTCTCGAGAAAACTGGCGAGCGCGCGCGCGAGTCTCGACAAGAACAGCCTTGGGCCCGCGCGCAGCGCCATCAATTCCGCGCTCGCGGAACAGCCTGGCAACGGCTCCGCGCTGCAAATGCAGGCCGAATTGACGTCGCGCGAAGATCAGCGCGATTCGTTGCTCGGCTATGCGCGGCTTTGCGCACGCGATGGGCGGTGGGTGTGCGCCTGGCATAACGCGGGGCATGCACTGACCGTCGATTCGTCGAGCGGCGAAGCACGGGAGATCCTCTCGCGCTCCATCGCGGCACAGGGCGCGCGCAACATGGCACAGGGCGCGGGTCCCCCTGCGGCCACGATGAGGCAGGTGGACTCGGGTCCGCCGGGTCCGCCGATCGATCCCAACTGACGATGTCCAGCGCGCAGACGCGGGTGCGTGACGCCAGTCATGCACCCGCGCTAGCGTTGCTGGGTGCCCTGTTCACTGTGGTGCCCGACCAGCCAGTTGCTGAAGTTGCGCACGCGTAGTGTCTCTTGCACTTCGGGCCGCACGTCGAGCCAGTATCCCGAAGGTCCCACCACTTCCACCTCGCTCAGCTGCACGAGTGTGCCGTTCTCGAGTTCGGGCGCGATCATGTGCCGGTCGGCAACGGCAATGCCCAGACCGGCCACTGCCGCGTGGATCACCTGATCGAGCGTGCTGAACTCCAGTTCTCCACGCGGCGCCATCTGCACGTCGAGCGCCGCGGCTTCGAGCCACGCCTCCCAGACCAGCAGGCGCCGGTCGATATCGAGGATATAGAGCCACGGGTGCTGCGCGAGGATCTCGCGCAGCGCGTCTTGATCGGCGGCCGGTTGGCTGAACTCGCGCGCCGAGCCGACCAGCACGTGGCGCTCGCGCATGAGCAGCGTGCTCTGGCCGCCCGGCAGCGGTTCCATGCCGAAGCGGATCTGGCAATCTTCGTTGCGCTCCGTGCCGTGCAGCGGCCCGTATTCGTTGGTGATGGAGATGCGCAAGTCGGGGTGGCGCACCTGGAAATCGCGCAGGCGCGGCGTGAGCCAGCGCGTGGCGAGCGTGGGCGCGGCGTTCAGGCTGAGCAGGCTGTTCGACGGATCGGCGCGGATCGTGTCGAGCGTATGGGCGATGCTGTCGAACGCGGCCTGCAGCGTTGGCAGCAGACGCTTGCCCGCGGCCGTGATTTCGAGCCGGTGATGATGCCGCATGAAGAGCGGCGTGCCGAGATAGTCTTCGAGCAGGCGAATCTGGCGGCTGATCGCCCCCTGGGTCACGTGCAGGTTCTGCGCTGCCCTGGTGAAGCTGAGCGTGCGGCTCGCCTCCTCGAATGAACGCAGTGCCGATAAAGAGGGTAGGCGGCGCATGCAAGCCTCGCGATGCAGGAGCGCCGGCGCATTTTCATTCGCGCCGGCGCGTTTTCAGTAATAAGGACTGCGTGAAAAAACGTCAGAACGCGTGCGTGATACCCACGCGGGCGACGGCCTGGTTGTCGGTGCCCGAGGGGTTGAAGCCCGTGATCTGCGCGTTTTCCGCCGAGCCCGCCGCGTGCTGGTACACGCCCATTGCATAGAGCGACGTGCGCCTGGACAGCGCGTACTGGCCGATCAGGTTGACCTGGTGGTACTTCGGCGAGTTGTCGGTGGCGTGATCCTGCCCCACCGTGTAGGTGTAGCCCGCGCCCACGGTGAAGGCGGGCGTCACGGCATAGGTGCCGGCCACTTCGAAGTTCTGGAAGTGCAGGTCGCCGCTGCCGGTGGCCGAGGCGAAGTCCACGTTCGAGTAGTTCGTCATCAGCTTGAGGCTGCCGATCACATACGACGCGCCGGCGGAGAGGATGCCCTGGTAGCGCGCGTTGGCGAGCGCGTCGCCGAAGATAGCGTTCACGAAGCTGCCGCCGCTGCCATAACCGGCCACCGCGGTGATTGGATCGTTCACGCGCAAGTAGCCGACGCCCGCGCTGAACGAGCCGAGCGTGTAGGCCGCCGCCGCGCTGTACGAGGCGTTGTTCGAGAACTGGCCCGCCTGGCCGCCGAACGAATAGTGGCCTTCGAACTGGAAGCCGGCGAGCACCGGGCTCACGTATTTCACGGCGTTGTTGACCGGGAACCCGTTGTCGAGGTTGTCCATGTCGTTCGGGTGTGCGAAATACCAGCCGCCGTAGTTGCCGTTCAGCGAATACGGCTCGATCAGATCGACGGTGGCGTCCCATTGTTTGCCGAAGGTAACCTGGCCGTATTGGTCCGACTTGAAGCCGACATAGGCGTTGCGCGAAAACGCGAGACCGCCGCCCAAACCGCCCGTCGCCGCGTTGAAGCCGCTTTCGAGCCGGAAGATCGCGGCGTAGCCGCCCCCCAGGTCTTCGGTGCCGCGCAGGCCCCAGCGGCTGCCGGCGGGCACGCCGCTTTGCATCTGCACGAGCTTGCTGCCGGTGCCCGGCACGAGTTGGCCGTTCGCGCCGTTCGCCACATTGCTGGCGTAGTCCACGCCGAGGTCGATAAGGCCATACAGCGTCACGCTGCTTTGCGCGTGCGCGCCCGCTGCGGCGAGCGCCAGTGGCAGCGCCGCAAGAATCTTCTTCTTCATTTAAGTCTCCTTATCATGGAGCCGCGTTGCGCGGCTCGTCTTTTCTCGTTGGAATCGTTTATCTCACGCGGCGCATCGCGCTTACGCGCCGAGCGACTTCTGCACCTTCTGCGCGACATCTGCGGGCACCCAGGTCTTCCACATTTCGGGGTGCTGCTTGAGGAACTTGAGCGCTTCGTCCTGGGCGTCGACCTTATGCTCGGTCATGTCGAGAATCGTCGTGTTCAGGAACTCGATAGGGAAGCTCACCTTCGAGAAGAACGCCATCACGTCGGGCTCGGCCTGATAGAACGGTGTCGAAACGCCGATCTTCAGTTGCGAGACCAGATACGACGAGGCGCATGGCTGTGCGCTGTTGGCATCGCGCAGCGTCTTCCAGCACGCTTCGTTGAACGGCGGCATCTTGAGCTGAACGAACTTGTACTTCGCCATCAGCGCGGCCGGCTCCCAGTAGTAGGTGAGAATCGGCTTGCCGCGCGCGTAGGCCGAGGAGATGGCTGCGTCGAGCGCCGCACCCGTACCGGGGCGGAAGTTCGTGTAGGTATCGTCGAGCTTGAGCAGCTTGAGCAAGCGCGTATTCACGCGTTCGCAGTCCCAGCCCGAGGGGCAGTTGAGGAAGCGGCCGCGATCCGGTTCCTCGTCGTCCACGAACAGGCCCTTGTACTTCGGCAGATCGCTCACGGACTGCAGGTCGGGCGCGCTGGCCTTGATGCCGCGCTTCGCGTCGCCGTGCACCACGTAGTCGGGCACGTACCAGCCTTCCTTCGTGCCGCCCGGCAGCGTGTCGCCCACGAGCTTGACTGAACCCGCCTTGACAGCGCCTGCGATGATCTCCGAGCGGCCCGTCCATTGCTCGGACCAGACCTGCAGGTCGTTGCGCGAGAGCGCCGTTTCGGTGGCCGCCGTGCTGCCGGGTACGGTGTCGGTCTGGCAGCTATAGCCGTTCTTGAGGATGTAGCGCAGCACTTCGCTCGTGAAGTTGCCGCTTTCCCATGTGACGCCCGCGAAGCGCACGGGCTTGCCTGCGCTGCACCAGGTGCTGGCGGCGTGCGCCGGCAACGCGGCGAGGGCGAGCGGCGCTGCCAGGCAGGCTGCGCGCAGGAGGGTGGTCAGACGGTTCATAGTGTGTCTCCGTTTTATTGAAATGTTTCGGAATGCTTTAGATGGGGCTGGCATCTCGTGCGTGCTGCGGCCCAACGAGGATTTAGTCGTAACGGCTGTCGTGTGCGCGTGTCGCAGCGAGCATGGCTTCGTCGAGTTCGATGCCAAGGCCGGGCGCATCGCTTAGCTCGATCCAGCCATTCGCGTCGATGTCGATCACGTGCTTGATCGGGAAGTCGCGCCGCGCCGGCGTCCATTCGGGCGGGTCATAGGGAAACTCGACGAACGGCGCGTGCGCAGCGCCTGCCACGACATGCAGGTTGGCCGCGAGGCCAATGCCGTTGCCCCACGTATGCGGCGTGAACACCTTGCCGTGGGCCTCGACTTGCGCCACGAGCCGCCGCGCGCCCTCCATGCCGAGCGTGCAGACGACGTCGGGTTGGTAGACGTCGAGGCAGTCATGCGCGAGGAGCGCCGCGAATTCGTGCGCGTCGCGCGTCATCTCGCCGCCCGCGATCCGCACTTGCGTTTGCTTGCGCAACTGCGCGTGGCCCGCGTAGTCGCCGCGATGCAGCGGCTCCTCGATCCAGTACACGCGATGCTTTTCGATCTGGCGAATCACGGCGAGCGCTTCGTCGGCGCGCCACGGCGCCTGGGTGTCCCACGGCATGCGCCAGCCCTGGTTGCAATCGACCATCAGTTCGATGTTCTCGCCCGCGGCTTCGCGTACGGCTGCGAGCGCGGCGAGATCGTCGGCGAGGGTCGGGCGGCCGAAGCGCACCTTGAGCGCCGGGAAGCCGCGCGCGACGGCATGCTCGGCCCACTGCGCCATGCCTTCGAGCGTGCGATGCACGCCCGAGGACGCATAGGCCCGCACGCGCTTCGCACGGCCGCCGGCCATTTGCCAGCACGGCTCGCCGCGAATTTTCCCGGCGAGGTCCCAGAGCGCGACGTCGAGCGGCCAGAGCCGGCCCGCGTGGAAGCTGAGGTTTTCGAGCACTGCCGAGTGCCGCGGCAGGTCGAGCGGGTCGGCGCCGATGAAGAGATCGCGGTAGTCGTCGAAGCCGTACATCGCGTCGCCGGAGCCGAAGCCCACGCGGCCTTCGTCGTCTTGCACGCGCACGATCGTCGCCGGGAAGGCGCGCCGCGGACGACTGTCCCACGAGGCGGGGAACGGTGGGTCGAGCGGCAGCTGGTGCCGGCTCATGGTGATGCGTGCGATGCGGTTCGTCATGGCGCGTGGGGCGCCGCCTTGGGGTGCGCAGCATTGCGTGACTTACGTCTGAAGATACGCATGCCGCGCGCCGTGGGGCGGGCGATTGTCTCCTTGGCCTTGTCAGGCGTTACGGCATCCTAGAGGGTCAATTTCGTGCACTCAATGAAGTCAATTGAAGTAAATGACAGCCTTCATTTCCGCGAATTGGGCGCGATAATGACGCAGCCGTCGCGCCGTGCCGCGGCGTGCTTGTCTCCTTCGGGAAAACCATGAATGGCTGGATGCCCACGCTCTCGCGCAGCAGCGAACCCAAGTACCGGGCGATCGCCCAGGCCTATTCGCAGGCCATTCACGGCGGGCAGATGCTGCCCGGAGAAAAGCTGCCCGCGCACCGGCTGCTGGCGAAGAAGCTCAACGTCACGACCGGCACGGTGAGCCGCGCCTATGCGGAGCTGGAGCGCGGCGGCCTCGTGGTGGCGCGCGTGGGCGACGGCACCTATGTGGCCGAGCCCGACGCCGACGGGGCGCGCATCCAGGACCGTACGCGCCCCGCGCCCGAGTCCAGCGAGCGGGCTGCGACGATCACGCCGGGGGCGCCGGGCGTCCATGCGCCGGGACGCCTGATCGATCTCGGCCAGAACGTGCCGATGCCGACCGACGAAGCCTTCCTGTTGACCCAGACCTTGCGCGAACTCGCCGCCGACGAGCGCCTCGCGGGCGAACTGCTGCTTTATCAGCCCGAAGGCGGGCGCCGCTCGCACCGCGAAGCGGGGGCGCGCTGGCTCGCGCGCATGGGCTGCACGGTGGCCGCCGAGCGTGTGCTGGTGACCCAGGGGGCACAGCACGGGCTTGCCTGTGTGTTGCGCGCGGTGCTGCGGCCAGGCGACACGATCTTCGCCGAGGCGTTGAGCTATCCAGGCATCGTCGCGCTCGCGCGGCAGTTGCGGCTGAATCTCGTCGGCATCGAGATCGACGAGGAAGGCATCGTGCCCGCCGCGCTCGAGCGCGCGTGCGGGCTCCTCGCGCCGCGCGCGCTCTTTTGCGTGCCGACGCTGCACAACCCGACCACGGCGACGCTCTCCGAAGCGCGCCGCGCGAAGATCGCCGAGATCGCCGTGCGCCATCACCTCGTCGTGATCGAGGACCTCGTGCCCGCCGCGTTGCTCGATGCGCCGCCCACGCCGCTCGCCGCGCGGCTGCCCGAGCACGGCATCGTCATCAGCAGCCTTTCGAAGGCGGTCGCGCCGGGCCTGCGCGTGGGCTATGTGCAGGCGCCGCAGGACTGGGTCGGCAAGATCCTCGCGGTGATACGCAGCGACTGCTGGATGACGTCGCCGCTCGCCGCGGAGATCGCGGCGCGCTGGATCGTCGATGGCGAGGTCGATCGGCTCGTCGCGCAGCAGCGTGCGCAGGTGGACGCGCGCCATGCGATCGCCGCCGAGGTGCTCGCGGACTGGACGTATCGTACGGATCCGGCAAGCCCGCATCTCTGGCTGCCGCTCGCCGAACCCTGGCGCGCCGCCGAATTTTCCGCGGCGCTGCGTCAGGCCGGCGTGCTCGCGAAAACGGCGGACAGCTTCGTGATCGGCCGCGGGTCGGCGCCGCACGCGGTGCGCTTGAGCCTCGGCGGCGCGCGCAGCCACGAGGCGCTGCGAGAAGGGCTCGAGCTGCTGGCGCGCACGCTGCGCAACGGGCCGGAAGGGCTCTATTCGGCGTGACGGCGGCCGGCGCTACTCCGCGATGAACGAGACCGTGCGCTTGCGCCGTTCATCGACCGAGAGCGCGAACACATCGGGCCGCGCGTAGTGGCCCACCACGTCGAAATCGTAGCGGGCGCGCGTGAGTTCGCCGGTGTCGATCTCCGCCACGATGAGTCCGGCTTCACCGCGCAGCGGGCCGGCCAGCACGTCGCCGAGCGGTCCGACGATCAGGCTGCCGCCATTGATGAGCGGCCGGTTCTCGTCCCAGCCCGGCACCTCGACGCCGAGCGCCGCGGGCGAAGGCTGCACCTGGCACGCGCTGATCACGAAGCAGCGTCCTTCGTGCGCGATGTGGCGCATGGAGCACTGCCAGATGTCGCGCTCGTCCACGGTGGGCGCGCACCAGATCTGAACGCCCTTCGCGTACATCGCCGTGCGCAACAGCGGCATGTGGTTTTCCCAGCAGATTGCTGCGCCCGCAACGCCGGATTGCGTGCGCACGGCGGGCAGCGTCGAGCCGTCGCCCTGCCCCCAGATGAGCCGTTCCGTACCGGTTGGCATGAGCTTGCGATGCTTCGCCACGAGCCCCTCGCCCGGATTGAAGAACAGCGCGGTGCAAAAGAGCGTGCTGCCGTCGCGCTCGATCACGCCGATCACGAGCGACGCGCCGCAACGCGTCGCAAGCTCCGCGAGCGCTTCGGTTTCCGCGCCGGGTACGTCGACCGCGTTCTCGTAGTAGCGCGCGAACGCCTCGCGGCCTTCGGGCAGGCGGTAGCCGAGGCGCGTGCCGAATATTTCTCCCTTCGGGTAACCGCCGAGCAACGCCTCGGGCATGACGACGAGCTGCGCGCCCGAGGCGCGGATCTGCGCTTCGAACGAGAGAATCTGTTCCAGCGTTTGCGCTTTGCCGGCGGCGGACGAACCGATCTGCAGCGCGGCGACTTTCGACTTGGCCATGATGGCGTGCTCTCAAAGGTTGGACAGCTCACATCTTTTCACGGCGATAAAATCGCGAGAACGTATATCGATACTATGTGATATGAACCAGTTTGATATCGCCCGCGTGGACCTGAATCTGCTGAAAATATTCGAGGCGCTGTTCGAAGAGGGCGGGGCGAGCCGCGCCGCGATTCGCCTCGACATGACTCAGTCGGCCGTGAGCGCGGCGCTCAGGCGTCTGCGCGCGCTCTATGCCGACACGCTGTTCGTGCGCACCGGACGCGGGCTCGCGCCGACCTCGCGCGCGCAGGAACTCAAGCCCGTGATCAGCGAAGCGCTCGACCGCTGCCGCCATAGCCTCGCGATCGCCTCGCCCGATGCCACCACGTTTCATGGGCGCGCGGTGTCGATCGGGCTTTCCGACGACTTCGAGGTGGCCATTGGCCGGCGCATCATCGAAACGCTGGAAACCAGCGCCCCGGGCCTGCGCATCATCTTTCGCCAGACGCACAGCCAGATCGTCGCCGATGCGCTCGCGAATCAGGACATGGACCTTGCCGTCGCGGCGGGCGGCTTCGCTTCGCGCGGCCTGAGCCACCGGGTGCTCGGCGAGGGCAGCTATGCGTGCCTCGTGGACGACGCTGCGCGCCCGCCGCGGCGCTTGACGCTCGGCGACTACGTATCGAGAGGGCACATTTTGGTGTCGTCGGGCGGCGTGGTCGGGATCGTCGACGAAGGGCTCGCCGCGCGCGGCCTGAAGCGCAATGTGGTGGCGTCTACGACGCATTTTGCCGCGTTGCCCTTTCTGCTCAAGGGCACGCGCAGCGTCGCCACGATTCCGCGCCACGCGGCCGAGGCGATCGCGCGCGTGGCGGGCCTGAAACTGCTCGCGTGTCCGATCGATCTGCCGCGCTATCCCGTGGAACTCGGGTGGCGCAACAGCTCGCTGCGCGACGCCGCCATCGTCAAGGTCCAGGCCGCCATCATCGCGTGCTTTCCGGCAAAACACTGATCGACACCCATGCCGCAATCGCGTTGAATGATCGGGCATGAGATTTGCGTCCAACCATTGATTTTCCAGAACGACGATAACGACGATATCGACGGACTCGACAAGGAGATTCTCCGCATGCGCGCAATGCCTTTCCCCGACGGCTATACGATCGAGTCACATTTGCAAGAACCGCGCGACCTGCGCCGAGTGCCCATTCATCCCGATCACTGGTATCCGCTCGCCTGGTCGCGCGAACTCAAGCCCGGCAAGACGCTGGGCACGCATTTCGCCGGCGAGCCCATCGTGCTCTTTCGCACCGAGTCAGGCGCGGTGCACGCGCTCGAAGACCGCTGCGCCCACCGCCAGGTGCCGCTGCATGCGGGCGTGGTGGACGGCGAGTCGCTTCGCTGCGGCTACCACGGCTGGACCTATGATTGTTCGGGCCAATGCGTGGACGTGCCGTACCTTGGCAGGGAGCGTTTGCCCAACGGCGTGCGCGCCTATCCGTGCCGCGAGGCGCACGGCATGATCTTCGTCTTTCCCGGCAACGCCACGCTTGCCGAAGAGACTGCGCTGCCCGTGCTGGATACGGTCACGGACAAGGCATACAAGACGCGCCGTTTCGGGCGCGAGGTGAAGTGTCACTACTCGTTCATGCACGAGAACCTGATGGACATGAATCACCAGTTCTTGCACCGCCGCCAGATGGGCCAGATGCGGGCGCGCTCGCTAGGCCGGCGGCGCGGCGAAAGCTCCATCGAAGTGGACTACACGTTCGTGCGCATGGCGGGCAAGCAGCCCGCGGGCGAGGCGCTCGTATTTGGCGCGAGCAAGAACCGCGCGGACCCGAGCAACCAGAGCGTGATGACGATCCGCACGGAATATCCGTATCAAACGCTGAAAATACGCTCGAGCGACGACTCGCTCCTCATGGACCTGTGGATCGTCTATGTGCCGCTCGACGCGCGTCAGCGCACGAACCGGACATTCGGTCTCCTTTCGGTCCGCAGGCCCGCCATTCCGTTCCTGCTCGACGCGGCGTGGCCGCTGCTGGTCTGGTTCACGGAGCGCATCTTCAAGGAAGACCGCACCATCGTGGAACTCGAACAGGCCGCGCACGACAACCAGGGCGCCGACTGGAATCACGAGGTCTTTCCCGTCATCAACGAATTGCGCGACCTGCTGCGCGATTGCGGCGAGCGCACCGTGATTCCCATTCGCGAGGTGAGCGAAGCCGATGCCTGAGGCGAAGGCGCCTTGCGCTCGCGTCAGGCCGTTTTACGGGCGCGCGTGCTGCCGCGCGATTTGGCAGGCGCCTTTTTCTTCGCTTTGCCCTGGTTGAATTCGATCGCTGCGCGAATGAGCGCCGTCAGCGCGCGCTTGTCGACCTTGTCGCCCTCGAGATAGTCGATGGCGCGTCGCGCGTTGCCGTCGAGCCCGGCGTTGAACAGCTGCTTCGGATCGGGCAGGCTCGCGCCGTCCAGGAACGTGAGCTTCACCTTGCCCTTGTGCGCATTGCCCACGGCGATCATGCCGTCCCGATACCATACGGGGCTGCCCATGTATTTCCATTCCTCGACGATCGCCGGGTCGGCTGCGAGAATGGCCTCGCGCATTGCGGCGAAGGTTTCGCGGCGCCAGTCGGTGAGTCCCGCGATTAGCTGGTCAATCCGTTCCGATGGGGTCATTCGCGCTCCGTGCCTTGCATGACTTCCTGTTGTCGGGCAATCAGGATCGTAATGTAGCACTGAGGTCACCCGGTGACGTGGGCAATGACCATGGGGAGCACGAAGGGCAGGACGAGTGCGGAAATCGTGCCGTTCATCGCCATACCGAGCCCGGCAAATGCGCCCGCCTCCTCGCTGATCTGGAACGCCCGGGCCGTGCCGATGCCATGCGAGGCCACGCCGATGGCGAAGCCGCGTGCGTCGTCGCGCTGTATGCCGAGCACGCCCAGGATGAAGGTCCCCATGACGGCGCCCGAAATGCCGGTGGCGATCACGATGGCGGCCGTCAACGCAGGCATGCCGCCCACTTTGGCGGAGATCAGCATGCCAATGGCCGCGGTAACCGACTTTGGCGCGAGCGAGGCGACCGTTGCGGGCTGGCAGCCGAACATCACGGCAATCGCCACGGCCGAAACGACGGCCACGCAGCTGCCGGCGAGCAGGCCGCACACCAGCGGAACGAAAGCGTTGCGCAGTTTGTGCAGTTGACGATGGAGCGGCACCGCAAGCGCCACGATCGCCGGCCCGAGCAGAAAATGAATGAAGCGCGCGTGCTCGAAATAGGCCTGGTAAGGAATGCCGCCTGACTTCAGCAGACCGGTGAGCAGCAGGACCGCGATCGCGACAGGGTTTGCCAAAGGATTGCGGCCGCAACGCTGGTGTATCCAGCAGGCGAGCAGATAGACGCCGATCGTCGCGGCGATGGCGGGTACATCCGAACTCGTGAGCCACGCGCCGATGAAGGCAGGCGCCGCGTGTTCAGGCATGGTGGGTCTCCTCGCGCATGCCGGCGCATACCGGCGCAAATGCGCCGCAGCCGCTCATGGTTCGATCTTCGCGGACGGCATCGATTGTTTCGTCTTTCTTTCGAGCAGCGCGCAAGTCACGAGTCCGCCGGCGGCAATCGAAAGGGCGGTGCTCACTACGATGGCGACCGCAATGGCGAATAGTTGACCCTTCAACACGCCGGCAAGCGCGAACACGCCTGCGCCAGCGGGGATGAACAAGAGCGAAAGATGATTGAGCAACCCGAGCGCCGGACCTTCCACGTCGCGCTCGACCCGGGGCGCCGCTGAAAGCAGACAGAGCAGCAGCACGAGGCCGATGACCGGGCCGGGAACAGGCACGCGCGCGATCCACGCGATCCATTCTCCGGCGCCCTGTAGCGCGACGAGCAGCGCGAATGTGCGCACCAACGCCAGGTCCGCCTTGACTGGCGCCGGGGCATGCATTGGGGCGGGGTGGTGCATCGGCAAGCTCCGAAGGAACGCAACGGACGCAACGAACGCAACGAACGCAACGACACGCCGGCAGTATCCGCCCACCGCACGAGCGAAAACATGGACGGCAACTGAAGAAATCGTTAAGTGTTGAGCGACGCGCCTGTTCCGGGCGCCTTGGCGGAGCTGGATGCGTTTTGCGCTTCCGGCTCCATGAGGGAGATGGTGAAGAAGCTGCCCATGACCGCGGAAAGAATGATGAAGATCGATGCGGCATCGACAAGGAAGCCGAAATAACGGAACACGAGGAAGCAAATCGAAAGCGTCAACAAGTTAAGCGTAAGGCCGATGATGGCGGAGGCCTTCGGTACGGCGCGCATGAAGACGGCAAGGCGCGAATCGTTGCGCGGCACATACCAGATGAAGAACAGGCCGAGCGCGAGGATGAAAGCCGTCTCGCACCAGATCAGCCAGTCGGGGCGCTGCAGGAAGCGGCCCTCGAAAATCGTTTCGATCACCTGCGCCTGAATCTCGATGCCGGGCACCAGTTCGCCTAACGCCGTCGTGCGCATGTCGGTCAGGCCCGTGCCGGTGAGGCCGACGAGAATCAGCTTGTTGCGGATGCGGCTCGCATCGACGTTGCCTTGCAAAACGTCGCGTGCGGAAACATAACGCTGCTGCGTGCGCGCAATCGAGGCGAAATGCAGCCAGATATCGCCGTCGGGTTGCGTGGGTACACGCACGTCCGCCACGCCGACGGCTCGCACGCCGGATGGGCCCGCGAACACCTCGATGGCAGGCGAGCCGGTGGCCACGCGCAGCATTTCGATGGGCAGGCTCGGCACGAGCTTGTCGCCAAGGCCCAGCACGAGCGGAATGCGCCGCACCGTGCCCTGTTCCTGTGCGACGTTGAGCATCGCCTGGCCGTGGGCTGCGCCCTGCAGCTCGGGGAGGCTTGCGAGCACGTAATGGAAGCGGTGAACGTTTGCGAAGGCGTCCGGGCCGTGCACGAGCACGGGGGCGCTCAGGATGTCGGTGCGCGTCGTGGAGGTCGCGTAATCGAAGGCCGCGGCGCCGAGGATCGACGGCGATGCGCGCAACGCGGTCGCGAGAATGCGCTCGTGGCTGGGCAGCGCGCGCAGTTGCGTGGCGAGCGCGGCCTCCGAGGCGGGCAGGTTGTCGGCCACGTTGCCAGGCGACGTCTGGTCGGGCTCGGGCATGTAGATGTCGAGGCCGATCGCCAGCGGTCTGCTCGCCTCGATCGCATCGACCAGCCCGGCGAGGCGGTTGCGCGGCCAGGGCCATTGGCCGAAGGATTCGAGCGTCGGGTCGTCGATCTCGACGATGGTCACCGGCTGCGTGCTCGGCACGCGCGGAAAGCGGCGCTGGTAGTGATCGAAAAGAAGCTGGCGCGCCGAGCCGAAGGTGTCGGGCAACACGGTGTCGAGCGTGTCGAGCAAGGCCGGCCGCGCAATATCGCCGGGCCATTCGCTGCACAGGTTGATGAACAGAAGCGTCAAGAGCACTGCGAGCGCCCAGGGGCGCCCTTTGCGCGCCCGCATCATGCGCCTGACGAAGGCGATGCATGAGTTGCGGTAGCGTTTCATAGTCGCATGGGATAGGTGAAGAGCGCGTATCGATACGGATTACTGAACGGTGATGACTGCGCGCCGGTTTGCCTGGTTGGGCATGCCGTCCGCGGTACGGATGAGCGGCTCGCGCTTGCCTCTGCCTGCAACTTCGATCTGCTGCGCGGGTATGCCGGACTTGACCAGAAACGACGCCACGCTTTGCGCCCGACGCATGGAAAGCCGGTCATTGAACGCCTGGGAGCCCGCCATATCGGTGTGGCCGACCACCGTGAGGTGAGGTGCGGGCCAGCTCGCCAATACCTTTTTCAACTCGGCAACGGTGGCCGCGGACTCGGGCGCAAGCTGCGTGGCGGAGTCGAAAACGAAGTTGATCGTGAACGTTCGGGGCCTGGGCGGCTCAGCGGCCAGCAGGTCGCCGTACTGGGCCTCCACGGCGGCCTTGTTGCCGGCGGTCTGCTCGATCGCGCCGCCTCTCGAAACATCGGCGCGCGTGTAGGCCTTGTCGATGACTTGCGTCTTGCTGCCGTTATGCACGATCACGTTGCCGACGCTGCCGTCCGGATTGGGCAGCAGCGTGATCTTGTCGGGCGTGCTGCACGCGCAGAGGCACACACACAGCGTGAGCGCCATGTATCCGTTCGTTGTCTTCAATGATCGTTCTCCGCGCTTCCTCCCACCTCGATGATGAACTCCGTGCCGCGCACGCCGAGCGTGGTGGTGGGCGTGCTGTAGCGCACGGCTTCCGGATTGGCCTTTGCGAGCTTGCCGTCGACCACGGCGAGCGAGCCGCGCGTGATGCTCACGTCGAGCGCGCCGTCGTAGGTGGTGGTGTTGAATGCGAACTTGTTGAGATCGAGAACGGAGTTGGCGCCCTCAGTCAGCAGCGTGTTGTCGCGCAGGGTGATGCCAACGGACGACACGGGGCCGGTCAGGACGCGGTCGCTCGCCAACACCTCGCTGCCGACAGCGACGCTGACCGGCTGATTCGCACGCTCGATATGCACCGAGCCCTTGATCGTCTTGACTATGCCAATTGCATCGGCTGCGTGTGCGTCGAAGACTGGCGGGCACCCGCAGGCGAGAAGCAAGGCATATTGGATGGCTTGGCAACGCACTGGCGATACCGTTTGGCGAAACGAACGTGAGGGCTCGCGCCGGGTCTTTCGGGCACCCGGCGAGCATAGTGAGTCCGCGCGGTGTGCTCCGTGCGCTAGCGCACATAGTGCAAGCGCACTGAAGGTGCGCCAGAATCGGCAAAACGCGCCCGGTTCGCGTCTGCCGGGCGGCGTGCCCGAGATTGCCCGGGTTTTGCCGGGGTTTGCCAACACATTCCCATTCATGCCGACACCGACCCACGCGAGACCGCACGGAGCGCACGCCACAGCGCGGACATGGGCGCTGGCGGCGGCCCAACTCGTTTCGTGGGGGACGATCTACTACGCGTTCTCGCTCTTCGTCGTGCCCATGGAGAGCGCGATGGGTTGGAGCCGCACGGTTACTAATGCCGCTGTTTCAACCGGTTTGCTGGTCTCGGGGCTCGCGGCCTACCCGGTCGGCACGCTGATCGATCGCGGCTACGGACGGCGCGTCATGGTGGGCGGTACGCTGCTCGCTTCGGCGATGCTCGTGCTGTGGGCCCAGGCGCGCATTCTGCCGACGCTCTTCGCGGTGTGGTGCGGCCTTGGCGTGGCGATTGCGGCGACGCTCTACGACCCCGTGTTCGCGATCGTGACGCGAGCGTTTCCGCGCACCTACGCGACGAAAATCACGCTCATCACGCTCGTGGCGGGTTTCGCGAGCACCGTGTTCATTCCGCTCACGCAAGGCTTGATCGGCGAGTTCGGCTGGCGGGGCGCGTTGCTCGCGCTTGCGCTCGTCAACCTGCTCGTGTGCTTGCCGGTGCACGGATTGGCGATTCATCGCGGCGAGCCGGGCGAGGACGTCGCGAGGCGAAAAAGCGCGCGGGAGGTCAGCCGTGCATCGGCGCGCAATGCCTTGCGCTCGCCCGTGTTCTGGGCGTTGGCCGTTTGCTTCACGGCGTACTACTCCACGTTCGTGGTGCTGACGTTCCATCTGATCCCGTTGATGCGCGAGCGTGCC
Source organism: Paraburkholderia sp. CNPSo 3281 (assembly GCF_024206515.1). NCBI lineage: Bacteria > Pseudomonadati > Pseudomonadota > Betaproteobacteria > Burkholderiales > Burkholderiaceae > Paraburkholderia > Paraburkholderia sp. CNPSo 3281. Next base: position 33,173 of record NZ_JAMBPS010000004.1, on the reverse strand, counting down.
GTTGCGGGCGCCACGGTTATCGTCACCATGGCGGCGATCGGGCCGGCGCAGGTGCTCGCACGCGTCGTGTGGTTTGCCGTCGGCAGTCGCGCTCGACCGGGGCTCGTCGCCATCGTGGTGACGACGGCCTTCCCGTGCTCCGTCGTGATCCTGATGTGTGCGGGGAGGTCGGCTGCGTGGTTGATGCTGTTCGCCATCGTCTACGGCGGCGTCAACGGCATGATGACGATCCTGCGCGGGACGATCGTGCAGGCGCTGCTGTGGAGCGAAGGCTATGGCGCGGTGAGCGGCCTGCTCTCGACGCCCGCGAACATCGCCAAAGGCATCGCGCCGATAGCGGGCGCGGCGATCTGGGCCCTACGCGAAAGCTACGTGCCGGTGGAATGGACCGTGCTGATGGTCTCGTTGATCTCGCTGGCGGCGTGCGTGGTGGCGGTGCGGTTGGGGCGCAAGGTCTGACGCACGCCGCCGGCGTTCGCTGGCCGCCCGCGCGACGACGACGCAGCCGCCGCCGCGCGAGAGCCTGCCCCTTCAGTGATCGTGCCTCACTTGCGCCATTACCGGCTGGCTCGCCTTGCGGCTCAGCATCAGCGTAACGACCGCGGAAAGCGCGAGCGTCGCACCAACGACATACACGGGATGATGCGCCACATGAGCTTGTGCGTAACGATTGCTTCGGTATCCGAATTCACGCGTCTCCTCCTTAGAGGGTTTTGGCGGGGGGGTGCGGGTATTTTTTGTGTCACGCCCCCGTTGTCGGATTTTTTTACGGCACGCTAGCGTTCAGGCAGCGACGGCCGCCTTCCCGACGAGTTCGCACACCGCGGCCGTGACCTGCGCGGTGGTCGCCTTGCCGCCCAGGTCGCCCGTGTGCAGCGCGGGGTTGGCGGTCACGGTCTCGATGGCCTGCATCACATGAGCGGCGGCTTCGGTCTCGCCGAGGTGATCGAGCAGCATCACCACCGACCAGAACGTGCCGATCGGATTGGCGAGCCCCTTGCCCATGATGTCGAAGGCCGAACCGTGGATCGGCTCGAACATCGACGGATAACGCCGCTCGGGGTCGATGTTGCCGGTCGGCGCAATGCCCAGGCTGCCCGCGAGCGCGGCGGCGAGGTCGCTGAGAATATCCGCGTGCAGGTTGGTCGCGACGATCGTATCGAGCGAAGCCGGGCGGTTGACCATGCGCGCCGTGGCGGCGTCCACCAGCTCCTTGTCCCACTTCACGTCCGGGAACTCCTGCGAAATCTGCTGCGCGATCTCGTCCCACATCACCATGGCGTGGCGTTGCGCGTTGCTTTTGGTGATGACCGTGAGCAGCTTGCGGGGGCGCGACTGCGCAAGGCGGAACGCAAAGCGCAGGATGCGCTCGACACCGGCGCGCGTGAGGATCGACACATCGGTTGCGGCTTCGAGCGGATGACCCTGGTGGACGCGGCCGCCCACGCCCGAATACTCGCCTTCTGAGTTCTCGCGCACGATCACCCAGTTCAGGTCTTCGGGCTTGCAGCGCTTCAAAGGCGCGTCGATGCCGGGCAGGATGCGCGTGGGCCGCACGTTCGCGTACTGATCGAGGCCCTGGCAGATCTTCAGGCGCAGGCCCCAGAGCGTGATGTGGTCGGGCACGTCGGGGTCGCCCGCGGAGCCGAACAGAATGGCGTCCTTGTTGCGGATGGCGTCGAGCCCGTCGGCCGGCATCATCACGCCGTGCTGGCGGTAGTAGTCGGCGCCCCAGTCGAAGTTTTCGAATTCGAACGCGAAGCGCTGGGTGGTTTTCGCAGCGCTTCCAGCACCTCCTTGCCCGCGGGCACGACTTCCTTGCCGATGCCGTCGCCGGGAATGGTTGCGATGCGATAGGTCTTCATGTCTCGTTCCTGTGAAGTGTGGCCAGTGTGGGTTCACTTTATCGAACTCCCGGTTCAAAAACCGGTGCTAGACTCAAAGCATCCTTAACTTGAATTCACAAGTGGCGACCGTGACCGACACCGTTCAGCCCGCCGATCTGGGCTTTTTCTCGACGCTCGCGTCCTCGGGCAGCCTGAGCGCCGCCGCGCGCGAGCTGGGCCTCACGCCCGCTGCCGTGAGCAAGCGGCTCGCGCAAATGGAGGAGCGCGCCGGGGTGCCGCTCGTGAACCGCACGACCCGCCGCATGATGCTGACGCCCGAAGGCGAGGTGTACCTGGAGCACGCGCGCCGCATTCTCGACGAGATCGACGAGCTGGGCGAACTGCTGGGCGGCTCGAAGAAGCATCCCAAGGGGTTGTTGCGCGTGAACGCGACGCTCGGCTTTGGACGCAGTCATATCGGGCCGGCGCTTTCGCGTTTCGTCGTGCAGTATCCGCAGGTTTCCGTGCAGCTTCAGCTCTCGGTCATGCCGCCGCCGCTCACGGAAGATTCATACGATGTCTGCATCCGCTTCGGCGAGCCGCCCGATACGCGCGTGATCGCGCGGCGTCTCGCGGCGAACCGGCGTTTGCTCTGCGCTTCGCCGGCCTATCTCGCGAGCCGGGGCACGCCCGCCACGCCGCACGACCTCGCGAAGCACAACTGCATCAGCATTCGCCAGGGCGACGAAGCCTATGGCGTATGGCGGCTGTCGAACGAGCGCGGCAGCGCGCGCAAATCGGAAGCAGTCCGCATCAATGGCAATCTCACGACCAACGACGGCGAGATTGCCGTGAAGTGGGCACTGGACGGGCACGGCATTTTGATGCGCGCAGAATGGGACATCAACGAATATCTGGCGGACGGGCGGCTCGTGGTCGTGCTGCCCGAGTATGAAACGCCGGGCGCGGACATCTACGCCGTGTATGCGCAGCGGCACCAGCTTTCCACGCGCATTCGGGCGTTTGTCGACTTCCTCGCTATCGAACTGAGCAAGTCGCAGCGATATCCAGTAGCCCGAAGCGCTTAGCCTCGCTTCATTTCGCCGCCGCGGCGATCACGGCGGCGAGGCGCTGCGCGGCCGCTTTCATTTGCGCGCTGCTAAAGCCGCCAAAGCCGAGGATGAGCCCTGGGCGCGCGGTGCCCTTGGCGAACATGGGCGACGCTGCCCGCACTGCGATCCCCTCGTTCGCCGCGAGCCGCACGATCTGGTGATCGTCCAGCCTCGCGGCGAGCCAGAGCACGAGATGCATGCCCTGATCACCGGGCTCGATCCAGGCCAGCTCACGGGGCAAGAGCGCTTCGAGCGTTTCGATCAGGCTGAGCCGCTGCTCGGCGTAGACGTTGCGAACCTTGCGGACGTGTCGCTCGAGGTGCCCCTCGGTCATGAAGGCGGCGAGCACGTGTTGGTCGGCCGTCGGCGGATGGCGGTCCATGAGCACGCGCGCGCCGCAGAACGCATCCACGAGATGGGGCGGCACGATTACATAGCCAAGCCGCAATGAGGGAAACAGGATCTTGCTGAAGGTGCCGAGATACACCACGCGATCGGGCGCGAGGCCCTGCAGCGCCGGAAACGGATAGCCCTCGTAGCGCAGTTCGCTGTCGTAGTCGTCTTCGACGACCCAGCCATGCGCCGAGCGCGCCCACGCGAGCAACGCCGCGCGCCGCGCCATGCTCAGCGGCATGCCGAGCGGATATTGATGCGAGGGCGTGACGAATGCCACGCGCGCCTTCGGCGCCATGCGAATGCCGGCCTCGACGTCGAGACCCTCGGCGTCCACGCTCACGCGCACCATGGCGTCGCGGTACGGCAGGCTTTCGAGGATGGCGGTGACGCCACGGTAGGCCGGGTTCTCGACCCATGCCTGGTCGCGCGGCCCCAGCAGCACCTGGCTTGCGAGAAAGAGCCCCTGCTGGGTGCCGCTCGTCACGATGACCTGATCCGCTTCGCAGCGCACCGAGCGGGACTTGCGCACATAATCGGCAATCGCTTCGCGCAGCGCCAGGGCGCCTTGCGGGTCGGCGTAGCCGGTCGGCGAGGCCGGGCCCCGCGCGCGCAAACGGTTGCCGAGCCGGCGCCAGATGTCGCCGGGCGCGGTCATACCCGTTGGCACCGAAATGGCAAACGGCACCGGAGGAAGCGGCTTGAACTCGCGTCCGATCCTGGCGAACGCTTCGGCGCGTTCCGGCAGCCCGGCTTGGGCCACCTGCGATGAAGCGACGCGGGGCTCGCGCGCGGGCGGCGGCTCGGCCAGCGCGAGCGCCACGCGGGTACCGGCTCCGGCTTTCGATTCAAGAAAGCCCTCGGCTATCAGCTGCTCGTAGGCCTCGACCACCGTGCCGCGCGCCACCTGGAGCGAAGCGGCGAGCGCGCGCGTGGAAGGCAGCGCATCGGCGGGCCGCAGATCGCCTTTGCGCACCGCTTCGCGCAGCCCCTCGGCCACCTGGCGGCTGAGGTTGCCGGCCTCCCGGTCCAGCGTGCCGAACGATGGCATCTCTGCGGCCTGCGCGGTTCTCGGCATGATTCTGGTTCACTGGAGTTTGAATAAACTGGATCTATAGAATAAACCACTTTTGAGGCAGACTCCGGTCTGTGGCGGCATCGGCCGCGCTAACCCATCACCTTACGAGCAGGGTCAAACGCATGTACGTACCAGCCCATTTCGCCGAAAACCGCAAGGACGTCCTGCACGACTGCATCGCCCAACATCCGTTCGGCACCTTGGTCACGCAGGGCAAAAGCGGGCTCGATGCCAATCACATTCCCTTTGAACTCGCGGCGGGTGAAGGCGAGTTGGGCGTCCTGCGCGCGCACGTCGCGCGGGCCAACCCGGTTTGGCAGGACGTGGCGAACGGCGACGAAGTGCTCGTGATCTTCCGCGCGGGCGACGCGTATATTTCGCCGAACTGGTATCCGAGCAAGCACGAGGCGCACAAGCAGGTGCCGACCTGGAATTACGTCGTGGTCCATGCTCACGGGCGCATCAGGATTCTCGACGACGAGCGCTACGTGCGCGGCGTGATTGGCCGCCTGACGCGCACGCACGAAGCCACGCAGCCCAAGCCCTGGAAGATGGCCGACGCGCCGAAGGACTACACGGATACGCTCGTCAAGGCGATAGTCGGCGTGGAGATCGAGATCACGCGTCTGGTCGGCAAGAGCAAGCTCAGTCAGAACAAGGAAGAGCGCGATATTCGCGGCGCGGGCGAAGCGCTCAAATCGAGCGGCGAGTCTCGCATTGCCGACGCCATGCTTGCCGCTGCCGACCAGAAGGCGCAATAGCGCGCAACAGCGCACACAAGGGGCCCCGTCATGGCAAACGACCCGTCGCTCGCGTCGGGCTTTTCATGCATCGATTCAGCGAGCCTGCCATGGGTGTCCTCCCGCTACGCACCCGGCGTCGAGGTCAAGAACCTCGGCAAGGCAGACGGCCGCGCGATGCAACTGGTCCGGTTCGCTGCAGGGGCAACGTTCCCTGATCACCGCCATACGGGCCCCGAGTTCATCTACATGCTCGAAGGCGAGGCCGTGCAAAACGGCCGACGGCTCGCGGCGGGATACGTTGGCGTCGCCGGGCAGGGCACTGTCGACGCAGGATTTCATAGCGACACGGGCTGCGTGTTCCTGCTCGTCTACGACCTGGACCAGGTGTTCGACAAGACCTGATTGCCATGCAGGCTCGCGGGTAAACACGGGTAATCCACATTCCAGGCGCTTGAAGAAAATCTTCACAGGCCTATTCAACTAGTATTTAATAAACCGGCGCGGCAGTGAGCGATCGGTCACGCGCGTCGCCGTGACCTGACCCTGACGGTACGAGGCCGGAACGATGAATCCCCACGAATACGAAATCCACGATGCGCGCTTTCGCATGCTGCTGCAGCCCAACGCACAGTTCGAGAAGCTCGCGGGCGGCTGCATGTGGGCGGAAGGACCGGTATGGTTTCCCGCCGGCGACTTTCTTGTCTGGAGCGACATTCCCAACAACCGGATGATGCGCTGGGTGCCCGGCATCGGCACGGGCGTGTTCCGCGCGAACTCGAATTTCAGCAACGGCAACACACTCGACCGCGAATGCCGGCTCGTGACCTGCGAGCACGGCACGCGCCGCGTCACGCGCACGGAGCACGACGGGCGCATCACCGTCATTGCCGACCGCTACGAAGGGCATCGGCTGAATTCGCCCAACGACGTGATCGTGCATTCGGACGGCTCGATCTGGTTCACCGACCCCGACTACGGCATTCTCGGCGACTATGAGGGCTTTCGTGCGCCGAGCGAAATCGGCGCATGCCACGTGTATCGCGTGGCGCCCGCTACCGGCGCGGTGCAGCGCGTGGCCGACGACTTCATGAAGCCCAACGGGCTCGCATTCTCGCCCGATGAATTGCGGCTCTATGTGGCCGACTCGGGCGCGTCGCATATCGAGAGCGGCCCGCACCACATCCGCGTATTCGACGTGGACGCGCAAGGCGGGTTGCACAACGGCCGGGTCTTCGCCGAGGTGTCGCCTGGCGTGCCCGACGGCATGCGCGTGGACGAGCACGGTAACGTCTGGACGAGCGCGGGCGACGGCATCCACTGCTATGCGCCCGACGGCACGCGGCTCGGCAAGATCCTCGTGCCGGAGACGGTCGCGAATCTCGTGTTCGGCGGCCCGAATCGCAATCGCCTTTTCATTGCAGCCAGCACGTCGCTGTACTCGCTTTATGTTGGCGTGCGCGGCGCTTCCCACGGAGACCGGCAATGACGCTTCTCGACCCCGCCTCGCTTTCGGCCGCGCTCATTCTCCTCGACCGGCGCGACGACGTTGCCATCGCGCGCGGACAGTTGATGCCCGGCTCGACACTCTATGGCGACCATACGGTCGCGGGCATGATTCCGCCTGGCCACAAAGTCGCGCTGCGCGATATCGAGCCAGGCGAACCGGTGCGCCGCTACGGGCAGATCATCGGCTTTGCGAGCCGGCCGATCCGTCGCGGCGAACACGTGCATACCCAGAATCTCTCGATGGGCGATTTCGAGCGCGACTACGCATTCGGCGTGGACGCGCACGACACGGCGGCCGCTGCGCAACCTGCCACATTCCTCGGCATTCGGCGCGCGGACGGCCGCGTCGCGACGCGTAACTACATAGGCATCCTGACGTCTGTGAACTGCTCGGCCACGGTCGCCCGCGCGATAGCCGATCACTTCCGTCGCGACATCCACCCCGAAGCGCTGGAAGCCTTCCCCAACGTGGATGGCGTGGTGGCGCTCACCCACGGCGAAGGCTGTGCGCTCGCGGCCGAGGGCGAGCCGATCACGGTGTTGCGCCGCACGCTCGCGGGTTATGCACGGCACGCCAATTTTTATGCGGTGCTGATCGTCGGACTCGGCTGCGAGACGAACCAGATCGACGGTCTCGTGGAAGCCGAGCAGCTCGAGCGCGGCGCGCGCCTTTCGACCATGACGATCCAGCAGACGGGCGGCACCGCGCGCACGGTGGCAGCGGGCATCGAACAGGTGCGCGCGCTGCTGGCCGATGCGAACCGCGTGACGCGCGAGCCTGTCGATGCGCGTCATCTCATGGTCGGCTTGCAATGCGGCGGCTCGGACGGCTACTCCGGCATTTCCGCGAACCCGGCGCTCGGCGCGGCCGTGGACCGGCTCGTCACGCACGGCGGCACGGCGATCCTCTCTGAAACGCCCGAAATCTACGGGGCCGAGCATCTGCTCACCCGGCGCGCGGTGTCGCGCGAAGTGGGCGAAAAGCTGGTGGCGCGCATCCGCTGGTGGGAAGCGTATTGCGCGCGCATGGAAGCCAACATGAACAACAACCCTTCTGCCGGCAACAAGGCAGGCGGTCTCACGACCATTCTCGAAAAGTCGCTCGGCGCGGTGGCGAAAGGCGGCACGACGCGGCTCGTCGAAACCTACGAGTATGCGCAGCCCGTGCGCGCGCAGGGGCTCGTGTTCATGGATACGCCCGGCTACGACCCGGTGTCCGCCACCGGCCAGGTGGCGGGCGGCGCCAACCTGATCTGCTTCACGACGGGCCGCGGCTCGGCCTACGGCTGCGCGCCTTCGCCGTCGCTCAAGCTCGGCACGAACAGCGCGCTGTGGCGACGCCAGGAAGAAGACATCGACCTGAACTGCGGCCGCATCCTGGACGGCGAGCAAAGCGTGGACGAGGCCGGCGCCGCGATCTTCGAACTGATGCTCGCGACGGCCTCCGGGCAGCGCACGAAGAGCGAGCTGCACGGCTACGGCCAGAATGAATTCGTGCCCTGGCATCTGGGGGCGGTCATGTAGCGCGGGAGCGATTCGGACAGGCGCCGCCACTCACTGGAGAGACGACACCACATTCAGAAGGAGTGCTTTCCATGAAGGAAAAATCGCGCTGGCTGGTCATTTTCTTCTGCTTTCTGGCGATTGCGGTCAACTACATCGACCGCGCCAATCTTGCGGTGGCGGCGCCGCACATCATGAAGGACCTCGGCATTGGTCCCGCCGCCATGGGGCTGCTGCTCAGCGGCTTCTTCTGGACTTACGCCGTGATGCAGCTGCCGTATGGCTGGTTCGTCGACCGGGCCGGCGCGCGCATCGCGTTGCCGTTCGCCGTGGGCTGGTGGTCGGTGTTCACCGCGGCCACCGCAGTGGCGGGCAGCTTCGCGGCGATGTTCGGCTGCCGGCTCATGCTCGGCGCGGGCGAGGCGGGGGCATATCCATCGTGCGCGAAGCTCGTGAGCCAGTGGTTCTCGCGCGACGAACGCGCGCTCGCCACGAGTATCTTCGACAGCGGCTCGCGGGTGGGCTCCGCACTCTCGCTGCCGCTCGTCGCCGCGATCATGACCGCGTGGGGCTGGAAGGCGTCGTTTGTGATTACCGGCGCGCTTGGGCTCGTGTGGATCGTGGGCTGGGTCGTGATGTATCGGGAACCCGAGGCGCGGGCCGCACTCGATCAGCCGCGCGCCCCCGCGCCGGCCGCCGCTTCGATACGCTGGAGCGCGTTGTTCCGCTACCGCACCGTGTGGGGCATGATGCTCGGCTTCTTCTGCCTGAACTTCGTCATTTACTTCTTTATTACGTGGTTCCCGAGCTATCTCGTCGAGGCGCGCGGTTTCTCGCTCAAGTCGCTCGGTACGCTCGGCACCTTGCCCGCCATTGCCTCGATACCCGGCGGCTGGCTAGGCGGCTGGCTTTCCGATACGCTCGTGAAGCGCGGCTGGAGCCTGACTGCCGCACGCAAGACTTGCATTGTCGGCGGCATGCTGCTTTCGTCCGTGATCACGCTCACTGGCGTTGTGCAGGATATCTATGTAATGCTCGCACTCTTCGCGATTGCTTATGGGAGCCTCGCGGCCGCGGCAGCCAGCATCTGGTCGCTGCCTGCCGACGTCGCGCCCACGCCGCGGCACGTCGCCTCGCTGGCGGGCATCCAGAACTTCGCGTCGAATCTCGCAGGCATCGCGCTGACGACGTTTACCGGCGTGATGCTGCAGCTCACGCGTGGCTCTTTCACGATTCCGCTCGTTGTCGCTGGCGGATTTTGCGTGCTCGGCGCGGTGAGCTATCTTTTGATTGTCGGTCGCGTCGAGCCGCTCCAGGCGCCCGAGGCCAGCGGCGTCGACCAACCGGCTTACGCGACGCGCACGTAAGCAAGAAAGCGCCGCCTCTTACTCCGCTGCCATACACAGGGTCATGGACATGTCGAATGCCACTGCTGCAAAGGGTTCAGAAGTCGTTATCGAGGCTCGCGCGCTGCATGCCTTCGTCGTTGCCATCTGGCGCGCGGCGGGCAGCGAGCCGCGCGAGGCGACGCTGGTTGCCGATCATCTCGTCGAAGCCAACCTCGCCGGGCACGACTCGCACGGCGTGGGCATGATTCCGCGCTATATGCTGTCGTGCCGCGAAGGCGAGCTCAAACTGAACGCGCACGCGCAGGTCGTGCGCGACGCGGGTGCGGTGCTCACGATCGAAGCCGGGCGCGGCTTCGGGCAAGTCACGGCGTTCGAGGCGATGGAGCACGGCATCGAGCGCGCGAAGTCGCTCGGCGTGTGTGCGCTCGGCCTGCGCAATGCGCATCACATCGGACGTATCGGGCACTGGGCGGAGCAATGTGCGCGCGCCGGGCTCGTGTCGTTCCACTTCGTCAACGTCGCGGGTGATCCGCTCGTCGCGCCGTTCGGCGGCATCGACCGGCGCTTCGGCACCAATCCGTTTTGCGCGGCGTTTCCGCTCGAGGGGCGCTCGCCGCTGGTGCTCGACTTCGCCACGAGCGCGATTGCGGCGGGGAAGGTGCGCGTGGCCTACAACAAGGGCGTGGATGTGCCCGCCGATGCGCTGATCGACAGCGACGGCCGCCCCACGCGCGATCCGGGCGCGCTGTTCAGCGATACCCAGCACGGCGCGCTGCGCGCATTCGGCGGCGCAGTGGCGGGCCACAAGGGTTCGGGGCTCGCCGCGATGTGCGAGATTCTGGCGGGCGCGCTCTCAGGCGGCTTCACGACGCGCGAGCAAACCATCGTCTCCACGCACGCGATCGTCAATTGCATGACGTCGGTGATCGTCGATCCGGCGGCGTTCGACGCGCCCTCGCGCGAGCAGGAAGCGCTCGCGTTCGTCGAATGGCTAAAGGCCACGCGGCGCGCAGCGGGAGTCGATGAGATCCTGCTGCCCGGCGAGCGCGAGGACGCGACGCGGCGCGCGCGCGAGGCAGACGGCATTCCCGTGGATGCGACGAGCTGGTCGCAGATCGTCGATGCCGCGCGCATGGCGGGCGTGACTGAGGCGGATATCGCGGCGTGCGAGCGTAGCTCGCGCTAACGCCCTGGCTAACTACGTGCCGCTCACTCGTCGCACTTCACCTCGTTTTTGGGCGCGACGATGATCACCGGGTAGGTGCCGCGATCGAGTTCGACGCGCACGACGATGGCGGTGGTGGCAGGGTCGCTATCGTCGTACACGCTCACCTTCTCGTTCTTCAATAGCGTGACGCCGGTGCAGCCGGAGGCGTGGCTGTCGTCGTCGGCGATCTTGCATTGAATCTCGTTGTCCTTCAGGTAGCGAATGCGGTCGCGCTCCGGCGTGGCCAGATAGTCGCGCACGCTTGGCGCCGAGCCTGCAACGCCCGTCACATAACCGATTGCGCAGTCGCGCTTCGAATTCGAAGCGCCCGACGACGTCTGGGCAAGGGCGGGCGTGGCGGCCAGCGCCATGGCAGCGAGGGCAGTGAGGACCGGCGAGAGGGTGAGGCACTTCATGAGTGATCTTTTGCCGCAAAAGGGGAAGCGCAGATTTTAACGCTTTCGCGTAGTCCACAGCGATAGCCGAGTTGAAAAGCATTCGATCGAAGTCGATCACGGCTTGGGATTCAAATGGATCCGTGCGAAGCTCTCCACGACTGTACGAGCACGACCTGTTTGCGTATGCAACGAGCGTGCTCGCGCCGGTGGCGGGCGCGCGCCTCACCGGTACGGCGCACGACAAGGCTAGCGTGCTCTCGTTCGTGCTGAAGGGCTATACGACCGAAGAGGTCGGGCAGGCGTTGAGCCGGGAAGGCAAGTGCGCTCGACCCATCTTCCTGGGTTACGGGGGACTCAGACGCTAAATCCCGCAACTCGCATCAACTGGCGCGACACTGCGCTGCCTGTGCCTTCCGCCTCGAATTGCGCGCGAAGGCTCATTTGCTGGAAACCGTCACAGATATGGGTTGATAAGACGAATCAGTCCCCGTTCCTGGCCGTCGCCGCTGCGGTTCAGGCGCATGGCATCGCGCCGAGTTTGCTGTGCCGCGCTTGCGGGAGGGACACCCTGCAAAGGAGCCGTCGCGCCTGGTTGCGTGTTCTCAGCTATACCTCGCGTGATCTGGGCGCGGTCTAATAGGCGCCGCCAGTATCGATCGTCAGATAGAGCATGTCATGCTCGAGGAGCGTGATGAAATGCTCGTCCTCCTGAAAAAGTTCTTCCAGGAGGTCGCTGCTGGAAAGCACGCCGATGACGCGCCCGGACTCGATGACCGGCAGGTGCCGGATCCGCCTGGTATGCATCGACGCGAGGCACTGATCGCAAGTGTGGTCGGGTGTCACGTAAAACACCTCGGTGGTCATGATCTCGCCAACGCTGGTGTTGGCGGCGTCGCGGCCGAGCAGTTCGACCTTGCGGGCGTAGTCGCGCTGGGACAGGATACCGGCAAGCTTGCTGCCCTGCAGCACCAGCACGGTCGTCACATCCTTATCCGCCATTAAATGCAGCGCCGCGAGCACCGTGTCATCGGGGCTGACCGAAACAACCTCACGGGAGATCACGGACAGAATCTGCCGTGCAGTCTTCCTCTCCTTTTTCATGGCCACCTCCAGACAGAAGGACAGCACGCACCGACTCCGCATGATCAAGGCAAACGGGATACGATCAGTCCGCAACGGCTGGCCGATCTATTCGGTTGTGCTGAATTGCAGTGTAGATCGTTTGACTTACAAGACCAGGTCGTTGGCTGTTGCTCCTGTTCCTTCTCCTGGTACGGGTTACGAGCGCCACGCCGGGTGCGATAGTGCATGCGAGACACACCGCGATGCTTGCTGTTGCGCCCGCGTTATTCCCCGCTTTGCAGAGCGGGCTCGACGGTCACTGACCGATCTCTATGCGCGCGGCTTCAGTGCGTGCGTATTGCAGGAATGCGCGCACTGCACGGGAGCGCTCGTGCCGGCGGTAAAGCAGGGCGATTTCCGAAGGAATGGGCTTGCCGCCCAGTGGCCGGTAGACGACGCCCGGCAGCGTGACGCATGTGCATAGCGAGCCGGGAACGATTGCCACCGTATTACCGAGCGACACGCTCGCAACGACTGCGACCAGCGGGCCCGGCCGCAACTCGACCTGAGGCGAAAAGCGTCCACGCCGCGCCACTTCAAGTGTGCCGAATTCCTGCTCGGGCACCGCGAACCGCGCGTTGCGCAACTGCTGCGGCGCAATGGCTTTCTGTGCAGCCAGCGGGGAGTCTTCCGGCAGTGCGACGACGAATTCGTCCTGATGCACGCGGCTGGCTTGCAACGCTTCGGGCCAGGACATCGGGGGTCTGACGTAGGCAACGTCGAGTTGCCGGCCGACGAGTCGCGCCGGGATATCGTCCATTGGGATTTCCGAAAGCTGTACGTCGATCCGGGGATGCAGGTCGCGAAATTGCGTCAAGGTCCTGCGCATGATGCCTGCAAATACCGCCGAGGCGACGTAGCCGATCTGGATGCGCCCTACCTGTCCGCGCTCGGCCAGCAGCCCGTGCTCGTGCGCCTCGTCGAGCTGCGCAAGCGCGGCGGTGGCGCGAGGAATATAAGCCTCTCCTGCAGTGGTCAGCGACACGGAACGGCGGGTGCGGTGGAACAGCCGGAACTGAAGCAGGCGCTCGGCGTCCTGAATCTGCTTGGTGAGCGAAGGCGGCGCAATCCCCAACTCTTCGGCCGCGCGTGCGAAATGCAGATGCCGGGCGACCGCGAGTATGCAGCGCAGGTGACGGAGTTCCAGTGTCATCGTATTCATCCACGAATGAATAAACGTGATTTTATCTGCTATCGATAGACAACACAGCGCGCGCTAGCATCAGGTCTGCAAAATTCGCTTGAGGAGCGCGCATGGGGAACGAACGGAGTATTGAAGCGGTTGGGGAAGCGGTTGTCGAAGATCCAGGACTCGATATCGAGCCGCGGTCTGCGGGCTTCCTGCTTGCCACGGCATCTGCGACCTGCGCGCTGATCTCGCTGGACACGAACATCGTCGCGGTCTCGCTGCCGTCGATCGCGCGTTCGTTCCACGCGGGATTCGCCGACGTCGAATGGGTCGTGAGCGCATACATGGTGTCGTTCGCATCGTGTCTGCTGCCAATGGGCGGACTCGCGGACCGCTATGGGCGCAAGAAGATGCTGGTGCTTGGCCTGCTGGTCTTCGCGCTTGCATCGCTTGGCTGCGGGCTGGCGCCCAGCGTGACGTCGTTGAATGTCTTCCGCGCGGTGAAGGGCGTGGGCGCTGCGATGCTGTTGACGGCGGCGCTCGCAGTGATCGCCAACGCGTTCCACGGCCCGCGCGAGCGCGCCCGGGCATGGGCGATCTGGGGCATGACGATGGGCATCTCGACCACCGTCGCGCCGCTCGTCGGCGGTGTAATCACGCAATGGGTCGGCTGGCGGTGGATTTTCCTGCTCAATCTGCCCGTATGCGCCGTCCTGGTCTTCTGCGCGCAGCGTGAGGTAACGGAGTCCCGCAATCCGCACGCACAACGCGTCGATTTTGCGGGAAGCCTGCTGTTCGGCATCGGGCTCGCGAGCGGAATCTGGGCGTTGATCGGCGCGCAGGACAACGGTTGGTACAGCGTGGCCACCGGTTCGCGCTTTGGCGCATGCGTGCTGTTGATCGGGTGCTTCATCGCGGTCGAAAAGCGGCTCGCGCATGCGGTCATCGATTTGTCGCTGTTCTCGCAGGCCCGTTTCGTCGCTGCGGTGCTCGGCATGTTTGGCTACGCAGCCTGTGCCCAGGTGATGATGACGTTCCTGCCGCTGTATCTGCAAAACGCGTTCGAATGGACGCCTGTGCGCGCCGGCATCGGGATGCTCCCATTCGCGCTCTCCATGATCGTTGGCCCGTATCTGGGCGCACGCATCGGGCGGCGCCTCGACGGCGCCACGTCGACGCTCCAGGCTGGCCTCTGTCTCGTCGGCGCCGGCAATCTGCTTACCGCCGCTGTCGCGCCTTCAGGCGAGTACGGCAGGGTCGCGCTCGGCATGATCGTGACGGGCCTCGGGGCAGGCGTGCTGAATGGCGACACGCAGAAAGCCATCATGGCGTGCGTGCCCTCGCATCGCACCGGCATGGCGTCGGGCATCAGCACGACGACGCGCTTCACGGCAATCGTCACGTCGGTCGGCGTGCTGGGCGCTGTGCTCGCCACGCGCACGCGCGCAGCGATCGATGCTGCAATCGCAAGTCACGGATCGGCGAGCGCGAGTATTGATCCGCTGTTCATGTCGAATCTGCTCGCGGGCGACCTGGGCCACGCGCTTGCGCGTGTCGCCCCCGATATCCGTCTGGAGATCGCATCGATCGCTCCGGCCGGCTTCAGCACAGGGTTCGCCGCGGCGCTGGACGTCGCCGGTTGCCTCGCGCTGGCGGTCGCCGCGCTGATCTGGCTGCTCGCGGGACGCAACAGGGCGTCCGCGCGCTCAAACGCCATACGACTGTAGGCGGTCAGTCCAACGCCTTCCCGCGCCACGGCGCCTCGCGCAGGGCATCACCCTGATAAAACGCGGGGAAGCGGTCAAGCTGGCGAAGCGCGTCCGTCATGGAGACTTCGGCGCCTAACACGGCGCTCGAAAATCCCATGCGCTCCATCTGCAGCAACTGGTCGACGAGCACCTCGCCCGTCGCGCGCAGGTCGCCTTCGAAGCCGAGCCGCCGCCTGATCAGGTAGGCCTGGCTATAGGCGCGCCCATCGGTGAACGACGGGAATTGAAGCTCCACGCGCGACGCAGCTGCGATTTCGATGGCGTAGGCAAGCGGATCGGCATCGTTCGGGAGGATCAAGGTGGATGCCGAAACATTGCCGGCATGATCTTGAGCGTCCAGAAGACGTATGCGTGAGGCGGTTTTCATGCCGTGCCCTCCGTCGTGGCTCGAACCACATCGGCGGCCGCCTTGAACGGTTCGAGCCCAACGCGGCGCACCGTTTCGATGAACGTCTCGTTGCATGCGCCGCGCGGTTCGCGCAGCGCGACGTAAGCACCGATCAAGGCGTCGATGACCTCGGGCACTTCCTGCGCCGAGAAAGACGGGCCGATCACTTTGCCAGGACGCGCATCGCCGCTGCGCACCGCCCCGTCCGAGCCGCCGAGCGTCACCTGGTACCACTCCGCGCCGTCCTTGTCGACACCGAGTATGCCGATGTGCCCGCTATGGTGGTGGCCGCACGAGTTGATGCAGCCGCTGATATGCAGGTCGATCTCGCCGATATCGTTTAGTTCATCGAGGTCCTGGTAGCGTTCCATGATGCTTTGCGCGACCGGCAGCGACCGTGCATTGGCGAGCGCGCAGAAGTCTCCGCCGGGGCAGGCGATCATGTCGGTGAGCAGGTGCACGTTCGCGCTTGCGAGGCCAGTCGCGGATGCCGCCTGCCACAGGGCGAGCAGATCGTCGGCGTGAACCCACGGCAACACGATGTTCTGCGTGTGCGTGACACGCGCCTCGCCCGCGGAGAAGCGATCGACGAGATCCGCCACGCGTTCGAGCTGATCGGCGGATGCATCACCGGGCGCCTGCAGCACGCGCTTGAACGAGAGCGTGACGATGCGCAGAGACGGGTCCCTGTGCGCCGCGACGTTGCGTTCGAGCCAGCGCCGGAGTGGCGGCGTGCTCGCGGCCGTGGCCTCGAGCATGGCGCTGGCATGCGTATCGGCGGTGCGTGCCGTGTCGAGCTTCGGCGGTTCGATAAAGCAACGGCTGACCCGCTCGAACTCGGCCTGCTCGATCGTGTGCGGCCCGCCGTCGATGTCGACGATCTGCCGGAACTCTTCCTCGACTTCGTCGACGAAGCGCTGGCCCTCGGCCTTCACGAGGATCTTGATGCGCGCCTTGTACTTGTTGTCGCGGCGGCCGTACTGGTTGTACACACGTACCACGGCCTCGATGTAGTTCATGATGTGCCGCCACGGCAGGAACTCACGCATCAGCGTGCCGATCATAGGCGTTCGACCCATGCCGCCGCCCACGGTCACGCGAAACCCCAACTTACCCTGTTCGTCGCGCACGAGGCGCAGGCCGACGTCATGCCAGCCCGTCGCCGCACGGTCGTCGGTCGCGCCGGTGATCGCGATTTTGAATTTGCGTGGCAGGAAGGCGAACTCCGGGTGCAGCGTGGTCCACTGGCGCATGATTTCGGCGAACGGGCGCGGGTCTGCGATCTCGTCGGGCGCGACACCCGCGCGCTCGTCGCACGAAATGTTGCGGATGCAGTTGCCGCTCGTCTGGATGCCGTGCATGTCGACCGTCGCAAGCAGGTCCATCACGTCTGCCGCCTTCGAAAGCGGTATCCAGTTGAACTGAACGTTGGTGCGTGTCGTAAAGTGGGCGTGGTGCGTGGGCAGGCGCCCGGTGCCGAGCTTGCGCTGCGCCTCGAGCGCGCGGCGGTACACCTCGGCCTCGGGCTCGTCGTACTCGCGGGCCACGCGAGCGAGCACGCGAAGCTGCTCGCTCGACAGTTCGCCATAAGGGACCGCCACGCGCAGCATGGGCGCGTGCCGCTGCACGTACCAGCCGTTCTGCAGGCGCAGTGGACGAAATGCGTCCTCGCTCAGCTTGCCTTGCTGCCAGCGCTCGATCTGATTGCGGAACTGCGCCGCGCGGCTCGCCACGAAGGCCTTGTCGAATTCGTTGTAGCGATACATGGTGACTGCGGAAATGCCGTGAAACGGCGGACAGGGAACGGGCGACGTTATCGCGTCCGCCTCGGTGTCTCAAGAAGCAGATGCCGCAGAAATGAACGCAGCAGTAGCGTGCGCGATGGTCAGCATGGCTTCGATCGCGGAGTTCAATGATGCGCTCGTGTGCGCGGTCGGTCCTGAGCGGTCTCCCGCGTCTTATCACGAGAATTGTGGCGAGTCGCGGGCTGCTTGAACGCGTGAACCCACGCGTGCGGGTTCGTGATACAAAGTCTGGCAGACGCGAAAGTGCCGGCTATCACTCCGAAGAGCGACGCGGAATTCACAAAGCGAAGCGACCACCAGCAAAAAACGCCCAATGGACCGAATCGACGCCATGAAGGTTTTCGTCGCCACGCTCGACGAGGGGAGTCTCGCGGGCGCGGGCCGCCGGCTGGGCCGCTCGCCCGCGGCGGTGAGCCGGGCCATTGCGTTCCTCGAGGCGCACACCGGCACGCCGCTCCTGTACCGCACGACACGCACGATCCGCCTGAGCGAGGCGGGCGAGCGCTATGCGCTGGCGTGCCGGCGCATTCTCGCCGACCTCGAAGAAGCCGACCTGCTCGCCGCCGACGAGCGTTCCGCGCCGCGCGGGCTGCTGGGCGTAACGGCGGCGGTGGCTGTGGGCGAGGAGGTGCTACGCCCGATGATCGAGGAGTTCATCGAGCGCAACCCCGAGGTGTCGATCCGCCTGCATCTGCTCGACCGCCCCGCGAGCCTCATCGACGAGGGCATCGACGTGGCGTTGCGCATCGCGCATCTGCAGGATTCGACGCTAGTCGCCATTCCGGTGGGCGAGGTGCGGCGCGTGGTGGTGGCCTCGCCCGGCTATCTCGCCACGCATCCGGCCATCGAGACGCCCGCCGATCTCGCGAGTCACCCGATCATTTCGATGACCCATTTCGGACTCGACTCGTGGAGCTTCCCGGCGGCGCGCCAGACCGCGCTGCCCCAGGTGGTGCAGTTCTCGCCGCGCTTCATCGTGAATACGATACGCGCGGCGCGGGCTTCGGCCGTGGCCGGGCATGGCGTCACGCGGCTCTTTTCCTATCACGTGGCCGAAGAGGTCGAAGCGGGCCGGCTCAGGATCGTGCTGCGCGACAGCGAGCATGGGCCGCTACCCGCCAACCTGGTTACGCCGCACGGGCGCCTTTCGGTGCCCAAGGTGCGCAGTTTCGTCGATTTCGCCGCGCCCCGGCTGCGTGCGTACTTCGAGCAGGCCCGGCGCATTACCGACGCCGATTGAGCGACATTCGCCATCCGTTCGAGGCACGGAAGAATGACTTCCATGTCGCGGCGATTCTCTCGCCGCGCGATCTAACCTAGACTGGCTCCCATGTTCAGCGGGTGCTTCATAGCATCCGCTCCCGGGAGTCGCCATGCATCAAGCCGTCTCGAATCCGTCCGCGCCTGCGACCTACAACGTCTGGCGGGGCACGCTCGCCGGGGCCAGCGCGAGCCTCATCGGCATTGGTCTCGCGCGTTTCGCCTATACGCCGCTGTTGCCCGCCATCATCGGCGCACACTGGTTCCCCGCCTCGACGGCCGCTTACCTCGGCGCCGCCAACCTGGGCGGCTATCTGGCCGGTGCGCTGCTCGCGGGCGCGATGGTTCGCGCCGCCAAGCCCGCCACCGTGCTGCGCGCGATGATGCTGCTCGCCACCCTCGCCTTCGTCGCCTGCGCGGTGCCCGTTTCGTTCCTCTGGTTCTTCGTCTGGCGCTTCGCCTCGGGCCTCTCGGGCGGCGCGCTGATGGTGCTCGCCGCCCCCACGATCCTCGCGCACGTGCCGGCGGCGCGCCGCGGCTTTGCGAGCGGCGGCATCTTCACGGGCATCGGGCTCGGCATTGCCGCCTCGGGCACGATCGTGCCGATTCTGCTGCGCCAGGGCCTGACGACCACGTGGCTAGGACTTGCCGTCGTCTCGCTGCTGCTCACGGCCGTCGCGTGGAACGGCTGGCCCGAGCACGGCGCGCCGGCGCACGCTCACGCGCCCTCGCGCTTTGAACATGCCAAGGCATACCCCCGCGCGAAGCTGCGCGCGCTCTACGCAGAATATGGGTTGAATGCCGTGGGGCTCGTGCCGCACATGATCTTCCTCGTCGACTATGTGGCGCGCGGGTTGGGCCGCGGCGTGGATGCGGGCGCCGAGTTCTGGGTGCTGTACGGCATCGGCGCGATCGTCGGTCCGCTCGCGGCGGGGCACCTCGCCGACCGCGCGGGCTTCGGTCCGGCGCTGCGCGCCGCGTATCTGGTGCAGGCCGTGGCGGTCGCGATTCCGGCGCTCGGCCTGTTCGGCCCGGCGGGGCTCATGGTCTCCGCCGTGCTGGTGGGCGCCTTCACGCCCGGCATCGTGCCGCTGGTGCTCGGCCGCGTGAACGAGCTGCTCGCGCATCATCCGTCCGCCGTGAAGGGCGCGTGGAGCCGCGCCACGACGAGCTTCGCCGTGATGCAGGCGGTTGCCGCCTACGGCCTGTCGTTCGTGTTCTCGTCGAGCGGCGGCAACTACCTCGTGCTCTTCGCGATCGGCGCCGCGGCGCTCGTGCTCGCGCTCTTCGTCGATCTCTTCTCTGCGTTGGGGGCCAAGTGAATACCACCGTTTCTTCTCCCGCGGCAGCGCTGCGACAGACAAAGCCGCAGCCGCGCGGCTATTCGGAGCGCAACGCGCAGTACTGGCAGCGCAATCTGGTCGTGTGCGTGATCGGCTCGTTCACCACGCTCGTGAGCCTCAGCATGCTGCTGCCGTTTCTGCCGCTGTACGTGCGGCAGCTCGGCGTGACCTCGCAGTCCGCCGTGATCCAGTGGTCGGGCGTGGCGTTCGGCGCGACCTTCCTCGGCACGGCGCTCACCGCGCCGATCTGGGGGCGTCTCGCCGACCGCTATGGCCGCAAGCCCATGCTGGTGCGCGCGGCCATCGGCATGGCCGTGGTGATGTCGTTGATCGGCGTGGCGCACAATGTGTACGAGCTCGTCGCGCTGCGTCTGATCGCCGGCCTCGTAGGTGGCTATGCGTCGGCTTCCACGGTGATGGTCGGCACCCAGGCGCCGCGCGAGCGGGCGGGCTGGGCGCTCGGCATTCTTTCCACCGGCGCGCTCGCGGGCAATCTCATCGGGCCGCTGGTGGGCGGCGTGCTGCCTGGCTGGATCGGCATTCGCGGCACCTTTTTCGCCGGCGGCGCGATGATCGCCGTGGCGGCGCTCTTGACCATCTTCGTGGTGAAGGAAGAGTTTCATCCAGAAAGCGACGCGAAATCCCACGCACGCAACGCGGCGGCGGGTTCGGGCAGCGCCGCGCGCCGCCCCGACTATGCGGTGGTGGCCGCGCTGCTCGTGACCGCGATGATGGTGCTGCTCGCCAACATGTCGATCGAACCCGTCATCACCGTGTATATCGGCAGTCTGGGCGTGGGCGCGGCGCATCTCGCGCGCGTGGCGGGCGTGGTCATGGCATGCTCGGCGCTTGGCAGCATGCTCACGGCGGCGCGCCTGGGCGCACTGGCCGACCGCTTCGGGAGCTGGCACGTGATCGTCGTTTGCCTCGTGCTCACGGGGCTCGCGATGGTGCCGCAAGCGTTCGTCACACACTGGTGGCAGCTCGCGGGCCTGCGCGTGGTGATGGGCATGACGCTCGCGGGACTCTTGCCTTCCATCGGCAAGCTCGCGCGGCAATCGGTAGACGAAAGCAAAACGGGTCGCATGCTCGGCTATCTGCAATCGGCGCAATTCAGCGGCCAGGTGGTGGGCCCGGTGATCGGCGGCGTGATCGGCGTTCACTTCGGCCTGCACGCCGTGTTCTTCGCGACCGGCGCGCTGCTGGTCGCATGCGGTGGACTCGCGCACTGGGCGCAGCGCCGCGCTCACGCTTGAAACTGGAACGCATCCGGAGGGAACGCAACATGAGCACTCAAGTGGACGAACGGGCGTTGCTGCGCTCGCTTGGCATTCAGAAGCCGATCATTCAGGCGCCCATGGCGGGCACCACCACGCCGGCGCTGGCCGCCGCCGTGTCGAATGCGGGCGCGCTGGGCTCGCTGGGCGTGGCCGCGATGAACGCGGAGAACGCGCGCCGCGCGATCCACCAGACGCGCGAGCTGACGGCCAGGCCGTTCAACATCAACGTGTTCTGCCATCGCCCGGCCACGCCCGACGCGGCCGTGGAGCGCGCGTGGCTCGACTGGCTCGCGCCGGTGTTCGAGCAATACGGCGCGAAGCCGCCTGCGTCGCTTTCGGAGATCTACACGAGCTTTGTCGTGGACAGGGCCATGCAGACCATGCTGCTGGAAGAGAAGCCGGCGGTGGTGAGCTTCCATTTCGGCCTGCCGCCCGATGCGGTGATCGCCGAACTCAAGCACGCGGGCATCCATTTGTTTGCGAGCGCAACGAATCTCGATGAAGCGGCCGCGGCGGTCGAGGCGGGCGTGGATGCGATCGTCGCGCAGGGTGTGGAGGCGGGCGGCCATCGCGGCGTGTTCGATCAGAATGCCCGCGACGACGGCCTCGGCACGTTCGCGCTCACGCGCCTGCTGGTCAGCGAATTCGACGTGCCCGTGATCGCGGCGGGCGGCATCATGGACGGCGCGGGCATTGCGGCCGCGCTCGCGCTGGGCGCGCAGGCGGCGCAACTGGGCACGGCGTTCGTGGCCTGTCCCGAGAGCGCCGCGGACGAAGGCTATCGCGCCGCCTTGCTCGGCGACGCCGCGCGCCACACCACGTTCACTTCGGCGATCTCGGGGCGCCTTGCGCGCAGCATCGTCAACCGCTTTACCGCGCTTGGCGAGGACCCCAAGGCGCCGCGCGTTCCGTCGTATCCGATCACGTACGACGCGGGCAAGGCGCTGATCGCCGCTGCGAAGGCCAAGGGCGAATCCGGCTACGGCGCGCAGTGGGCGGGCCAGGCGGCGCCGCTCGCGCGCGCATTGCCGGCGGCGGAACTGGTGGCGCAACTGGAGCGCGAGACGCGCGAGAGCATCGCACGGTTGCAGTCGGTGTGGGCTTGAGCGGCATTTGATCGACGCAAACGGGAACATCGGCACGCGCGATGGCTGCGCGTGCCGATGTGCCTTTACGTGGCGGGAAAGGCGGCTTCAGGCAGGCAGAATCTGCGCGATCACCACGAGTTCGACGGGCAAATCGAGGGGCAGTCGCGGGTGCGAAAACGCGGAGCGCGCGTGCCCGGCCTTTTCGCCGAGCGGTTGCGGTGAGTCGGGCAGCGCGAGACCGAGATCGGCAAGTTTTTGTTGTTCGACGGACACGATGTTCTCCTCCAGTGGTGATGAGCATTCGCCTCATGTGGGACGCTTCAGGATAGAACCAAAGCACCGGGCGCGAACAGGAGCAATCAGGAGAAAACGGGCATGCAACGCAAATTCGACGATCTGCTGCTGGGCAGCATTGAACTGTTCTGCCAGGCGGCGGAGCTGGGCAGCTTCACGCTGGCGGCCAATGCGGCGAGCGTCACGCCCGCCGCGGTGAGCCGATCCGTGGCGCGGCTCGAAGAGCGGCTCGGCGTGCGCCTGTTCGTGCGCACGACGCGCCAGATCCGCCTGACCGATGCGGGGCGGCGCTACTTCGAACAGTGCCGCCAGGCGCTCTCGCAACTCGTGGACGCCGAACGCGAAGTCACGGGCGAGCAGACCACGCCGGCTGGCGTGCTGCGCATCAGCATGCCCACGCCCTACGGGCACTATCGCGTGCTGCCGCTCTTGCCGGCGTTTCGCGAGCGCTATCCGGAGGTGCAGGTCGACACGCATCTGAGCAACCGCAACATCGACTTCGCGGACGAAGGCTTCGATCTGGCGATTCGCGGCCGCGCGCCGGCCGATTCCAACCTGGTGGCGCGCAAGCTGGAAGACGCGGAGATGGTGGTGGTGGCCACGCCCGCCTATCTGAAGCGCGCCGGCGTACCCAAGTCTGTGGCGGATCTACAGTCGCACGAATGCATACAGTTCGAACTGCCAAGTAGTGGGCGCCATCTTGCGTGGACATTCGACGGCAATGCCAATGAAGATGGCGATGTGATCACGAGCGGAAGTTACGGAACGTCGGGCGACGCGCTCGCCGGCGTGACGCTCGCGCGCGCGGGGGCGGGGCTGTTCCAGACGTATCGCTTCGTGGTGGCGGACGACCTGCGCGAGGGCAGGCTCGTGGAAGTGCTGCGCGAGGAAGGCGGGCGTACCCGGCCGTTCATTCTGCTGTATCCGCATGCACGTTATTTGACGTCGCGGGTGCGGGCGTTCGTGGACTTTCTGGTGGAGCAGTTGGCGGCGCCTGTGGTTGCACCGAAAGCGCAAACCGGAACGGCGAAACGTTGAAGCGCGCGCAGCGGAATAGCCTCGCTGCTGGATCGTTTACGCAGGACGCGGGGCGCGCGAAGCATGGTGCGTTCACTGGCCGCGCGAGTCGTCCTGGCGTTCCGGACCGTCCCCGCGAGAAGGAGGTGTCAGATGAAAGCTTCTCGCTCGTTGTCTGCATGTCGTTCCTACTTCGGCAGGAACCGGGCCGCGCTCGGGCCGCGGCTGCGTCACGTGGCGTTGGGCGCCGGGCTCTTCGCCCTTTCGCTGGGAACGGTCCGCGCCGACGACCTGCAGGCGATCCTGCCGCCGGCGTTCGCGACTTCGTCGACCGTGCCGTCCAATGGCGACGTCAATCCGTACGGCATTGCATTCGTACCGTTCGGCGTGCCCTCATGGAGCACGCTCAAACCCGGCGACGTAGTGGTGTCCAACTTCAATGCGCAATCGAATCTGCAGGGCACCGGCACGACGATCGTGAAGCTCGTTCCGAATGGCCAGCCGGTGACGTTCTTCCAGGGAGCGCACCTCGGTCTCACGACGGCGCTCGCCGTGTTGAGAAGCGGCTTCGTGCTGGTGGGCAACGTGCCGACCACCGACGGCAAGAACGTCATCGCGCCGGGCTCGCTTCTCGTCATCAATCCGCAGGGCCGGCTCGTCAAGGAACTGAAAGATGCGCGGCTGCTCGACGGCCCCTGGGACCTCACCGTGATCGACGGCGGCCAGGTCGTGAAGGTCTTCGCCTCGGACGTGCTCAACGGCACCGTCGCGCGGATCGACCTTGCGATCGGCGAGAACGGCGTGACGGAGTTGCCGTCCTCGACGATCGTCGCTTCGGGCTATCTGCATCGCACCGATCCGGCTGCTCTGGTCGTTGGCCCGACGGGGCTCGCCTATGACGGCCAACACGACGTGCTGTACGTCGCCTCGACGGGCGACAACGCGGTGTTCGCCGTCTACGGCGCGGCGGGTGCGAATCATAGCGGCGGAGTGGGGAGGCTGATCTATCAGGACAATACCCACCTG
Organism: Paraburkholderia sp. CNPSo 3281; assembly: GCF_024206515.1. NCBI lineage: Bacteria > Pseudomonadati > Pseudomonadota > Betaproteobacteria > Burkholderiales > Burkholderiaceae > Paraburkholderia > Paraburkholderia sp. CNPSo 3281. The sequence continues at coordinate 8,537 of NZ_JAMBPS010000004.1, read as the reverse complement.
CACGGACCGCTTGCCCTTGCGCTCGCCCCCAACGGGCATCTCGTCACGGCCAACGGCGACGCCGTGAACGCCGATCCGCAACAGCCCAGCGAAATTGTCGAATTCACCGTGGAAGGCCAATTCGTCGCGCAGATGTCGGTCGATCCCACGGCGGGTTCCGCGTTCGGGCTCGCATTTGGCATGAACAGCGCGCACCACTCGCAGTTTGCCGCCGTAGACGACAACACCAATTCGGCAACGGTCTGGACGTTGCGCACGGGTGACTGATCGACAGCAACGCAACGTCACGACCCACGGCTCGCTCCGAAGCACGGGGCGGGCCGGGTCATGTCAATCGATTAGCTAACCGAAATAATGTCAGGGCTTCACGGTGTGCCACATACCTTTGAAGCCGTCGCCGTTCATCTGGCCGGCGTGCGTGTCCTTCGAGTAGCGATAGAGGGGGTGGCCCTTGTAGGTCCATTGATGCTTCGCGTCTTCGGAAGCGATGAGCCCCCAGTCGCCGCTGGCCTTGTCGTAGGGGTCGGCGAGCGCGGCCGGCCACATGGTGGCGCACGCGCCGGCGCAGGCGCTTTTCCCTTGTACCGTATCCTTGTCGAACGTATAGAGCGTCATGCCGTCATCGTCGACGACCATGCCGTTGGCCACTTTCGGCGCTTCCGCGAACACCGCAATGGGCAGAAAGCAAGCCATGGCGCACAACAAGATTCTGGTCATGATTTCAGTCCTTGTAAAAGCCCCGCCGGGATATGTGATAAACGGCTGACGGAGGGCTTTCTTCCATTTTCGATTCTTTCGTTCGTTCGTTTCCGAACAAACGCGGCTAGTTCGCGCACGTCGAGCAGCCGGGCCGAAACCGGATGCGGCATACTGCAAAGCGAACCACGCGTTTGCCAGGACAGAGAGCCGCGATGATCTTTCGCCAGCTTTTCGACCCCGTATCGTCCACCTATACCTACCTGCTCGGCGACCCCGAAAGCGGCGAGGCGCTGCTGATCGATCCCGTATACGAGCAGGTGCCGCGCGACCTCGCGCTGCTGCAGGAACTGGGCCTGCGCCTGCAGGCGACGCTCGATACCCATGTGCACGCCGATCATGTCACGGGCGCGTGGCGCTTGCGCGAGCGCAGCGGCAGCCAGATCGCGCTCGCCGAAGCGGTAGGCGCCGAGGGCGTGAACCGTCCGCTGCGGCACGGCGATCGCATCGCCTTCGGCAAGCGGTATCTGGAAGTGCGCGCCACGCCCGGCCACACCAGCGGCTGCCTGACCTACGTGCTCGACGACGCGAGCATGGCCTTTACCGGCGATAGCCTGCTGATACGCGGCTGCGGCCGCACCGATTTTCAGGGCGGGAGCGCGGAACAGCTGTTCACTTCCGTGCGCGAGCAGATCCTCTCGCTGCCCGACGACTGCCTGCTCTACCCGGCGCACGACTATCGCGGCATCACGGTCACGAGCGTGGCGGAGGAGCGCCGCTTCAATCCGCGCCTGGGCGGCGACGTCGATCTCGGCGACTTCGCGGGCTACATGCACAACCTGAATTTGCCTCACCCCAAGCAGATGGCCGTCGCGGTGCCCGCCAACCTGCGCTGCGGCAAGCCCGAAGGCGACGCGCCGATCCAGGAAACGCCCGACTGGGCGCCGCTCACGCTGCGCTTTAGCGGCGTATGGGAAATCGAGCCCATGGCGCTGCTGGAGCATGCGGCGACGCTGCAGATCGTCGACGTGCGCGAGGCGCCCGAGTTCATCGACCATCTCGGCCATCTGCCCGATGCGAAACTGGTGCCGCTTTCGCAACTGATGGCCCGCATCGACGAGCTCGATCGCGATCGGCCGGTCGTGGCGGTGTGCCGCTCCGGCGTGCGCTCCGCGCAGGCAAGCGTATTGCTGACCAAGGCGGGCTTCGGCAAGGTGGCCAATCTCGCTGGCGGCATGTTGCGCTGGAAGGCCGAGGGATTGCCCGTTGCGCCAGGCAGTCCCTGATGACGCCCTGGAGGAGACGAACATGACAGCCCACGACTTCGCGGAGTTTTCCTGGGACGAACAGGAAGACATCAAGGCTGTGCTCGCGAGCCGGGGGCTCGACCTGCGCGAGTTCCGGATCTCGGACCACGAGAAAACGGCCGTCGGCGGCGAGCGCGCGGCGATCCGGCAGGTGTCTGTCACGCGGATCGCCAACGGCAAGACGGCCACCTACGACACCGACCACTTCGCCCCGTGGATCACGGATTTCGACGAAGCGCTGCAGGCCGGCGAGTTCGACGACTGAACCCGGTCGAGCGGGCCCTGCCGACGCCGAGGCCACGCTCTGTCTTCCACGCATGGCTGGCGTACACTCGTGCCCTTGAGAAAGGAACCGGGAACGAGGAGCGAGGCTGGCCATGACGAACGCCACGGTGTCTGAGGGCCGGAACGATCACTGGCTCGTCGCGCGGCGCGATGCGCAGACGGGCATCGAAAGTTTGCGGGCGCATTTCAGCGGCCACGCCTACGACCCCCACGATCACGACGACATGTTGATCGGCTATACGGAGCAGGGGGTGCAGCGCTTTCAGTGTCACCGGTCGCTGCATACGAGCGTGCCGGGCCGGGCGATCCTGATCGAGCCGGGCGCGCTGCACGACGGCCACGCGCCCGAGCCGGGCGGCTTCACCTATGCGATGTTGTACCTGCCGCAGCCGTGGGTAGAGCGTGCGGCGCGCAGGCTCAACATCGCGGGACTGGGCGGCGTGGCGGCCGCTTTCGGCCAGACGCTCGTTGACGACCCGCGCCTGACCGAGGCGATCCGCCGTGCGTTTCTTGCGCTATATGGCGAGGAAGGCCGGCTCGCGCGCGACGAGGCGCTCGACCGCTTGCTGGAGCGCCTGGGCGGCCATCTGCTCGATACGACCGCGGCGGCGCCCTCCGCTTCGCCCGCGCTTGCCCGCGTTCGAGACCTGCTGCACGAGCACATGGGCGCGAACATCGGGCTCGACGAACTCGTCGATAGCTCGGGCATCGACCGGTTTCGTCTGACGCGCCTGTTCCAGCGCGAGTTCGGCACGTCGCCCCATGCGTACCTGGTGCGCTTGCGCCTGCGCGCCGCGCGCAGGCTGCTGGCGGCGGGCCACACGCCGGCCCGGGTCGCAGCGGAAGTGGGTTTCGCCGACCAGAGCCATCTCGGCCGCTGGTTTCGCCGCGCGTACCGCATGACGCCGGCCACCTACCGGCGCATGTGCGCGCGCATGTGATTGCGCCGCGTTCGTGTCACGGCCGGTATAACCAGCTCCCCAGTTGCGTGCCGACGAATGCGCAAGCGCCGCCGGCAAACGCGGCGGTGACTGGCGATGGGTAGCGGGCCGTGAACGGGTGCACGCAGATCAGCGCGAAAAACGAGAAGAGCCCGGTGACCATGCCGCGTTTGAACTTGACGGTGGTTTCTCGCACGGCGGCTCCTCGCGGGAAGGTTCGCGCTATCGGCTCAACGCGGCCTGAGCCCGTTGCAGCCACTCGCTATTGTGCTCGCGGGCGTGGCGCGGCCAGTGCTTCGCGTCGTGCACGATCTCGGCATAAAGCTCGCGCGAGCGCTGGCGGTCGGCGTCGCCGGGCTGCTTTGCCAGCCAGTCGGCGAAGAGGCAACGCGGGGCGGCGTCGCTCGCGCACGAGAGCGCGGCTTCGAACGCGGCGCGCGTGCCCGCTGCGCCATTCGCAGCGAGCGCCCGGGCGTACAGCAAGGAGGGATCCGGTTGCTGGCGGGCGACAGGCTGGACGGCGAACAGCTTCTCCAGCGTCTCCTGCGTGGCCGCGGCATTGCCGTTGGCGAACTGCGCGCGCGCGAGGCCCTCGAGCAAGGCGGGATCGGATGCGAACGGCCCAGTGGCCGCCGCCTGGTAGTGCTCCAGCGCTTCGGCGGCGTTGCCCGCGTCGAGCAGCGCCGCGCCCAGGCGCATGCGGTGCGCAACGGTCGGCGCGCGGTCGAAATCGTTGCGCGCTTCGCGCACGGCGCGGTTGGGGTCGACCAGTTGCGAGATGGCCCGGCCTGTCGCCCTCGCCCCGCGCGACTGGCGCAGGCTCGGCAGATAGATGACGAAGAAGTAGACGAGGCTGCCGAGGCCGGGGAAAAGAAACAGGATCAGCAGCCAGTACATGTTCTGCTGGTTGCGGATGGCATGCACTGCGAAGAGCAGCGCAATGATGACGTAAAGACTGATTCCAAAAATGCGCATTGACGAGAGGGCCCGTTGTGGTGCGTGGTTGTGTTACGTGTCGCAAGGCGTCGAATTGGCCTGAAACTGGCGGATCAATGGCGACGCCCGCGCAGTTTGCACTGCAGCGATTTCAACTGTTCAATAATACCCGCCGGCAGCTTGCGTTCGCACGCAAGTGCCGTGGATTACGACGAATGCGTCGAGTTCGAAATCCGTCTGCCGCCGCCACGCCGGGTGCGTTCCCGGCGTGCCGCGAGCGAGGCGGAGCACGCAGCGCAGCGCGTCGCGCACCTCGCGTTCTTCGTCCGTTTCGTCGGGTTTGAGTCGGCCGCGGAAACCCTTACACCTGTCGTGAAGCACGGGCGCATTGAGCGGCACTGTTTCGCATGCATCGATTTTCGCAAGAGCTTGTTGCGTCATCTGTCTCTAATGCGGACGCAGCCGGCGCCGTATACGCAGTAACTCTCGCAATGCGTGCCGGCGAAGGCGGGGTGCCGCTTGCTCAGGCACGCTCCTCAAAATATTAGAAAACGACAGACTGATGAAGCTTTCATTTGTGCAAAGGCTTTGGTTGCCGCTGATCCTGAGCCTCGTGTGTCTCGCAGGCGTATCGATTTATGACGCGTGGCAGATGCGGGCAACGCGCCTCGAAGAGCGCAAGGCGGATTTAAAGCACGCCTCGGAAATCGCGCTCGCCGTGGTGAAGTCATACGGCGAGCGCGCCAATGCCGGCACGTTGTCGCAAGAAGACGCCCAGAAGCGCGCGATGGAAGCCGTCAAGAACATGAAGTATGGCGAGGGTGGCTACTTCGGCATTATGAATTCGCAGTACGTGCTGCTGATGAATGCCGCGAGCCCGCACCTGGTCGGCAAGAACGTGGGTGACTTTCAGGATTCGAACGGCGTTTATCTGTTCAAGGAAATTGTTGCCGTCATCAAGCAGGAAGGCCAGGGCTTCGTGTCCTATTCCTTCAAGCGCGTCGGCTCGGACGACGTTGCGCCGAAAATCTCCTATAGCGTGAGCTATCAGCCGTGGGACTGGATTCTCACGACGGGTCTTTACGTCGACGATATCGACGCGGCGTTCCGCGTGACGCTCTATTGGAGCCTCGGCATTCTGGCGGTGATCGCGCTGGCGCTCTCGGCGATCGTGGCGGTGGTGAACCGGGGCATCCTGCGCTCGCTGGGCGGCGAGCCCGCCTACGCGGCGCAAATCGCCAACCGCATTGCCAACAACGACTTGACCGCCGTAGTGGAGATCGCAGCGGAAGACCGTTCGAGCCTGCTGTTTTCGATGAAGCGCATGCAGGAGCAGCTTACGCAGACCATCGACACGATCAAGCATTCGGCTGACTCCATCGCCACCGCGACCAACGAAATTGCCGCCGGCAATCAGGACCTCTCGCAGCGCACGGAAGAGCAGGCCGCGTCGCTCGCGCAAACGGCGGCGAGTATGGACCAACTGACGTCCACGGTTTCGCAGAACGCCGACAGCGCCCGCGAGGCGAATCAACTCGCCGCGCAAGCCGCCGAAGCCGCGGAGCAAGGGGGCGCCGTGGTCTCGCGCGTCGTGCAGACCATGGAGGACATCAACGCCAGTTCGGATCGCATCGCGAGCATCGTCGGCATTATCGAGAGCATCGCGTTCCAGACGAATATTCTCGCGCTCAATGCGGCCGTCGAAGCGGCGCGCGCCGGCGAGCAGGGGCGCGGCTTCGCCGTGGTGGCTTCGGAGGTGCGTTCGCTCGCGCAGCGTTCGTCGGCGGCGTCGAAGGAAATCAAGGAACTGATTCACGAATCGGTCGAACGCTCGCATGCGGGCGTGGCTCACGTGCAGGAGGCCGGCGAAAAGATGCGCGTCATCACGCAGGAAATCCGGCGCGTGACCGATGTCATCAGCGAGATCACGGCCGCGTCGGAGGAGCAAAGCAAGGGCATCGGCCAGGTCGGCCAGGCCGTCACGCAGATGGACGAGGTCACGCAGCAGAACGCGGCGCTCGTGGAGCAGGCCGCGGCGGCGGCAAGTGCGCTCGCCGCTCAGGCGAACGACCTCAAGGGCTCCGTTTCGATGTTCCGGCTGACCGGCTCGCACGATATGCCGGATCGGCGCGCCTTACACGTGTAAGCTTTCCCGCGCGGGCGGCGCAATGCCTCCGCGCGCAACCGCAGCCGCCGCCTTTTTTTCACGCGCGGACACGGCACAGGCAGAATACGAAATTCCGGCCGACTCAAATGGGGCTGGATTCCGCGGGCTAGTGGCTACAAGCGGCCGCCCGCGCAACAATCAAAAATCGAGCTTAGGGGAAGTTGAACATGATCGGACGGATTCTGGTGGTGGTATCGATGATCGGCGCACTGGCCGCTTTGGCGGGCTGCAACACGGTCGCCGGTTTCGGCCAGGACATCACAGACTCCGCCCGGGCCGTCCAGCGCGTTCTGTGACCTTCGCGCCGGGTGGCATAATAGCTGCTCGGTCAAAGGTTACGGATGGGCTGGACAGGGCTCCTGCTGAATAAACAATGAAAGTCGATACGGTCCGCGGTTTTATCAGCAAGAGTCTTCGCGTTCCCCATCCGGAAATCGTCCAGGATGAGGTCGAGAGCCTTTCTGCTTATAAAAAACTTTCGCTTCTGAAGAAGCAGTTGCATAAGTGGTCGATCCTTTCGTTGAACCGGCAGCTGGGTCTGTATACGGAATCTGCACAGTTGCGTCCGGGCGCCCGGATCCTGTTGTTCTACAGCGGCGTCAACAACCTCGGCGACGCGTTGATGGACCTGTCCGGGCGCGCGCTCCTCAGCGGCACGTCGTACAAGCTGGACGTGGTGCTCGATCCTTCTCTGGCTGAGCTTTTCCGCCACGACCGATATTTTTCGAAAGTCTATACGGATTACCGTGAAATCGATTTCGGCGAATACGATTTCATTATTCTGAACAAGCTCGGCATTCGAGTCATTAAAGAGAAAATCCGCTATGCCGGCCAAGCGAGATTTACGAGCTTGATTGGATGGTATGCGGGCCGCAATTTCAACCACATTCAGTTCAGCTACTACTCGTTTAACAAGATTCTGAATTCCGGGATCGAAGAAGCTGCGCTGTACAGAAACTCGCGGCTAATTCTCGATGTGCCGCAAAGCCAGGATTTTCCGGCGCAAGCGTGGGCCGGCAGAATTGCGATTTCGGTTGGCGGCAGGGAGTCGAACCGTATCTACGGCAAGTGGGCCGACGTTCTTGCCCGGCTCGATGACGATCCCGAGTTGTCGCGCTATCAATATGTGCTGATCGGATCGGACAACGGGCTCAAGGAAGCCAACGATCTCACTGCCTTGTCATTCAGGAACTTGAAACTCGACTCGCTGGTCGGCAAGTTGAAGATCCACGAATGCTATGCGCTCATCGGGCAGAGCAAGCTGTTCGTCGGCGCGGACGGCGGCTTGTTGCATATCGCGCACGCAGCCGGCGTGCCGACCGTCGCGTTGTTCAGCGACGATATCGACCCGAGAACCCGGTACGTGGAGAACGACTTCTTCAGGTGTTCCCCGCTCATCGGGCCGACCGACGTAACGAGCATCGAGCCCAACGATGTGGTGCGCGTCATGAAGGGCGCGCTGCCGCGCTAGGCCCGCGCGAGCCCCGGCTGGCAACTCTCCCTGGCAGATACCCGTGAACCGGGTCTCGCTGCTTTGCGCGAAATCGATCAGGAATCCTGTGGGAATCGACTGCGCTTCGGCCGTCAACCTGAATAAAAGCCATTTTCATTCAGAATGATTAAAAGCATAAATAATGCCGCCGCTCATGGAAATCCCGTATAAATCCGCGTGACCCGCGAAAGCTTCGGGAAGGGTTTGAATCTCTAAAATCCCCGAAACGATCGAGGTGGCGAGCATCGCGCCGCCGGCCCATCCTGACGGAGACAATCAATGCAATCCAGTTTTGGCGCGCTGCGTCGAGCCGCACTCGCTGGTGGCCTGCTGTTTGCCATGGCGCTTCAAGGCGCGCATGCCGCCGACGATGCCGGCGACAAGATCACCATTATGGTCGGCGGTATTACGAAGCTCATTTACCTGCCCGCGCGCCTCACCGAGCAACTGGGTTATTTCCGGGACTGTACAGACCGGAGACATGATTGACAGGTGTATGGGGACATGGTTGACACTTTTGGGCAACCCAACGCCCGAATCCATCCATGCCCTGGAATGTAAAAGACACCATGAGCCTCAGACAGGAATTCGTCAGTCTGGCAGCCGCACAGAGCCTGCCCTTCAGTGAGCTGTGCCGGCGTTTCAACATCAGCCGCCAGACCGGCTACAAATGGCTTGAACGCCATCGCGACGAAGGCCCGGCGGGTCTGGCC
>NZ_JAMBPS010000030.1:0-96856 GCF_024206515.1 Paraburkholderia sp. CNPSo 3281 | reverse complement strand
GGCATCGCCGGGTAGCTATGTTCGGAAGAGATAACCGCTGAAAGCATCTAAGCGGGAAACTCGCCTTGAGATGAGATATCCCCGGGGCTTCGAGCCCCTTGAAGGGTCGTTCGAGACCAGGACGTTGATAGGTCAGGTGTGGAAGCGCAGTAATGCGTTAAGCTAACTGATACTAATTGCCCGTAAGGCTTGATCCTATAACAGGTGTGCCTCCGCCCCGCGTGGGTGGGCAGGACGCACAGGTTGAGAGATCGGTGTTGTGCCGGAAACAACACAACCCCAATTCAGCAGCACACTCTTTACGCTTCTTCCCGATTGGCTGTGGCGCGATAACACCGCGACGCAGCAACCCGTCATGCCTGATGACCATAGCGAGCTGGTCCCACCCCTTCCCATCCCGAACAGGACCGTGAAACAGCTCCACGCCGATGATAGTGCGGATTGCCCGTGTGAAAGTAGGTAATCGTCAGGCTCCTTATGCTGTAACGTCCAGAACCCCGGTGTCTCCGAAAGAGCACCGGGGTTCTGGCGTTTGGGCGCGAGAAAAGACGATCATTCCCAGCGACTGATTTATTCGCGGTCGATAGCCAAAGCAAAAATCTCCAAACCGCTTTGAATAGCATTTCATGCGTGCGTCAATACGCCTCAGAAATCGCGCAAATAAAAATCCAATTCGCATTAAATTGCAGCTTTCCTAAAGTTTCTCCCTAACCCGGCCGATACATGCGTGTGTAGTCATTAACTACCAACTAAAGACCACACGCTACACCAATAAGAACCGGGGAGCTTCCACGCATGCGCTCGCGTGCGGGAAGCGAGAAACATGCACGACCGCTGGAATGACTGCGCGCGCAGCGACGCACTGCGCCCTCTATCTCCGCCGCAACGACGCTTGCGAGGACGCCCTGCGTGCTCCGCGTGCACGCCGCCGCCGCCGTCTGGTACCGCATCTCGCCAATCTCCCCTTGTCCAGCCGTTTCTGTCCTGACAACAAGGAGAATTCATGAAATCGTCCAAAACGTGCGGTGCGGTCCTTGCCGCCGTCGCCATCGTGGCCCTTGGCGGATGCGCGACGGAGTCGTCGCGCTCGCTGCCGGTGCCGCCAGTCGCCAGCGCGCAGCGCCCTGCCGTCGGCAAGCCGGTACAGATCGCAGTCGGCAAGTTCGACAATCGCTCGAGCTACATGCGCGGCATCTTCTCCGACGGCATCGACCGCCTCGGCGGCCAGGCAAAGACCATCCTGATCACGTCGATGCAGCAAAGCGGCCGCTTCAGCGTGCTCGATCGCGACAACCTCGACGAGATCCGCCAGGAAGCGGGCTTCACCAAGAAAGCCCAGGCGATCAAGGGCGCCAACTATGTCATTACCGGCGACGTCACTGAGTTCGGTCGCAAGGAAGTCGGCGATCACCAACTGTTCGGCATTCTCGGCAGCGGTAAAAACCAGATCGCTTACGCGAAGGTGAGCATCAACGTTGTCGATACCACGACTTCGGAAGTCGTCGCGTCGGCGCAGGGCGCGGGCGAGTACAGCCTTTCGAACCGCGAGATCGTTGGCTTTGGCGGCACCGCGAGCTACGACTCGACGCTCAATGGCAAGGTGCTCGAGCTCGCGATCCAGGAAGCGGTCAACCATCTGGCCGACCAGGTCGACGCGGGCGCGCTGCGCACCGCTCACTGACCGCCCACGTCGTCCGCGCTTCACGCTAGATCAGAACAACTACTCATACGGGGTTTTCATGAAATACATCGGCACGCTTCGGGGACTCTGCCTGCCCATCACGGCGGCAACGCTGCTGCTCGCGGGCTGCGCGAACACCACGCCGCCGCTCTACCAGTGGAGCGGCTATCAGCCTGAGGTCTACGACTACCTGAAGGGCGAGAAGGCGCCGCAGCAACAGATCGATGCGCTCGAGAAGTCGCTGCAGGAGATCCGCGCGAAGGGCAACATGCCGCCGCCCGGATTCCATGCGCAACTGGGCTTGCTCTACGCGAACGTCGGCAACGACACGCAAGCCATGCAGGAATTCGACGCCGAGAAGCACCTCTTCCCGGAGTCGTCGACCTATATGGACTTCCTCATGAAGAAACCGAAACAACAATAAGCGAGCGCACCGATATGACCAGATTTTCAACTCTCAAGCTCTGGCTGGCCCTGTCTGCGCTCGCATTGCTGGCCGCCTGTGCACAGCCGGTCAAGCACGCCGACTACACGGCGTTCAAGAATGCGCGTCCGCGCTCGATCCTCGTACTGCCGCCCGACAACGCGACGACGGATGTGAATGCGTCGAACAGCATGCTCTCCCAGATGACAATGCCGCTCGCCGAGGCGGGCTACTACGTAATTCCGGTCGCGGTCATGGAAGAAACGTTCAAGCAGAATGGACTGACGACGGCGGGCGACATCCAGCAGACCCCGCCGGAGAAGTTGCGCGAGATCTTCGGCGCCGACGCGGTCGTGTACTCGAAGATCACGCAATTCGGGACGCAATATCGTGTGATCGACAGCGCGACGGTGGTGACGGCGACGGCGAAACTCGTCGATCTGAAAACCGGCAAGGTGCTGTGGCAAGGCGCGGCAAGCGCCAGCAGCAACGAAGGCAACAACAGCAGTGGCGGCGGCCTGATTGGCATGCTGGTGATGGCGGCGGTCAAGCAGATCGCGAATTCGCTCACCGACAAGAGCCACGATATCGCCGGTATCACGAGCTACCGTCTGTTGCACGCGGGCCCGCCGACGGGCCTGCTCTACGGTCCGCACTCGCCGAAGTACGGCACGGACTGACCGGCACTTGCGTCGCATAAAGAAAAAGCCCGTCACCGGAAGGTGACGGGCTTTTTTTCAATCCAGCTCCGGAGAGCGCAGCAATAAAACCGCTTAGCGCTCCAGGAACGGACGCAGCTTGTCGGCGCGGCTCGGGTGCATCAGCTTGCGCATCGCCTTGCTTTCGATCTGGCGGATACGCTCGCGCGTCACGTCGAACTGCTTGCCCACTTCCTCGAGCGTGTGGTCCGAGGTCGTGTCGATGCCGTAGCGCATGCGCAGCACCTTCGCTTCGCGCGGCGAGAGCGCCTTGAGCGCCTCGTCGATGGCAGCGCGCATGTTCGCGTGGATCGCGGCATCGGCCGGCGAGGCCGAACCTGCGTCCTCGATCATGTCGCCGAGCGTCGCGTCGCCGTCGTCGCCCACCGGGCTTTCGAGCGAGACCGGTTGCTTGGCGATCTTGAGGATGCCGCGCACCTTCTCTTCGGTCATGCCCATACGCGCGGCGAGGTCCGCCGGATGGGCTTCCATGCCCGTTTGCTGCAGGATCTCGCGCGAAATGCGGTTGAGCTTGTTGATCGTTTCGATCATGTGCACCGGCACGCGGATCGTGCGCGCCTGGTCGGCGAGCGCGCGCGTCACGGCCTGACGCACCCACCACGTCGCGTACGTCGAGAACTTCCAGCCGCGGCGATATTCGAACTTGTCCACCGCCTTCATCAGGCCGATGTTGCCTTCCTGGATCAGGTCGAGGAACTGCATGCCGCGGTTCACGTACTTCTTCGCGATCGAGATCACGAGACGCAGGTTGGCCTTGACCATCTCGCCCTTCGCCTGACGCATCTTCGATTCGGCGACGGTCATGCGGCGATTGATCGCCTTGATCTGCTGCAGCGACAGCGATGCAGCCGCTTCGATCTCGGCGAGCTTGCGCTGCTCTGCCTGGATAGCCGGCAGGCTGCGCTCGATCGAGGGACCGTACTTGCTCGACGCGGCTGCGGCGCGCACGCCCCAGTCCAGATCGGTTTCGTGGCCCGGGAACTGCTCGACGAAGGCTTCGCGCGGCATGCCGCAGCGATCGACGACGATGGAGAGCACATTGCGCTCGATCGCGCGAATCTGCGCGACCTGATCGTGCAGCAGCGAGCACAGGCGGTCGATGGTGCGAGCCGTGAAGCGGATCGGCGCGAGTTCCGTCTGGATGTCGGCACAGATCTTCATTTCCGCAGCCGAGGCGCGCGCATTGGCGTCCGACGTGCAGGCCATCTGTTCGAACAACGTGCGAACGCGCGCGAAGATCGCGAGGCTGTCTGCCTTCAGCTGCGCGAGCAGGGCTTCGTTGGCCTTGCTGTTGTCGGCGTCGCTGTCTTCGTCGTCGCTCGAGTCGTCCGACTCTTCTTCTTCCGCTGCCTGGACTTCGACTTCTTCGCTCGCATCTGCGTCGGCCGCCGTGGCGGGTTCCTGCGCGGCTTCGTCGCTGCCGATGCCGTCGACGAGTTCGTCGATGCGCATCGCTTCAGCCGCGACGCGGTCGGCGTCGGCGAGGATGGTCGCGACGATCGACGGGCATGCCGCGATCGCCTGGATCATTTCCTGGAGGCCGTCTTCGATGCGCTTCGCCACTTCGATTTCGCCGGCGCGCGTGAGCAGCTCGCTCGAGCCCATTTCGCGCATGTACATGCGCACCGGGTCGGTCGTGCGGCCGAATTCGGAGTCGACGGTCGAGAGCGCGACTTCGACTTCTTCGTCGGCTTCGTCGTCGGCCTGCCGGTCGGCGCGGGAATCTTCGTTCAGGAGCAGCGTGTCGGCGTCGGGCGCCTGTTCGTACACCTGCACGCCCATGTCGTTGAACGTGGCGACGATCGTTTCCAGCGCGGCCGTCTGCGCGAAGTTGTCGGGCAGATGGTCGTTGATGTCCGCGTGGGTCAGATAACCGCGTTCACGGCCGAGCTTGATGAGCGCCCGCATTTGATGCTGGCGTTTTTCGAGTTGCGAGCCTGCGTCCATGGGCGTCGTATCGCCGGTCTTGTCTTTGGACGAGCGGCGTGCGGGGCGGGCAGACGAGGTGAGCGCGTCGTCCCGGTCATGGCTTGTCAATACATTCTCCTCGAAGGGATAGCCCGACAAGGGCAAAAAAGGTCACGCGCCAGCGGCGTGGCGTCCTGGCGATGACGAAATTGCAGGGGAGTGGGCGGGGGCGCATGCCGGTCCCGCCAAGCGAGCGCCAAACGTCTGACGACGTGGCAGCCTGGATTTTCGTGCAATGCAGAAAGACCGCGTATGGTAGTGCGTTACGGCATGCGAGGCAACCCGAATCGTCGTGTTTGCGGCACATTGTCCGCCTTCAGGGTCGTACCGTTTGCTAGCGCTCCGCCTTACATATTTCCTACATGAGTCCCTTAGACCATTTTTCAAGCGAGAAGTTCACGTATTTGTCACTCGCCTGGCCTATGGCGCGCTGTTATTCCCCGCCAATTCCCCGTTGTCCGATCGCCATGCATGGCAGCGCTCACGCGCGAATCGCGACAATCCGTTGAACGCGTTTGCCGGAGGACCGGTTGACCGCCTCCTCGTCGAGCGCGATGGTCGTGCCCTCGAGCGCGGCGGTGACGAGCGCCGGGTCGAAGGCACTATATAGACGTCCCGCCGAGTCGCGCGCGCTGTCGCCGTCGGTTATACGCCAACTTAGATAGAGCACGCCGCCGGGCTCGAGCAGTTCGACGAGGCGGCGGCAGGCCGGGCCGATCTGCGCGACAGGCAAATGCATGATCACGGTCTCGCAGAGGACGTTGTCAAAGCTCGCGGCGGGCACACCCTTTAATTCAGGCAACGTGGCCAGACCGAAGGCGTACTGCGGGTGGTCAGCGGCGGCCTTTGCGATCAGACCCTCCGACGCGTCGTAGCCCGCGGTGGGGTAGCCATGGGCGTTCAGCCACGCCACGTCGCGCCCCGATCCGCAGCCGATGTCCACCGTCCTTCCCTGGGGTCGGAAATACTGCATGAGACGCGCATAGAGGTCGTCTGGCGCAGGCTGGTTCGCCCATTCGGCTGCGTAGCCCGCGGCGCCACTCGTGTACGTCTCGATCGTCATGGAGTCCATATGGGGCTCGCCGTTCTTGTCACAAGAGGAAGGACGCTTCGAGACTAGCCGATCAACGCGACCACAGGCAGTAGCACAGTGATACCGGTATGGCCGCTGCCATGCTCGCCTGCGGCAAGTCACGCGATGCACACGACGTCAGGGCGGGAATTCGTCGTACTGGGGCAGCGAGTCGGCAATCTCGAACCACGGCGCTTTCGAGCGCACGAAGATATGGCCGGCGGGGCGGATGTCCGGCGGATCGGTCAGCGTGCCGAGCGTCACGTGCACATACGCTCCTTCGCGCACGACTGAATAGAGCAGTGAGCCGCAGCGGCCGCAATGCACGTCGTGGGCGGCCTGCGGATCGCCGTAGACCAGTGTCTGCCCTGCGCCCCCGGTGAGTCGCAGCGCCTCGCTTTCGATGCCCGCGAACGGTTTGAACGCGGAACCCGTGGCACGGCGGCACTGCGAGCAGTGGCAATGGAACGCGTAGCGGAACGCATCGGCTACCGCGTAGCGCACGGCGCCGCAAAGGCACTGGCCGCGCAGCGTGGCGGGAGCATTCGTGTGGGTGGGGGCAGTGTCGGCGGACATGATGGAGGCGGCGCTTTGGTGGCAAGTATCGAACATTGCACACGGACGGCTGGCGTGTGTGCACTCACATCATACGTTTGAGTCACCCGCGGCACAGGGAAACGCAAAGGTCGCCACATATGGGGATTGGCCGGCCGGTCATGGCCTCCGCACGGTTCGTGGCGGCCCTGTAGCCTCGAAATTCGCGGCGAATTTCCCATGGATGGTTACCTTTCGCGCCCTCGTGCACAACACACCGCCTAAGCCCACCCAGGCGAATCTACGCGGCCCGTTCCCGCAGTTCCTTCAATCCCTTGATGACGACGAGCAGCGCGCGGCCGTGCTCTTCCGAGCCGTCCCACGCCTCGACGATCGCATTGCGCAGCAATTCGTTGTAGGCGGCCGCGTGCCGACTGGACGGCGGCGCCTGCACGCCATAGAAACTGCATAGCTTATTGAATGACGCGCTCCGGCGTACCCGCCACCCGTTCGACGTGCGAAGACGCGAGACAGTAGGCTGGCTGACTCCGGAAAGCCGCGCAATTTCGCTGGCAGAGCGTGAATCGTCCGATAACCGCCGCAGCAGTTCCTGCACCGGAAAATAAGTATCTGGGGCTTCCATGTCATGCATTATACCTATACAGTAACGGTTATTGAATTGCCTGCCAAAATTGGCGGGCGGCTGCAATCCGAGGAAGTCGATGGCACTGAAACACCTACCGCCCACGTTTTGCTGGTCCCGCATCGGGCCAGAGGCTGGCGTTGATCTCCCCACACTGATCCTGCGCAAGGAGTGGGAGCGTCGGCAGGGTGGCGGGCGCTTCCTGTGGGGCATCGGCCAGTCGCTCGGCAGCAGCGCTCAAGTCGCCGCGCTGCGCACCGGTTCGCTTCTCGCCCTGTTCTCGCCGGCGGCAAGCCGCCCGCGCGCCACGCAAGACAAGCGCGGCAAGCGTGCCGGCGTGGTCGTCTGGAATGCGTGGGTCGATGCGAGCGGCCAGGTGCGCCAGCTTCCGCAGCACGTGTTCGTCACGAGCAGCGCCACGCTGCCCTCGGGCGCCGCGCGCGAGCATCACTACGCGCTCGTGTGCGTCTCGCCAACTGAACTGAGCGTCGGCAGTTCGCTGCGGGTGGTTCCGGAGCGGCTGCGCAGCGTGAGCACGGGGAAGCCGCCAGGACGCTCGCAGGGCACGGTGGTGGTGGATTGCGTCGAGCGCGCCGCCCAGGCGGGCGGCAAAAGCCATCCGCTGGTGTTCACGGCGGAACTGGAGGCGCCGTACTTCGTGCGGCTCACGCAGCCCACGCTCGTCAAGGCACGCGACCTCGCGGCCATTCACGAGGCGTCGCGCATGGGCGACTTCGACACCTACGCAGATCTCACCAAACGCGTGCGCAGCGAGGCCTGCGCGCAGCAAGCGCGCGGCGTCACGCGCGATCTCTTCGACGTGCCGCCTGCCGAGCACACGGCGTCTTCACGGCTTGGCGGCGCAAGAACGCGCCACGTCTCCCGGGCGGGAGACTGGACGCAGCTCACAATGGAACTCTTCCATGGCGATTCACATCCCTTCACAAGAGGCCGAGGCCGCGCAACGCTTTTTTGAGGCGAGCCGCAACGTCGACCGGGCATTTCGCGCCCTGCGTGCCGATGCCCATGACTACGTCGCAGCGCCGCTTGGCTATGGCGCCGCGCAATCGCGGCTCGACCACGCGCTGGACGAACTGGCGCGTGCCGAGGCGTTGTTCGATACGGTTACCGAAGTCCAGGCGCGTCAGATGATGGATCATCAGGATCACTGAGGAACTGGCGCGATGACCCGCGAAGCGGCGCGCACCGGCACGGGTCCCACTACGCTGGTCGCCGTCGAGCAAAAGCTGCCGCGCGCGGAGCGCATCGTCGACGATGCGCTTGCCGCCGCTTTTCTGCCGGTCGCGGCGCGAGCGTTTCTGGCCTGCTGTGGCCCGCGCACCGCAGGCTGGATGATGCAGGCGACCGAGCGGAAATATCCCGGCCTCTGGGGCGGCATGCTGTGCCGCAAGCGCTATATCGACGAGGCACTGCAGGACGCGTCGGCACCCGTAGAGGCGCTCGTCAACCTGGGCGCGGGCTTCGATACGCGTGTTTTCCGGCCAGGACGGGAGCCTGGCCCGGCGCTGCCCGCATGGGAGCTGGACCAGCCCGCGAACATCGAGGCGAAGCGGCGGCGGGTAGCGGCCCGCTTTGGCAACGTGCCTGTGCATGTCAGGCTCGTTCCGATCGACTTCGAGCACGAACCCATCGCGGCGGCGCTCGCCATGCAGGGCTACGAACGCACGCGGCGCACGTTTTTCATCTGGGAAGGTGTCACGCAGTATCTGGACGAAGCTAGCGTGCGCACGACACTCGATTTTCTTTCGACGGCCGCGCCGGGCAGCCGGCTCGCGCTGACCTACGTGCGCCAGGACTTTCTCGAAGGCCGCGAGCTTTACGGCGCGCCGGCCATGTATCGACGTTTCGTGGAGCGGCAGCGGATCTGGCGCTTCGGCCTCGATCCGCAGACGCTGCCCGCGTTTCTCGCGACCTACGGCTGGCGCGTGCTCGACCATCCCGAACCCGAGGCATTCGAACGGCGCTACATCGCACCCACGGGCCGCTCGCTGACCTGCATGCCGCTGGAGCGCTGTGTCCTCGCGCAACGCGTGGAGCAAGGCGGATCCTGATCGCGCCGCAGAGGCGGGTTCGCGCTAACTCAGCCTTTTTCCCCTGCAACCGGCAGCTCCAGCACGGCTGCCACGAGCGGCCAGCGCTTCGCGGCCGCCTGCCAGGCGTCCTCGGCCTGAACGTCGAGATAACGGTCGCGGTCCACGCCCTCGACGAGACGCGCGAGCGCATCGATATCGCCCGGCAGCGCGGGACCACTGCGCAAACGCCGGCCGGCCCCCCACAAGCGTATCGCCATTACCTGCCCTCCACCCACACGCCGTCCGGCGTATGGATCACATAACCGGTGGGCGTCGTCATCGTCACCGTGCCTTCGTTTTCGCCGACCATGCGCGTTTGCGGCAGGTTGTTCGCATACTGTGCGAGCGGCGGCGCGCCGGTGGCGAACGGGCTGTGCGCCACGAGATTCGACAGCAACTGCGCGAGCGCGAGATAGCTCGTGGGCGTGTCGATCGTCGTCACGCCGCCGGTGTGCTCGCTGCCGGCCGGCAGACCCACCACCTTCACGCCCACCGGCACGTGGACGATGTTCGGCGTGGGGATCTCGCGCATGCCGGCAATCTGGTTCTCTTCACCGCGCAGCGCCGCGCCGTGCTCGGGCACGAACACGATGACGGCGCGCCGACCCGATTGCGCGACGAGATTGATCAGCTTGTCGACGTCGCCGAGCAGATTCTGCAGGCGGATCGGGTACGACTGCAGGCTCGTGAGATTGGTGTTCGGAGGCGGCAGGCGGTTGCCGTCGTGCATCGAGACCGTGTTGTAGTAGAGCGCGACCGGGCCGCCACCCGCGGCGATGCGCTGCTTGTACCAGCGCGCGAGCACGTCGTAGTCGCCGACCAGTGTCGAGCCGTCGAACTCTTTCATCGCTTCCGGCAGGCCGTCGTTCGACGGAATCGTCACGCCCGGCACGCCGATTTCATTGGTCACCGTGCTGCGGAAATTGTCGAAGCGGCCGTTGTGGTTGAGCAGCGCCTGCGGCTTGTAGCCCGCTTGCGCGAGTTGCACGAACAGGTGGCACTCGGGCGGTGCGGGGTCGTAGAGCGCCTTGTGCGGTTCCTGCCCGCAGCTCGCGCGCAGCACGCGGATTGCGGCGGGCCCGCTATAGCTCGCGCCGGAACTGAAGTTCTGGAAGATGTAGTCGAAGCGCGAGAAGAGCGGGTTGTTGCGCATCTTCACGACATCCATGTCGTCCCACGAGAGCGAGCAGATGTGCACCACGATGATGTCGAATTGCGCGTTCGCATCGGTGGTGAGCGGCGTGAAGTTCACGTGCCGGCCTTCCTCGTTGGCGCGGAACGCCGCGAGCTGCTGGTCGTAGCTGCCCGACTGCTCGTCGCGCTTCTTGCCCGTGCCGCCGTCCTCGTCGCCGTTGCTCGCAAGTGAAGCGTTGGCAGTGGCGTTCGCCACGAATGAACCCACGCCCTGCCAGACCGGCATGACGACGAGCGCGATCAGCACGAGCGTCGTCACGCGCACCCAGCGGTTGATGAGGAAGTAGAGCAGCACGGCGATCGCCGCCGACACGACCATCGAAAGCGAAATCACGCGCCGCGTGAGCTCGAACATGTACGAGGGCGTGAAGGTGAGGAGCACGGGGATCTGCGAGATCGCCCGGCCGATATCGGGCATGCTCGACTCGTGGTACGCAATGGCGATGCCCACGATCACGGCGACTACATCGCGCGCGACACGCAGCCACCGGTTGTGCAGCGGCACGAGCAGCAGGATGACGAAAGCGAAGTTCATCCACCACTCGGGCTTGAGCGTGCCGATCGAGTAGAGGTACAGCTTGGCGAGGAAGTAAAGATTCCAGAGACCCATAGTGTTTCGTGTTCCAGGGTATAGCGGTGGTTCCGGTTATCAGGGCTGGCGGACCTGGCCAGCCCGGCGTCGCGTGAAGAAGTTTTCCAGCGCGTCGAAGAACGCATCGATGAGGCGCATGTAGCCTTGCCAGCTCAGCTCGATCAACTGAACGAGGCCGTGCAGCGGCGCGTCGGAGGGCGGCACGTCCTCCCATTCGAGCCAGGCATCGGCGCGGCCGAACGTGCATTCCACGAGCTTGCGCTCCGTCTCCACCGTCATGCCGACGAAGCGCACGCCGAGGCGCCGGTCGGCCAGACGCGCGACCACGGCAGGGAAGTCGTGCTCCAGCACGCCGCGCGCGAGCGTCACGTTGATGCGCTCGCCGGGCTCGAGCTTCGCTACGGCATCGGCGGGCAGCATGAGGCCGAGGCCGCCCATCGAATAGTTCTCGGTCTTGCAGGCGAGCGTGCGGCCGTCGGGCAGCGTGAGCATGGCGGGCACGCGCAGCGGAATGCGGTGCGCCACGCGCACCTGCTTCGCCTCTTTGGCCACGCCGAGCGCGAGCCCGAGAATGGTGAGATTCACGCCGGCCCAGAAGAGGTTCATGAACACGGTGGCGGGCTCCTCGGACTGCCAGATCGTGAGGCGGCCGATGCCGGCGAGCACAGAGCACAGGTTGATCGCGAGCAGCACGAGATAGGGCTTCGAAATCGTCCAGTCGAGATACTCGTGCTCGATATGGCCGCCCTTCGAGGTCACGTTGAACTTGCCGAGCTTTGGATTGATGAGCGCCATGGTGGTGGGCAGCACGATGTACCACGCGAGCACGGACTCATAGGCTTCGGCCCAGAACGAGTGCCGGTAGCGTCCCTGGATGCGCGAGTTGGCAATCGCGGCAATCACCAGATACGGCACCACGTAAGCGAGGATCACGGGCGCGGGCGTGTTGATCACGTGCAGTCCGAAATACAGGTACGCGCCCGGCATCACGAGGAAGATGAGCC
The DNA here is from genome assembly GCF_024206515.1 of Paraburkholderia sp. CNPSo 3281. NCBI lineage: Bacteria > Pseudomonadati > Pseudomonadota > Betaproteobacteria > Burkholderiales > Burkholderiaceae > Paraburkholderia > Paraburkholderia sp. CNPSo 3281. The sequence continues at coordinate 84,932 of NZ_JAMBPS010000030.1, read as the reverse complement.
GCGGGAAGCCGTAGAAGAAGTGCAGCATGGCGTTGCTGTAGCACATGCGCTGGAAGAACGAGAGCCCCTTGCCGATCCACGGATTGTCGACGCGGAAGATCTGCGTCATGCCGCGTGCCCAGCGGATGCGCTGGCCGATGTGGTCGGCGAGGCTGTCGGTGGCGAGGCCCGCCGCCTGCACGGTGCGCAGGTAGGCCGACGTATAGCCGTGGCGATGCAGCCGCAGCGAGGTGTGGGCGTCCTCGGTCACGGTCTCGGTCGCGATGCCGCCAATGTGCTCGAGCGCCGAGCGCTTGATGACCGCGCACGAGCCGCAGAAGAACGTGGCGTCCCAGAAGTCGTTGCCGTCCTGGATCAGCCCGTAAAAGAGACTGCCTTCGTTGGGCACGCGGTGGAAGGTGTCGAAGTTGCGCTCGAACGGATCGGGCGAGAAGAAGTGATGCGGCGTCTGCACCATCGCGCATTTTTTATCGGCGAGAAAGACGCCCACGGTCGTTTGCAGGAAAGAGCGCGTGGGAATGTGGTCGCAGTCGAAAATCGCGATGTACTCGCCCTGCGTGAGCGGCATCGCGTGATTGATGTTGCCGGCCTTCGCATGCGTGTGTTCGTCGCGGCGCAGGTAGCCCACGCCCGCCTCGCGCGCGAAGTCGCGGAATTCGTCGCGGTCGCCGTCGTCGAGAATGTAGACGCGCAGCTTGTCGCGCGGCCAGTCGATCGAGTTTGCCGCGAACACGGTTGGCCGCACTACCGAAAGCGATTCGTTGTAGGTCGGAATGTAGATGTCGACGGTCGGCCAGTCGGCCGGGTCGTCGGGCAACGGCTGCGGCTTGCGGCGCAGCGGCCAGGCGGTCTGCACATACCCGAAGATCAGCACGATCCACGTATAAAGCTCGGCCGCGTAGAGGATGTAGCCGACGATGGCCTCGGCGGGGCTCGAAAGATGCAGCGTTTGCGTGCTGCGCCACCAGACGTAGCGGCCCGTCATGAGGATCGAGAGCATCACCATGAGCATGGTGGCGAGGCGCCCCGGCAGGCGGCGCGCGATCATCACCACGACGTACACGAGCAGGAACAGCAGCACCTGGCCGGCGAACGGCAGCGGCGTCGTGCACACGGCGACAGCCGCGACGAACGCGAGCCACAGCAGGCCCTGGCGAAGGTAGGGCACGTTGTCGAGCGCCGCCGAAAGCTTCTCGAGCTGCTGCTCGATGCCTTCCCACGGCACGTCGGGCAGGCGCGCACCGACTGCGGCACTCGCGCGCGAGGCGCGGCGATAGATGGGTTCGAGCCGCCTGTCGAGCCATGCGCGCAGCGCGAAGCGATGGTGTCCTTGCGGCGCCTTGTGAAGCTTGCGCAGATCGGCGGCGAGACGCTGACGCGCGCGCCGCGGGCGCAGGAAGATGCGCAGGAGCCACGCGCCGACGCTGCGGTCGCGGCCCATGTTCAGCCGCTGGCCGATGTCCTGGCCGATCCGCGCGAAGGCGAGCGCGGGCACGTCGCGCTGGCCTGGGCGCGGCGGCCGGAAGAAGGCGCGCAGCAGCCACTGGCCGCCCGGCGCATCGGGCGCGAGATTGAACTCGGGCGCGCTCAGGCGGCGCAGTGAGGTCCAGAACGCCGTCCACAGGGCGACGATGCGCTCGCGGATCATGGCGTGCTCCCGCGCGCAACGTGTTGCGCGAGCAGTTCGTCGGGTGCGTCGAGGCTCGCGCCCGTGCTCCAGTGCGAGAGCCACGAGGCGATGCCGTGAAGGTCATGCGCGGCCTGCGAGCTGGGTGCGCTCAGGCAGAAGTTTTCGCCGGCGGCGAGCGCGGCGGGCACGCCGGTGTCCGCATGCACGAGATACGGGAGCATGGCGGCGCCGAGGCGCGCGCGCAGCAGCGCAACGACGTCCATGTGCAACTGGCGCGCGGGCACCACCGCATTGGCGACGAACACGCTGCGCTTCTGTGCGCGCACGAGCGCGGCGATCAGGCGCGGCAGCGTCGCGCACGCGCTGGCGCAGGGGGTGAGAATGCCGAGCACGAGGTCCGCGGCATCGATCGCCTGGCGCGCGTGCGCCGAGGGCCACGTGCCCGCATCGACGAGCGCGATCGTATGCGCCGGCAGGTCCACGCGGGCGAGCAGTTCGCGCAGCCAGCCGGGGCGGGCGTCGAGCAGGGCGCTGGCATCGTCGTCGCGCGAGTCGTCGGATGCATTGCCATTAGCGAGGCTGCCCCACGGCAGCACGAGCACGCCGTCGTCGCTTTGCAGCGCGGCCCGCGACCAGGCGTCGCCGGGGCCGCCCGACAGATGCGTGACGAGCCCTTCACGCGCACTCTCGCGCAGCCCGAAATGGAGCGCCAGCACGTTGCGCGGGTCGCATTCCGCGGCCAGCGCAACATGTTCGCGCGCCGCCAGCAGGCCGGCGAGCGCCGCGGTGAGGGTGGTGCGGCCCGCACCGCCCACGCTGGAGACGATGGCGATGGTTTTCATCGGCGCGGCCCCGTCTGGCTGAAGCGGCGCTGGCCGCGAATCAGCAGGGCGTCGACCTGCGGCGGGAGCTGGAGCGGGCGCGAGCGCGCGGGGCGCAGCCACATGGGCACGAAGCGCGCAAGACGCAGGCGCCAGCCGATCCAGTAGAGCGGCACGGCCAGTATCAAGCCCCAGACGAAGTAACCGAGGAAGACGTTCATGTCGCTCTCCTATGCTTTGAGCGGCAGCGGCGCGCGCTGCGGCGCTGCTCGCGGTTTCGCGTTGTCGGTGCGCGCGGCGGGGTCGAGCGCGGGCAACAGGTCGCCGTTTATGGGAGCGATGTTGACTGGCACTGCGGGTTCCGGTGCCGCGGTTTCTCTCGTTGCTGCCGTTGCTGCGCCCGGCGCGATCGAGGAAGCCGCCGCCGGAGGCACGGTCTGGCCGTTGGCCTGCACCGAAACGGCCGCGGGCGCGGCGGGCTGCCCCTCGTTGAGCGCGAGCCAGCCCGAATAGTCGGGCGGCGGCGAGGTGTCGATTTCCTCGGCGAGCGTGTCCAGCGCCTCCGTGATCGCGCGGCCGTCGCCGTAGCGCTCCTCGCCCTGGAACAGCTCGGCGAGCGGCCGCTGGAACACGCGCTGGCACACGGCGTCGGCGTCGCTCATGCGGCACGCGAAGAAGAACACGTAGAGGCTGTCGCCGCTCGCCGTCACGATGTCGCCCGCGCGGCGCAGATGGCACGCCTTGAGCGCATCCACGTGGGCAACTTCCGGCATCAGCGCGAGGCGAATCAGCACGCTCGGCAGCTGGATCACGCGGCTGCGCTCCACCGCCGCGCCCACGAGTTCGACGAAGTGCGCCGCGCCCACGTAACCGCTCTCCTCGCCATGCACTACGGCGGCGAGCGCCGCACGGTAATCGGCAGGCATGGGCCGCGAATACACCTGGCCCAGCAGACTGTCGACGATGGCCTCGACCTGCGCGAGCGGCGTCTGCCGCGCGACCACGCGGTTCGCGCCGAGGTTGAGCATGAGCGACTCGTAGCGCATGGCCACGGCGTCTTCGCGCACGATGATCTTGAGCGCTTCGCCGCACTGCAGGCGCAGCGTGTGCACCTGCTCCGCGAGCGTTTCGAGGTCGCGGTTCACGCTGAAATCGAGAATCACCGTGGCCGCGACCGAGGTGCGCGCGGCGGCCACCGCGGACTCGTTGTTATCGACGATCTGCCAGGCCTGCGGCAGTACGCGCTCGTGCAACATGGCGTCGCGCGAAACGATCACGCGGCCTTCGTCGGGCGCGAGCAGGCCCGCCTCGCCGATCTCGGTTTCAAAGGTGCCGCCGGAAACCGTGAGCCGGTGATCGGCGGCGGAAAAACGCAGCGGCACGCTCTGGCTGCCGTGCACGGCGTCGCCCGCGCGCCAGAACGCGACTTCCCAGTGATACTGCCCCTGCACCTGGTGCAATTGTGCGGCGCCCGCGAAGCGCGCCTGGAAGGCGGCCAGCTCGGGATGTTCCTGATCGTCGCCGAGACCGGGCGGCGCTGCCACGATCAGCACGCCGTAACGATGCTGCGCGCACCAGCCCGCGAGCTGCGCGCCCTGACCTGCGAGCGCGGCGGGGTCCTGCCAGTTGAAGAACGCCTCCGCGCCTTCGATGAAGAACTGGCTTTCGGGCGCGGCGCACTGCTCGGCGAGCGCGTTGAGCGCTTCGATCAGCACCTGCGCGCCGTCACGCTCCGGGAGCGGGCGCAGCGCGCATACGTTTGCCCACGCATGCGTCGAACCGCTCTTGTCGAGATCGACGCCATGATCGCGCAGCGCGGCCGCGAGGCTCGCGCCGTCGCGCGTGGAAAGGACGGTGGCGGGACCCATGAGCGCGGCGGCGGCGGTTTGCCAGAAAAGCGCGTCGCGCGCGGGCGAGGCGCTCGCGTAGACCACGTGCACCTGGCCCGCGCCGAGCGAAGCGAGCGAGGGCGGCAGGCCGTCGATCGCGAGCGGCTCGCGGCGCGCGAGCCGCGAGAACAGCGAGCGGCGCGTATCGCGGCCGGCGCCGGCGGGCGCAGCGGGGAGGGTGGCGGGATCGTTCATCGTGTCGCTCGTCTCGCGAGTTTCATCGTTGTCATGTGCGCTCGTTCAGTGGCCATGTCAGTAGGCCGAATATGGGACGACCGGCCGCGGCGGGAACGGCACCGGCCCCTTCTGCGGCGAGAAGAAATAGCGCAGGTAGAGCACGCCCACGTTCGGCGCATAGTCGCGCGAGCGGTCGAGCCGGAAGCGGCCGCCCACCACGAAGTGCGGCGTCACGCGATATTCGGCCGCCGCTTCGACCGTATAGCTGAAGCCGCCGCCCGAGCCGCCGCCGAAGAACGGCGAGCCGAGGTTGTTGGCGCTCATGAACGCGAGCGCCTGGGCCTGCAGACCGGGCCGCGTCGGGTAGAACGGCGACTCGTTCTCGTTCGTGAACGACATGCCCACCGATCCGTCGATCTCCCAGGAAAGCTTCTTGTAGCGGCCAGTCCAGTCGAGCGGAATGCTGACCGAGAAATAGCTTTGCGGACTGTAGTAGCCGCCGTTACCGAACGTGTAGTTGTGTTCGTTCTTCGAGTATTTCCAGTAGTTGAGCGTGAGGCCGCTCGACACGATCTGGTCGGGCCGCTTGAACACCGACCAGTCGTAGCCGCTGCGAACCTTGAACTCCTGGTTGGTCTCCACGTTGGTGCCGGTCAGCAGCCCGAAGCCAATGCTCGTGAAGATCGTGCCGGGCCCGAAGTCCTGCGCGCCGCGCACGGTGAAGCCGTTTCGCACCACGCCGCCCCATTTCTCGCCCGTGACCGGATCGATGCCGCCCGCATAGGAAACCAGGCTGGCGGTCACAGGACGGCGCGAGACGTCGAGCGAGAGCGACGAACCGCTCTGGAAGTCGTGGCGGTACTGAATGCCGCCCAGCACGCTCGTGATCGGGAAGCCCACCGGCGTGCTGCCGATGTCGGCGCGCCAGCTATTGTTCGCACCGCTGAACTCGTAACCCGCCGCGAGCGCGACGCCCGTCGCGGTCTCGTTGACGGATCCGAGCCCGGCGTTGCCGAGCGCGGCGATCTTGCCGTACTTGTACGCGATGTCGAGGTCGTTGCCGGGCAGCGTGCCCGCGTTCAGATAGACCGTATCGGCGTGGAAGAAATAGTGGCCCGTATAGCCATCAGGAATGCGAACGTATAGCGGGACTTCGGTGGCGTGCAGCTCGGAAATGCCGGGGTCGCCCGAGAGGTTCGACTGATACCATCCGGTCGCGACCTGCCCCTGCTTGCGGTCTTCCAGGCTTTGCAGCGCTCGGCCTGCCGACGTCGTGCCGTCGGCGTCGGGCTGCGTGCCTTCGGCCACTTCCTGCGTGCGCGAGGTCCGATAGAGGCTCGCGGCTTCGTTGTAGTTGCCGCGCGCCTGCGCAATGCGCCCCGCCTGGATCGTAATGTCCGGGTTGTCCGGATACTGCTCGCGCAACGGATCGACCACGGCGGAAGCCTCGTCGTTCAGCCCGAGCGCGGTGAAGCGCCGCGCCACGGCAAGGCGCGTGTCGATGTCGTTCTCCGCGGTGTCGGCCAGCACTGCGCGCACCATGTCGGCGGCCTCCCGGTCTCGGCCCATGCGCTCCAGCATACGCGCAACGGCGAGGCGTGCATCGGCGTCGTCGGGTTGCGTCACGAGCACCTTCTGCGCCGACGCCATCGCGCCCTTGTAGTCGCCCTTCGCTTCGCGCAGATCGACGTCTTCGAGCAGCCAGCGTTTGGTCGTCTTCAGGCGGTCGGGCACGGCGTCGAGCGTATGGCGGGCGCCCGTCAAGTCGCCCGCCTCGATCTGACGGTCGGTTTCGCGCGCGACGAGGCGCAGCTCCTGGTCGTCGAGACTGGCCAGTTGCTCCTCGGTGATGCCGGGCTGATCGCGCGTGGCGTCGATCCAGTTCGCCCACGCGTCGTCGCGGTTGGCCGCCGCCAGCAGCTCGCCGTAGCGTACGCGCGCGCCGTTCGCCGCCGGGTCGTCGGGGTGCGCCGCGAGCCAGTCCTGCACGAGCTTGAGGCCCCGGTCCGGCTCGCCTATCGCGATCCACTCGCGCCCGACCGTGGCGAGCATCTGCGGGTCGTTGGCCGCGTTCGCGTCGGCGGCCGCGGAATCGAGCAGCGCGCGCGCCTCGTCTTCCCTGCCCTGAGCGATGAGCTGGCGGGCCTGCGCGATCTTCTTCTGCGCGGCGAGATTGCCCATCAGTTCGCGCATGCCTTCGCTGCGCTCGGCTGCGGGGACGGCGTCGAGCTGCGCGGCGGCGGCATCGACGTCGTCTACGGAATTCAGATAGAGCGCTGTGGCATAGCGCATGTCGGGCGCCTGCGAGACCTTCAGGCCGTCTTCCATCACCTGGCGGCCTAGTGCGGGCAGGCCGAGGTCGCGGTATTGGCGCGCGAGCGTGAAGCGCGTCCATGCGTCGTCGGGCGTGAGTCGCACGGCCTCTTCGAGTTTAGCGATGGCCGGGCTCTTGCGGTTGTCCGCCAGTAGCTGGTCCGCCTGAATCGAGAGCAGTTCCGCGTGCAACTGCTTTTGCTCGGCGCTCGAGCCGCTTACGCGCGGCGTCGTGGCCGCGATGAGCGGCTCGATCTCGCTTTCGCGTCCCGTCTCGCGCAGCACCGTCACGAGGCCGCGCAGCGCATCCATGTCGGGCTTCGGCGCGTTCACGAGCGGACGCAGCACGGCTTCGGCTTCGGGCCACTTCTTCTGCGCAATGAGCGCGTTGCCGAGGATATCGCTGGCGGTCGTGTTGCCCGGATCGAGCTTGAGCGCCTCGCGCGCGAGTGTTTCGGCTTCTTCCGGTTTGCCCTGCGAATTCGCCTCGCGTGCCTTCGCAATGGTGCCCCAGATGGTGGCCGTCTTTTCGAGGCTGCGCCACTTGCCGGCGTTGTCCGGGTCGAGCTTGAGGGCGCGCGCGAACAGCTCGCGCGCCTCGTCGTGGCGGCCTTCGCGCAGCCGCACGAGACCGAGCGCGCCGATGGTTTCGCCGTCGTTGGGGTTCGCGCGCTGCGCGCTTTGCAGCGAGGTTTCGGCGTCCTTGAGATCGCCGCGATCGAGTTGTGCAAGGCCGCGCGCGCGATCGGCGGCGCCGGGGCCGGGACGGGGGCGTGCACGCGCCTGGGTGGACGCTCGCGCGTTGCCCGCGGCCGTGCCAGGCGGTGCGCTAATGACGGCCGATGGGTTCTGCGCCAGTGCTTGCGCCTGCGCTTGGCCCTTCGAACCGAGCTTCTTGCCGAGATCGGCGACGGTCTGCTTCGCGTCGGAGTCGTCGGGCACTTCCTGCAGATAGCGCAGATACCACACGTAATAGGCGGGATCGTCGTGCCCGGCGCTCGCGAGCGCGCGCCGCCACAGTTCGAGCGCGAACGCCCGGTTGCTGTCCTGCCGCTGGTACACGTGATAGATGAGGTTGAGGCCTTCCATGCGCGTGTCGGCGCGGTCGGTGAGCAGGTCGCCGAGGATCAACGCGAGGCGGGGATCGTTCGGATTCTGCTTCACGCGCGTGCGCAATTCGCTGATCGCCTGCGCGCGGCCCGCGGTCGTGCCGGCCAGGATGCGGTAGTAGTCGCCCGCGAGATCGCCCGCGGGCGCGCCGTTCGGAAACAGCTTGAGCAGGCGCGCCGAAGCTTCCTCGCTCTTGCCGGCGGCCGAGAGCAGGCGGATCTGGGCCATCTCCATCTTGCCGCTCGTGGCGACGCGGTAGGCGTCGTCGAGCTCTTTCGTTGCGCTCGCATTGGGCGCGATTTTTTTGAGCTGCGCGAGGATTTTCGCGGCTTCCGCCGGGCGGTTCGAGCGCAGCTCGATTTCGCCGAGCAAAGCGAGCGCCTCGGGCTGCTGCGGGTCGAACAGCAGCGCTTTTTTCACGAGCCCGCGTGCGATATCCGGACGATTCTTGCCTTCCCACATGCGCGCGGCCGAGAGCAGCTGCGCGGCCTGGGCGGCGGGCGTGGCGGCGTTGGCCGCTGGCTGCGGGCTGGCCTGCGCCGAGGCCAGATACGTCGAGGCCGCGAAGAGCAGCGCGACGATCGGCGCGAGTGTCGGTGCGAATTTTGGTGCGAGACGCGGTGCGATGTTCGGCAGCAAGCGTTGCGGCGTGCGTGAAACCGCCTCGCCTCGCAAAGCGTGCGCAGCCGCGCGCCGCGCCTCACGGCGCGCGCGGCGCACATGGGCAGCGCGGCGGGCGGACGCCAGGGCGTTCAGCGCGGCGTGGGGCATGCGCTCGTCCATGCTGGGGCAACGCGGCCTTGCGCGTCGAAATGGTAGAGCCCGTCGAGGTAGCCGAGCGCGAACAACATCAGCACGCTGCTGTAGTAGCCAGGCGGCGACTTCTGCGCGAGCGTGCGGCTGCGCTCGGCCTGGGCGTTCGCGAGATCGCTGCGGCCGAGCGCAGCCAGATACGGTGCGACCGCGGCGGAAAAGCCGCCGTTGCCCTCGTTCGGCCCCGGTGTGCCCGTGGTCGTGTCGACGCGCTCGGGCGGAAAACCATGCGCGCCGACGAAGTCCGCGAGCGGCTTGAAGGTGGCGAGCGTGCTGGTGCGCAGCGGGTCGTCGCCCGCGAGCATGCCGGCCCACAGGTAGACGCGGATCGCGTTGTAGGCGCTTTCGGCGTGCGTTTGCGCGTCGGGGGCGAAACCGCCTTTCGCGTGATATTCCACCCAGTCGGGCGAGTAGCCCTTCGGCGCGGTCTCGTTGACGAGTCTCGCCGACGAGGCGAGCAGCGCCTTCCATTCGCCCGCCTCCGGCAGCGCGAGCATGAAGCGCCGCATGACCTGCAGCGGCACGTAGCTGGGGTTCAGGCGCCAGCCGTCCTTGCCGATCGTAAAGCCCACGGGTCCCGGCAGCACCGTGCGGCCAAGACCTGGCAGCACGGCGGTTTCCTCGCGCACGATGTTGCGGGCCATCACCGTGCCGAGCGCGGTGTAGCGGCGCTCGTTCCAGAGGCGTCCGGCTTCGAGCAGCGTGTAGGCGATCCAGAGATCGGCGTCGCTGGCGGGGTTGCTGTCGATCACGCCCCACTGCGGCTCGCCGGCATGCGCGGCGCCTGAACTGCCAGATGCTGCCGACGCCGCAACCGGCTTGCCGTCCTCGCCGATGTCGCGCCGCCCCCAGATCCATGCAGGCAGATGCGTGGCGAGGTCGCCCTGCGCGAGATTGTTTTCGGTCCACGTAAGGACCTTGTCGAAGCTCGCGCGGTCGTTCGCGACCAGCGCGAAGAAGAGCGCGTAGGACTGCCCTTCGGAAACGGTCACCTGGCGCGGCGTGCTCGCGTCGATCACGCGGCCATCGGCGCTCAGCAGCGTGCCGCGAAACGCATTCCATGCGGGCCAGGCGCAGGCCGCGGGGCTGGCGGATTTTGCTGCGCTGGCATTGACGGCTGGCGCGGCCGCCTGTGCCGTGGCAACCGGCATCAGCAGCGCCAGTGTTGCGAGCGGTGCAAGCGGCACGAGCGGCGCGCAGGCGAGCGCGCCGGCCGCGAGCCAGCGCATGAGCCGTGGCGCCAGAGCGGGCGCAAGCGTAGCCAAGCCCGGGCGCATCGTCAGGTCCCGGAGCGGCGGGAGGCCATGCGGCCGAGCGCCCAGAACACGGTGAGCGCAACGATCAGACCGGCCAGAATGCCCGCGAGCGCCATCAGTGCCGGGTAGCGCGAGATAAACACCCAGGCGCGCGCATACCACGGCAGATCGCCGACAAAATAGCGGTTGCCCACGCGCAGGCCCTCCACCTGACCGGAGCGCACGAGCGTGAGATCGCCGTGCATCTGCGAGATCTTGCCGCCGTCCTGGAGCGCGTCGAGCACGTCGCCGAGCTGCGCCGACGAGGTGGCGGCGAGCGCCACCACGCTCCTGCCCGACTTGAGCGGCGACTCGAAGCCGATCAGCGCCGCCATCGGTCCGCCGAGCGTGACGATCGAGCGGCCCGAAGGTGTCGGGTCCTCGTCCTCGGTGCCCCCAAGCCAGCCGGGCCAGCCGCTGCGCTGGTCGCGCGTGGTTATCTCGGTCCTGCCGCGCTCGATGAGAAGCGGCAGATCCTTGCCCCACTTCTCGAGCAGTTGCGCGCCTGAGCCCGAGCCGATCACGAGCAGGTTGCTGTCGCGCACGCTGTCCACCTGGCTGGCGGGCACGATCGTCAGGCGCAGCGCGGGCAGGCCGGTCCACTGGCCCATGTGGCCGAGCAGCGTGAGCACGGCTTCCTGATCCTTCGTGTCGGGTTGGTCCGGAATCACGAGGGCCGTGTCGGAAAGGTCGGCCATGCGCGTGAACGGATAGCCGCTGTTCGCAAAGTAGGCGAGGTTGGGCAGCGCCGTGTAGTGCGCGAAGCCACTGAAGTCGATGAGCGAGTCGGGATCGACGGCTGCGCGCGCGACATCGGTGGCGGTGGAGGTGCACAGCCCCGTCTTCTGCGAATCGATATGAAACTGGAACTGGAACTGGTTGTCGCTGCCCACGCGGAATGCGGGGATTTCCAGATTGGTGGCGGCGCGCGTGTCCGAGCCCGAAAGCAGCGGCACGTTGATGCGCGCTTCGTCGGAGGCGCGCGTGACGGGCCGCAGCCGCTGCGAGCGCACGAGCTGATCGTTGATGCTCACGTTGAGCACCGAGTCGTTCCACGCGGAAGGCGCCGTGTAGCGATAGCGGATGTCGAGCGGCACGTTGCCCCGCGCCCACGCATAGAGGTCGGCGGGCACGCGCAGATTCACGCGGATCGCGGGCGGGTTGTAGCCCGACACCTGGAGCTGTTGCGGGTCGGTCACCAGCTCGCGGAACAGCACAGGGCGGTCGGTGGGCACCCAGTTCGGCGCGTCGTAGGGCTCGCGCGCCGGGCCGAGATCGATCGATTTCACCATCACGCTGCTGCCGGCCATGCCGGCCTGGCCGAGCGCGACCGCGTAGGCGGCGTTCAGGAGTTCCTCGGGCGTGCGGCCCGCGAGCACGAGCAGCTTGCGGCCCGACTGCGGATCCGCGGCCGGGTTCGCCATGACCGAGACCGTGGGGCCTTTGATTTCCGGCAGATTCAGCCCTGTGGGCACCTGGCCCGGCAGCACGAGCGCGATGGCGTTGGCGTCGGGCGGCACGGTGCGCGAGACCGGGAAGCGCGAGCCGCGATAGCTCGCGAGCGCGCCAAGCCACGATGAGACGACGCCCGCCGCGTGGAGCACGGGCACGCCCGCGTTGGCGGCGAGCACGAAGGGCACACGCACGAGGCGGTTGTCGTGGCGGTCGAAGAACGGCACAGGCAAAAGCCCGAGGCTGTCGGGCAGGACGATGCCCGCCGTATTGAGCGTGAGCGACGTTTCGGGACTCACGTCGGCCCAGAGGCTCGAGTGATAAGGATCCTCGCAATGATCGAGTGTGTAGTGCGCGATCATCTGCACGCTGATGCGGTTGTAGTCGCTGAAGAGGCGTGGATCGAGATCGATCTCGCTCGTCACGAGTTGCCCGGCCGTCTCCTTCACGAGCGGAATCGTGGCGACGACTTCACCGTTCACAAACACCTTGAGATGCGAAAGCGACCAGATCAGAGAGGGCGAGTAGGTGTAGACGAGCTTGAGCTTCGCGCCGGTCACGACTTCGTCGGTGCGCACATCGACGCTCATGCCGGCGGTGGGGTCGAGCCCGCGCAACGCGATGGGCCCGTACACACCCATCTGGCGCAGCGTGAACGTGCGCGTGCGCGGCTGCCCGAGCGGCGCCGACGCGGCAGGCTCGGGAATGACGGCGCCGGGGGCCGTCTGGATGACAGCGGGCCCGGTCAAGGTGGCAGAGGCCGCGACTGGCGCCGCGGCGGGAACGTCGCTTGCTCCAGGCGTCGCGGTCTGTGTAGCCGCGACAGCCGATTTGTCCACCGCGAAGAGGCTCGCCCCCAGCAGCAATCCGGCGACGAGTGCGCCCAGCCCAACTTGAACGGAGAGTCGCATCGCAACAGCCCTTTGTTTTCTTCGCAGTGCCTGTCTTTATCTTGCAAAGACAGCGACCAGGGATATTGGCGGCGTGGTGCCGCCAGGCGTTATCTCGAAACGGCGTCAATGTGGGTGGAGTTTAGCGGAGAGCCGAGGATCGCGCCCTATGAATGCACGTGTTTATGCCCGTTGCGTAAAGCGCGCAGATGACGGGCTGGCGCGGCCTGGCGACCGGTTTGACAGTTGGGCGCGTGGGTTGGGCCGGCAGGTTGGAGCGCTTGACAATTCCTGTGCGCGCAACAAAGCGCGGCGACATTGCGATTGCGCAACGCGGGCGCCGGAGGTGGTGTGCCGAAAGTCAGCGTTCCGGTTCATTCAATTAATCAGGATGCCGTATCGTTGAGGCGCGCAACAATCTCTCGCTTGTGCAGTGTCGCGAGCGGGTGAGGTAATCTTGGCGGCTTGATCCAGAAACGGAGCAGGTTGATGAACGAGCAAACGTGGCAGGCAGTGGACGACTGGTTCTGCGACCGGCTGATCGGTCCCGACGATGCGCTCGACGGCGCGCTCGCGGCGAGCGCCAAGGCGGGCCTTCGCGCGATCAACGTGGCGCCGAATCAGGGCAAGTTTCTGCATCTGCTCGCGCGCATTCAGGGCGCGCGACGCATACTGGAAATCGGCACGCTCGGCGGCTATAGCGCGATCTGGCTCGGGCGCGCGCTGCCCGACGACGGCGCGATGGTGTCGCTCGAATTCAGCCCGGAAAACGCGGCCATTGCGCGGGAGAACATCGCGCGGGCCGGGCTCGATGCGAAGGTGACGGTCGTGACGGGCCTCGCGCTCGAATCGCTCGATGCGCTCATCGCGCAAGGCGCGGCGCCGTTCGACTTCGTGTTTATCGACGCGGACAAGAGCAATAACCCGAACTACCTCGAACGCGTGCTGAAGCTTTCGCGTCCGGGTACGGTGATCGTGGCCGATAACGTGGTGCGCGAAGGGCGCGTGGCCGACCCCGCGCATCACGAGGACGACGTGGTCGGCTTGCGCCGCTACTTCGACATGCTTGGAAACGACAAACGGCTCGCGACCACGGCTGTGCAGACGGTGGGCAGCAAAGGCTGGGACGGCTTTGCGATTACGGTGGTGGGCGGGTAACAAACGTCGATTGCCCACACACATACGCCAACAGCAAAAAGGGCCTGGCAGATGAACTGCCAGGCCCTTCGTCCGTCTAGCTACGCGCTGACGATCGCCGGTCAGAAGTCCGTCGTCATCGAGAACAGCACGGTGCGCGGCGCGCCCATCGTCAGACCGCGTATGTGACGGGCGGCGCGCGCCACACGAACGAGCACGGCGAATACTTCTCGCCCTACTGTGGATCTGGGTGCGCGCTATGCGACGAATGTGTTCGGGCGCCCGACTCAGCCGGGCAGGAAGTCGTACTCGGCGCGCAGGAAGTTGCCGTAACCGTAGGCGGTGCGCACGGCCGGATCGTTCGAGAGCACGTCGCCAATGGTGCGCGCCTGCTGGTCCTCGATCAGCTTCGCGGTGTACGAAAGGTTGGGGAATTCGGGGCCACAAGACTTGAGCGCGTCAGGTGAGCGCGCGGTTTCGTCCAACGTTGCGCGCTCAACCAATGTGCCGCGCGGCGCTTGCCGCCGCATGGGCGAGACGCGGCCCGGCCCGATTTCGAGGCGCGTTCCATGCGGCGTCGATAAGCAGATTCGATGCCTTTCTGCAGTCCTTTCGTTGGTTCGCGCGGCGCGCCCAAACCTACAATGGGGCTTCGTGATAATCGACGTCGGGTGAACCGGAAATGACTGAAAAATCGATGCTCGTGGTCAGCGCGCACAGCGCGGATTTCGTATGGCGCGCGGGCGGTGCGATTGCCCTGCACAAGAACGGCTATCGCGTGAAAGTGGTGTGCCTCTCGTTTGGCGAGCGCGGCGAATCGGCGAAGCTCTGGCGCAAGGGCCCCGACATGACCATCGAGAACGTGAAAGCCGCGCGCCGCGAGGAGGCGCTCGCCGCCGCCGAGATTCTTGGCGCGGAATGCGAGTTCTTCGATCTGGGCGATTACCCGCTGCGCGTTTCCGATGAAGCGCTCCTGCGCCTCGTCGACATCTATCGCGACGTGCAGCCCGCGTTCGTGCTGAGCCACTCGCAGAAAGACCCGTACAACTTCGATCACCCGCTCGCCATGCATGTGGCGCAGGAAGCGCGCATCATCGCCCAGGCCGAGGGCCACAATCCGGGGCAGAAGATCGTCGGCGCGCCACCGGTCTACGCGTTCGAACCGCACCAGACCGAGCAGTGCGAGTGGATTCCGAACACCTTCCTCGACATCACCGAAGTGTGGGACGTGAAGCGCCGCGCCATCGAATGCATGGCGGGCCAGGAACACCTTTGGGAGTACTACACGCGTGTCGCGCAACAGCGCGGCGTGCAGGCCAAGCGCAACATCGGCATTACGGCGAAGCGCGACGTTCAATACGCGGAAGGCTATATGCGCCTGACGCCCGCAGTGGTGGGAGATCTGTCATGAAACGTGGTGTCGTCGTCACCCAGATTCCGCGCGCCGACGCGCGTCACATCGAAATCCTCAAGGAAGCCGGCACGGCCACCGTGCACGAGGCGCAAAGCCGTCTCGGCCTGCTCGCCACGTATCTGCGGCCCATTTATTCGGGCGCCGCGATTGCGGGCCCGGCCGTGACCGTGCTTATGCCGCCCTCGGACAACTGGATGCTGCACGTGGCCGTGGAGCAGTGTCGCGAAGGCGACGTGCTCGTGGCCGCGCCCACCTCGCCCTGCGAAGACGGCTACTTCGGCGAACTGCTCGCCACCTCGCTCGCGGCGCGCGGCGTACGCGGCCTGATCATCGACGCCGGTTGCCGCGACGTGCGCGCACTGAAGGCGATGGACTTCCCGGTGTGGTCGAAGGCCGTTTCGGCGCAAGGCACGGTGAAGGAAACGCTCGGTTCGGTGAACGTGCCGATGGTGTGCGCACAGCAAATCGTGCATCCGGGCGACGTCATCGTGGCCGACGACGACGGCGTGGTCGTGGTGCCGTTCGCCACGGTGGCGAAGGTCGTGGAGGCGACCCAGGCGCGCCTCGCCAAGGAAGAAAAGACGCGTGCGGTGCTCGCGGGCGGCACGCTCGGCCTCGACTATTACGGCATGCGCGAGCGCCTTGCCGAAAAGGGTCTGCGCTACGTCGACACGCCGGCAGACGCTTGAGTCTGCAACGTTCGATGGCTTTACACGAGGCGCACCGCAGCAAGAACGACAACGGGCGCCGCAAAGGCGCTCGTTTCGTTTCGCGATAACCTGAGGAAGCGCGTCGCGCGCCTCGAGGAAAAGCGGGTTAAAGGATCCGGTCCAACGCCTTCGCGAACCTTGCGACCGCGCCTTCGATGTCATGCAGTTTTTCGAGGCCGAACAATCCAATGCGGAAGGTCTTGAAGTCTTCAGGCTCGTCGCATTGCAGGGGAACACCGGCCGCGATCTGCAGGCCGGCGTCGGCGAACTTCTTGCCGGATCGTATGCCATCGTCGTCCGAGTAACTGACCACGACGCCGGGCGCCTCGAAGCCTTCGGCCGCCACGCTTCGGAAGCCCTTGCTAACGAGCAGCGAACGAATGCGCTTGCCGAGTTCGAGCTGCTCCGCCATTACCTTGTCGAAGCCGTATGCTTCGGTTTCCTTGATCACGTCGCGCAGCGTCGCGAGACTGTCCGTGGGCATGGTTGCGTGGTAACCGAATCCGCCGCTCTCGTAGGCTTCCATGATCTGCAGCCACTTGCGAAGATCGCAGGCGAAGCTGGTGCTGGTCGTTGCGTCGATTCGTTCGCGGGCGAGCGGGCCGAGCATGACGAGCGCGCAACAAGGTGATGCGCTCCACCCCTTTTGCGGTGCGCTGATCAGGATATCGACGCCGCTTTTCTCCATGTCGACCCAGACCGTACCGGAGGCGATGCAGTCGAGTACGAACATGCCGCCTACGGCATGCACGGCGTCGGCCACCGCGCGCAAATACGCATCGGGCAGCATCATTCCGGATGCGGTTTCGACATGCGGCGCAAAGACCAGATCGGGCTTGTTCTCCCTGATCGCCGCGACGACTTCTTCGACCGGTGGCGGTGCGTAGGCGGCCTGCCTTCCCTGTTCGACCGGACGCGCCTTCAGCACGATCGATTCAGAGGGAATGCTGCCCATGTCGAAAATCTGCGACCAGCGGAAACTGAACCAGCCGTTGCGAATGACGAGGCACTTCTTGTTCGTCGCGAACTGCCTGGCAACGGCTTCCATGCCGAAGGTGCCGCTGCCCGGGACGACAACGACCGACTTCGCGTTGTAGACTTTTTTCAGGGAGCTGGAGATATCTCGCATGACGCCCTGAAAGAGCTGCGACATGTGATTGATCGAGCGGTCGGTGTAAACCACTGAATATTCGAGGAGTCCCTCGCGGTCGACGTTGGGAAGTAAACCTGGCACGCTCGCCTCCGATAAGAAAATGAATAGTCGAATCGACAACCGATTCTAACCAAAGCCGTCTGCAATTGCGGCGACAAGGCTGTTCGCAATGTTGCACAGGTATTAGATCACGCTCATTGCCCGTTCGCGGCAATGTTAGCGCGCTCACTCTTTTTTGCGGAGCAGCAAATATCGACTGGCGCAGGCGCCGCCATGTTGAATCGCCTGTTTCGTGAAACTCCCTGCCTGGGTGCCCGTTCTGCGGGCGCGGCAGTGGTCGCGCTCGCGGTCGTGCCCGGTGCAATTGGCGCGCTAGCCGGGAACGCGACACTGACTGCGAGACCTCCGCCGGGAGCTTCGTCGAGTGTAACGCGTGCCTCGTGCACGCGCGCGATCTCCGCGACGATCGCGAGACCCAGCCCGTTGCCTTCTACGTTCTGCGTCGATTCGCAGCGGTAGAAGCGCTCGAACACGACTTCGCGCTCGTACCGGGCGATGCCCGGCCCGTTGTCGGTGACCTCGAGCACGGCACAGGTATGGCGCCGCCCCACTCGCACCGTGATGACCGCGCCGTCGCCCGAATAACGGATCGCATTGTCGATCAGGTTGCCGATCAGTTCCTTCAACAGGTCCCCGTGACCCACCAGTTCGACCGCGTGCTGCTGGTCGAAACCGAGATCGATGCCGCGTGATCGCGCCACCGGTGACCAGTCGAGCGTAACGCTGCGCGCGATCTTGTGCAGCAGCACCGGTGCCCGCTTCGCCGCCTGATCGCAGCCGGCATCGAGCCGCGAGAGCGAAAGCAACTGCTGCACTGCCCGCACCGCCTGGCGTACCGCCCGGTTCAGGCGCCGCAGATGCAGGCCGGTGCTGGCGTCGAGGTTGCCGCGCTGAGCCAGTTCCGCTTCCGCCTGAATCACCGCCAACGGGGTCTTCAACTGATGCGCGGCATCGGCAAAAAACCGCCGACGCGATTCCTGCATGCGTCGCGAGCGCGAGATGTACTGATTGATCGCATCGACAAGCGGCATGACTTCGCGTGGCAGGCCCGAAGCCGCCAGTGGCGCGCCGTCGTCCTCGCTGCGCGCCGCGACCTTTGCCGAAAGGCGGTTGAGCGGACGCAGGCCTCGCCCGACGCCGAGCCAGACGATGCCGAGCGCGAGCA
Source organism: Paraburkholderia sp. CNPSo 3281 (assembly GCF_024206515.1). NCBI lineage: Bacteria > Pseudomonadati > Pseudomonadota > Betaproteobacteria > Burkholderiales > Burkholderiaceae > Paraburkholderia > Paraburkholderia sp. CNPSo 3281. The sequence continues at coordinate 66,903 of NZ_JAMBPS010000030.1, read as the reverse complement.
CGACCAGCAGCCCCTCCTGAAGCAGCGAACCGATCAGGATCTGCTGCGCCAGCGCCTGACGTGGTTCGATGGTTTCGCCAACCATGATCTGGACCATGCGCGTCTGCGCGGCGGGCACATCGTGAATGGGCAAACGCAGTAAGGCCATGCGCAAGGGCACGCCCCGATAGATCGTGTCGTAGAAGTGTGTCGCGAAAGGATCGAGACGGTGCCCCGCAGGCTGTGGCAAGTCTGCGTAGCCGGTGACAGGCCGTGCGTCCTGGCCCGCCTCTTCGCGAATCAGGTAGTAGATCTTGCTGTCGTTGCTGGATTCGAACATCTCCAGCGCGAGATAAGGCAGATCGACATGGACCCGCCCCTCGCGCAGGTGCACCCCCTCGCGGATCGAACGCAGCGAAAACTCGAGCGTGCGGTCGAACGCGGCATGGGCCGACTGCATTGCGCGCTGATAGGTGAGCCACGCATCCAGCGCGAGCAGGCCAAGCAGCGGCAGCAGCAGCCACAGCGACATCCGCATACGCAGATCGGGTGCCCTCAGGCGGGCGTGCATGCCTGCCTCGCTTCGAGCAGATAGCCGAGCCCGCGCAGCGTCACGATCGCCACGGCACTGCCTTCGAGCTTTTTTCTCAGCCGATGCACATAGATTTCGATTGCCTCGGCATTCACCGATTCGTCAATGCCGAAGATCTTCTCCGACAGCGTCTCCTTGTTGATCGCCCGGCCATTGCGCAGGATCAACACTTCGAGCACGGCGCGCTCGCGCGGCGTGAGAGGGAGCGGCTCGCCTTCGAGACTGAAGCCGCGGTCGGCGGCGTCGTAGACGAGTGTTGCGCAGGCCACGCGCAGACAATCCTGCCCCTGGCTGCGTCGTATCAACGCACGCGTACGTGCCTCCAGTTCGCTCAGCTCGAAGGGCTTGGCCAGATAGTCGTCGGCGCCGAAATCGAGTCCCCTCACGCGATCCTCCACCGATCCGTGCGCGGTCAGAATCAGCACCGGTACCGTGTTGCGGCGCGCGCGCAGCCGGCGCAGCACTTCCAGACCGTCGAGCTTGGGCAACCCGAGGTCGAGGATCACGAGCGCGTAGTCCTGGGTGCGCAGCACGTGATCGGCGGACTCGCCGTCATGCATGCAGTCGACCGTCAGACGCGCGCTGGAGAGCGCATCGGTCAGCGAACGGGACAGGATCGGGTTGTCTTCAACAAGCAAAACACGCATCGCCACCCCCAGGGAAATCCATGAGATGAATCATTCGTTTTCCTTCCAGTTTTCGCCCTGGATGAAAGCGTACAGAAAGCATTTAAACCTTACCATTCGCCAACACAAGATAAAAGCCCGTCTTGACCTGGAGGAAGACATGCCGATGTCATTCAAACGCTGTGCCGCTACGCTCGCTCTTGCACTCACCGTCAGCCCGGTCTGGGCGCAGTTTCCTGCCGGATACCCGAGCCACTACCAAGCCTCGGTGGAAGCCGCAAAAAAAGAAGGAAAACTGATCATCTACGCCGCGACGGATGCCGCCATCGCGAAGCCCCTCATCAAGGATTTCGAAAGCCTGTATGGCGTGAAAATCGAATACAACGACATGAACAGCACCGAGCTCTACAACCGCTTCATCAGCGAGAACGCCGCGAGCAGCACGAGCGCCGACGTGCTCTGGAGCTCGGCCATGGACCTGCAGATCAAGCTCGTCAACGACGGTCTGATGGCGACCTACGAGTCGCCCGAGACCCCGCATCTGCCGGTGTGGTCGCAATATCAGAAGCAGGCCTGGGGCACGACCTTCGAGCCCCTCGCGATCGTCTACAACAAACGCCTGATGCCGGCAGGCGAGGTACCGCAGACGCGCGCCGACCTGATCAAGCTGTTACAGACCCAGCCGGCACGCTACCAGGGCAAGGTCACCACGTATGACATCGAGAAATCGGGCACCGGCTTCAACTATCTGACCCAGGATGCACGCGTGAACCCTCAGGTCACGTGGGCACTCGTGCGGGCAATCGGCGCGACCGGTCCGAAGCTGCAGTCGAGTACCGGCGCCATGATGGAGCGCATCTCCTCCGGCGAAAATTTGCTTGGCTACAATATTTTGGGATCCTATGCGTATAGCAAGGCCAAAAAAGATCCATCCATCGGCTATGTCTACCCGAAGGATTACACGCAGGTGGTCAGCCGCCTGCTCACCATTTCGAAGAAGGCCCAGAACCCCAATGCAGCGCGTCTGTGGGTCGACTACGTTCTCTCGAAACGCGGTCAAACGTTGATTGCGAACGAAGCGAACCTCTTCTCGATCCGCGCCGACGTGACCGGCGAGACTTCGATGGCCGGCTTGACCGAACAGCTCGGAGATTCGCTTAAGCCGATTCCGGTCGGTTCCGGCTTGCTCGTCTATCTCGACCAGGCCAAGCGCCTCGAATTTCTCAGGCAATGGCAACAGTCGATCAAGCGCTAGCGCACGCCTGACACGGCGAACGCCGTGAAGCGCCGGGCGCTTCACGGTGCGCTCTCCCTGTTTCCCTTTTCCATATGCGGCCGCGTGCCGCAGGAGGACCCTCATGCTTTCACGACGCGCGCCCATCCCGGCCGCGGTGCCGCTCCATGCCAGGGAGATAAGCGATATTCCGGCGCTGCCCGAGGGGCCGCTGCGCCCCCTGGCTGGCTTGCTACGCTGGCTCGTCATCGCGGTACTGACCGTCGCTGTCGCGCTACCGGTTGCGCTCATCGTGTTCCAGAGTCTGTTGAGCGCCCCCTTCTTTGACGCGAGCCGCACCTTCGGCCTGGCCGGCTTCGCCTTCATCTTTACCGACGCCGATTTCTGGTCGGCCGCGGGCAACTCCTTCACGATCGCGAGCGGCATGCTGTTCATCTCCATTCCGCTCGGCGGCATCCTGGCCTTCCTGATGGTGCGCACCGATCTGGCAGGACGCCGCTGGCTCGAACCGGTCCTGCTCACGCCCATCTTCGTTTCGCCGATGGTGCTCGCCTTCGGTTACGTGATCGCCGCAGGCCCAGCCGGCTTCTACTCGATCTGGTGGAAGCAGTTGACCGGCATGGAGGGCACGCCATGGAACGTGTATTCGGTCTTCGCGATCACCGTGATCGTCGGGTTGACGCACGTGCCGCATGTCTATCTTTATGCCGCGGCGGCCTTGCGCAACCTTGGCTCCGACGTCGAGGAGTCCGCGCGCGTATCGGGCGCCCGGCCGCTGCGCGTGGCCCTCGACGTGAGCCTCCCCATGAGCATGCCCGCGCTGCTCTTTGCCGGCGTACTGGTGTTTTTCCTCGGCTTTGAGGTGTTCGGTCTGCCACTCGTCCTCGGTGACCCCGAAGGGCATCTCGTGCTGGCCACATATCTTTACAAGCTCACCAACAAGCTCGGCGTGCCCTCGTATCACCTGATGGCCGCGGTCGCCGTGTGCATCATCGCCGTGACCTTTCCGCTCGTGCTGCTGCAACGGCATCTGCTCAAGAGCGCCAATCGCTTCGTCGCTCTCAAGGGCAAAGCCACGCGGCAGACCGTGCTGGCACTCGGTACATGGCGTTGGGTCGCGCTCGCCGTCGTCGCGCTCTGGTTGCTGCTCACGATCTTCGTGCCGCTTTCCGGCATCGTGCTGCGAGCATTTGTCACTCACTGGGGCGAAGGCGTGGACCTCGTCGAGACGTTGACTCTCGCGAACTTCTCCGAACTGTTCGAGCACAGCAATCTGGTTCGGGCCATTTTCAACACCTTCGGCATCGGCGTGCTGGGCGGCGCGCTCGCGGTCGGGTTCTACACGCTGGCCGCCTTCGCGGGCCATCGCCAGCATGACTGGGCCGCCCGCCTGCTCGATTACATCGTGCTGCTGCCGCGCGCCGTGCCAGGCCTGCTCGCCGGACTGGCGTTCCTGTGGGTCTTCCTCTTCGTCCCCGGCCTCAAGGAACTCAAGAACTCGATGTGGAGCATCTGGGTGGCCTACACCGTTGTGTGGCTCGCCTACGGCATGCGCCTGATCCAGAGCGCGCTGCTGCAGGTCGGCCCCGAGCTCGAAGAGGCCGGACGCAGCGTCGGCGGCACACGTGCGCGCGTCAGCCTCGACGTCACGCTGCCGCTGGTGCGCTTCGGGCTGCTCGCCGCGTGGCTACTCATTTTCATGATCTTCGAGCGCGAGTATTCGACTGCCGTCTACCTGCTCTCCCCCGGCACCGAGGTCATTGGCGCCCTGCTCGTCTCACTGTGGGCCGCAGGGTCTGTCGATCAAGTCGCCGCCCTTTCCGTCATCAACATCGCAATGGTCGGCGCCGGTCTCGCCGTGGCCTTGCGCTTCGGAGTGAAATTGCATGGATAAGCTCTCGGTTAACGACCTCCATCTGAGTTACGGCGCGCATCCGATCCTCGAGGGCGTCTCGTTCGAACTGAAGGCGGGTGAAGTCGTATGTCTGCTCGGCGCATCGGGCAGCGGCAAAACCACGCTGCTGCGTGCGGTGGCCGGTCTCGAACAGCCCTCATCGGGCCGCATCCAGCTGGACGAACGCGTCTTCTTCGACGGCGCAGCCGGCATCGATCTGCCCGTCGAGCAGCGCTCGCTCGGTCTCGTGTTCCAGTCCTACGCTTTGTGGCCGCACCGCACCGTGGCTGAAAACGTCGGCTACGGGCTCAAGCTGCGTCGCGTGTCGGCCCCGGAGCGCAAGCGTCGGGTTCAGGCCGCGCTCGATCAACTCGGCCTCGGTGCGCTCGCCGCGCGTTATCCCCATCAGTTGTCGGGTGGGCAGCAGCAGCGCGTCGCCATCGCGAGGGCGCTCGTTTACAACCCGCCGGTGATTCTGCTCGACGAACCGCTTTCGAACCTCGACGCGAAGCTTCGTGAGGAAGCTCGCGCATGGCTGCGCGAGCTGATTGTCACGCTCGGCCTCTCGGCGCTATGCGTGACCCACGACCAAACCGAAGCCATGGCGATGTCCGATCGCATCCTGCTGCTACGCAACGGTCGCATCGAACAGGAAGACTCGCCGGCAGACCTCTACGATTCGCCCCGCACGCTGTACGCCGCCGATTTCATGGGTAGCAACAATCGCTTCGAAGGACACGTCTGCGCTGTCGAACCGAGCCATGTTGTATTGAGCGGCGCGGGCTGGACGTTGCGGGCATCCGCACGCGAAGCGCTTACGCCCGGTCAGGCAGTCGAAGCGGTGATCCGGCTCGAGCGTCTTCAGGTTGTCGATGGTCCCGGGCAGAACCGCCTGCGCGCCGAACTCGTCACGTCGATGTTTCTCGGCGATCGCTGGGAATACCTGTTCCATTGCGGCGAACTGCGCTTGCGTGCCTTCGGCGTGCAACCACGCGCCGCCGGCGAGCACTGGCTCGAACTGCCGGCGAACAACTGCTGGGCCTTTGCCCAGGCGGGCTGACAAGGGGCTCGTGCGATTCAAGCTTGTTTGCAGCTGCAGTAACCGTGGGTTGGCGCATGCCGCCACCGGAATCCAACGCAGAAACTGGGAGTAGACAATGAAGTCGCCTATCACAAGAACAACCATGTTGGGTCTATCATGCGCGGGCATCGCCGCCGTCGCGCAGGCGCAATCAACGGTCACCCTCTATGGGATCGTCGATGCGGGCGTCGAATACACGAATCACACCAGCGCAAACGGTGGTTCTGCACGGCTCGTTTCGGGCGGCAAGAATACGTCGCGCTGGGGTCTGCGCGGCGTCGAGGACCTGGGTGGCGGGCTGAAGGCGGTATTCCAGCTCGAAAGCGGCATCAACATCGCGAACGGCACCTTCGACGACGGCCCCGGTGCAATCTTCGACCGGCGCGCTACGGTCGGGCTGAAAAATCGTTTCGGGCAGTTGACGCTCGGGCGCACCTTCACGGTGACGTACGACTACATGCTGCCGTTCGATCCGATGGGCTATGCGCCGAACTATTCATGGGCGACATCGTCGAGCGCGACGGGCGGCCGCAAAGACGGTCTGTTCACCCGCTCGGCCAACGCCGTGCGCTACGACGGCGAATTCTCCGGGATCAAGCTGGGCGCGCTGTATGGGTTCGGCAATGTGCCGGGGAGCATGAAGACGAGTTCGAAATACGACTTCGCGCTCGGCTACGCCGGCGGTCCGTTCGCTGCCGTGGTCACCTACGATCGACAAAACGGCGCGGCGGACAGCGTCACGCCCGTCGATCAGACCCGCTACATTCAGGGCATCCACGCTGGTCTTTCATACGAATTCGGCGCGGCGAAGGCGATGGCCGGTTACCGGAATTATCGCAAGACATTCAGTACTGCGGCGGCAACGCTGCAAAGTGATATGTACTGGATCGGCGGCTCGTACGATTTCAACCCGTACTTCACGCTGCTCGGCGCGATCTATCATCAGAACATCAAAGGAGCGAGCGACGCCGATCCGACGCTGTTCTCGCTGCGCGGGCAATACTCGCTTTCCAAACGGACGCTGCTCTATGTCTCCGGCGGATATGCGATGGCTCAGCACGGTCAGAAGGTGGGCTTGTCGCGCGACCTCGTCGGTGCGGCCGACACGCAAACAGGGATGACGGCTGGCGTTCAGCATCGGTTCTGAGTGCTATCTGGCGCAAGTACGAAGCCCCTGGGTAGCCCAAGACGATGATGCGATGCGGCAGAACCGGTGTCTGTCTCACTTGCGCACGGGCGGCTGGGGATTGTTGGCCGGGTTCGTATCGAACCGGTTCACGCTTTCGATGCCCACCCGGCCAGCGAGGGCCGAGAGCCGCGCATACAGCCCGTCGGCGCTTTCCCGGTCGTAGACATCTTCGCCGCTAACGTACACCGCAAACGACGTCAGGTACTTCGCCTTTTTCCCGGGATTGGCGATCGTGTCTTTCGTCCATTGATACAGCGGATAGCGGTCTCGCCCGGCACGCTCCGCCTCTTCCACATAATCGGCGAATGCGTCGAACTGGCACTTCAAAGCGGCGTTGTACTCGCGCAAGACGGCTTCAAGCAAGTCGCGACCCTCATAGGGGCTGCTCGCCCGCAGCGCATCGGCCACCGCGGGCACGACGGTGATGCGGACCTGGAATTGCCATGTTTCTGGCATGGTGCCTCCTGTGCTGACGAACAGCATAACCGCTCAGGCGGCCACAACCGCCGCTCATGGCTATTCTCGTGGGGAATTAGCCTTATGAAGGATCTGCGAATTATCGCTTCCCTATGTGGCCACTACGATCTCCCTGTCACTCATCACCCGGCAGAAGATTTCCATGTCCACACTCGCAGGCAAAGCCTCCGTCATTAGCGGCACAGCAACAACTGGCACCGGTTTGAGCCATCCAACGCTGTTCACGCCGATACAAGTCGGCAACCTGACATTGGCCAACCGGATCGTAATCGCCCCGATGGCCCAGTACTCGGCCGAAGACGGGCAGATGAACGATTGGCACCTGATTCATCTCGGCCAGCTGGCGCTTTCAGGTGCGGCGGCGCTGACCATCGAGGGGACGGCGGTCACGCCCGAGGGGCGCACGAGCTATGGCGACGTGGGGCTCTATTCGGACGAGTGCGAAACTTCCATGGCGCGCGTGCTGCGGGGCATTCGGCGCTGGTCTGACACGCCGATTGGCATCCAGCTCAACCATGCTGGCCGAAAACGGTCTCGGCAGAAATTATGGGACGGCGGCGCACAGATTCCTCATGGTCACGCAAATGGCTGGAACACCCACGGCCCATCCCCGGTCGCTTTCGCGGCCGGTGAGACACCACCCGCCGCCCTGGACCGCGACGGTCTGGCCGCCATTCGCGATGCCTTCGCGGCCGCCGCGCAACGCGCCTCCCGGCTCGACCTGAACTTCGTTCAAATCCTCGGTGGGCACGGCTATCTGCTCCATCAATTTCTCTCGCCGCTCTCGAACCACCGGGACGACGAGTACGGCGGCTCGTTGGAAAACCGGATGCGCTTTCCACTCGAGGTCTTCGAAGCCGTGCGAGACGCGTTTTCGCATGATCGCCCCGTGACGATGCGGATCTCCGCGACTGACTGGGTGGACGGCGGGTGGTCCGTGCACGACGCGATCGCTTTTGTCCGCGCATTGGAGGCCAGAGGCTGTGCCGCGATCAATGTCTCGAGCGGCGGCTCGAATCCAGCCGCGCAAATTCCGGTCGGGCCCGGCTATCAGGTTCCCTTCGCGCGTGCCGTAAAGCAGGCGACGACGCTCCCTGTCATCGCCGTTGGAATGATCACCGAGTTCGAACAAGCCGAATCCATCCTCAGCGCGGGAGACGCCGATCTGATCGCGCTGGCCCGAGCCGTGCTCTTCGACCCGCGCTGGCCCTGGCACGCTGCCGCTCACTTCGTGGCGCGAGTCAAGGCGCCGCAGCAGTATCTTCGCGCTCAACCCAGTGGGCTGCCAAAGGTGTTCGTCTGAATCCGTCTTGTCGATGTCCGGAGGGCTGGGCCGTCTCAGTGTGAGCTGCCTAACTGCTCCTCGATCGTCCGCGTCAATGGCGATTCCACGCGTCCCGTGTGCATCGTCTGCACGGGCTCGATCAGCACGATCCAGCATTCGTCCTCTGCGACTGGATTGTGCAGCGTGCCGCGCGGCACGACGTGCATCGAACCCGCCGGCAGGTCGACGACACGCCCGCCTTCATACTCGATCTTCAGATGGCCGCGCACGACGAAGAACAGTTCGTCCTCGTGCTCGTGGTCGTGCCACACGAGCTGCCCGCGGACTTTGGCAACCTTCACGTATTGATCGTTGACCTGGGCGACGACTTTCGGCGACCAGTAATCGGACACGTCGGCGAACGCGGTTTCAAGATCGAACGATTCGGCAAACGGATGAACAGGCATCGTTATCTCCATGCTGGAATGACGGATGCGGCGAGCAGCACGCCCATCGCAAGATTGAGGATGCGCCAGTGGCGCGGCGTGCGAAAGAGCCGGGCGAGCAGCACGCCGAGCGCGCACCACAGCGCGAGCGAGACGCACGCCGCCACGCCGAACGTGGCGCCGAGCAGCAGCGCGAGTCGGTTCGGACTGCTTGCGAGCAGCGCGAACGACGCCGCCGCGCCGACCGTCATCGCCCAGCTTTTCGGGTTGAGCCAGAGCAACAGGAAACCGTTGACGAGCGTGATGGGGTGCGCGGGGCCGTTGCCTGCGTTCGGCGGCCCGCTGCGCGCGATGCGCCACGCGAGCCAGAGTAGATACGCGGAGCCAACTGCCTTGACGGCCGTTTGCAGCGACGGCAGCGCGAGCAGCAGACCGCCCAGCCCGAACCCGGCGACGGCGGCGAGCACGGCCAGGCCGATCGCGATGCCGAGCATCAGCGGAATCGAACGCGCGAAGCCGAAGCGCGCGCCCGAAGCGGTGGCGAGTGTGGTTGCGCCGCCGGGTGTCACGGTCGCAATGACGACAAACAGGAGAAGCGGCAGGATCGAGGTCATCGGTGCAGAGTCAGGTGAATGAAACTTGCACTGTACGGATCGCCGACGCTTCATCAAAGGCAATAATTCTGATGCGATCCATTACGCGGCATAATGCGTCAATGAGCCGAAACCTCGACCTCGATCTGATCCGCACCTTCGTTGCCGTCGCCGATAGCGGCAGCATGACGGTCGCCGCGAATCTGCTGCATATGACGCAAGGCGCCGTGAGCCAGCAGGTGAAGCGTCTCGAAGAGGTGCTGGATTGCCAGCTGTTCGTGCGCAAGACGCGCAAGCTGGAGCTGTCGCGCCATGGCGAGCCATTTCTCGTGAAGGCGCGCCAGCTGCTGCAGCTGAACGACGAAATCTGGGCCGACATGACCGGTCGATCACTGCGCGGCAGCCTGCGCGTGGGCGTGCCCTACGATCTCGTGACACCGCTCGCGCCTGCGATGAAGGCGTTTGCCGATGCGCATCCGCAAGTGGAGATTTCGCTCGTGTGTGCGGCGTCGCCGGAATTGAGCGAAGCGGTGCACAGCGGCCGCGTGGATATATCGCTGGTCGAATATGTCGCGAACGAAGCCGAAGGCGAAGTGGTCCGCATCGAGCCGTTGGTGTGGGTCAGGGGGCGCGGCAGCGATGCCTGGCAAAAGCGGCCGCTGCCGCTTTCGATGGTGGACGAGCGATGTGCCTTCCGGCCGGTCGTACTCGGCGCGCTCGCAGACGAGGGCATTGCGTGGCGCACGGTCTTCGAGAGCGGCAACATCGAGGCGACCGCCGCGACGGTGCGTGCGGGCCTCGCGATCACGGCCTGGCTCGCCTCCACGGTGCCGGCCGACCTCGAGACGCTCGCGCCTCGAGCAACCAGCTTGCCCGCGCTGCCGCCGTTCGCGATCTGTCTGCGCTTGCCCGCAACGGTTCAGCCCGCGGCGCAGGAATTCGCGCGCCACGTGCGCGAATCGATGTCGAACGACGCAGGCGCTCGACGCGCGCAGCTTGCGAGCATTGCGTGACGTCGTGCATTCGAAGCCGTCGCGCTTCTACACGCGCTGCGGCAGCGCAGCCGCAAAGAAGTCGGTGATCCGGCGCACGCGCGCAGGCACGAAACGACGCCTCGGCCAGACGATACTGACGTCACGGGCGTCCCCAATGAAGTCGTCCAGCACGGTGACGATGTCGGGATGCTTGAGTTCATCGGTCAGCGAGAGCTTCGCGAAGAGGCCGATTCCCACACCCGCGAGCACGGCCGACCGGATCGTCTCGACGCTATTCGACGACAGGTTGCCTCGCACCGGTACGCTGAACCGGCCTTGCGGCCCATGAAACGGCCAGTTCGCCGATTCCATCAGACCGCCGTAGACGAGGCAATTGTGCCCGGCGAGATCCGCAGGATCTTTCGGTGTGCCGTGTTGCTCGAAATAGCGGCGCGATCCCACGCAGACCAGCGGGGTGCTGGCGATTTTCCTCACGACCGAATCCGGATCGTTGACGGTTCCCACCCGAATCGCGAGATCGATTCGATCTTCCACCATATCGCGGACGAAATCCGACAACACGAGATCGACCCGAAGCCCAGGATGGCGCGACAGCAGTTCGGGAATGAGCGGAAGAACGTGCAGCCGGCCGAACGTCGAGGCGGCGGCGATGCGGACGAGTCCCGAGACATCGAGCGTGCTGCTGCTCAGCTCATTGTCGGCTACCTCGATCTCGTCCAGCAACGGCTTGGTGCGCTCGTAGTATTTCTGCCCCTGATCCGTCAGGGTCACGCTGCGTGTGCTTCGGTTCAATAGCAGCACGCCCAGGCGCTTTTCCAGCGCGCCGATCGCCTTGCTGATGGCGGACTGTGAATCGCCGGTTCTACGCGCGGCGGCGGAAAAGCCACCCGCTTCGACAACGGCGATGAAGGCGTTCAGTTCGTGAAACCGATCCATTGCATGTCTCTCGTGAGACCCATTCTCTGGAAGAATAAATCTCATGATAACTCCGCTAATTATCATTCGTGGGGGCGGCAATTACGATGTCACTACCGTTCACCAACAGGCAGAAGCTTCCCATGTCCACTCTCACAGGCAAGATTGCCGTCATTAGCGGCGCAACGACGGGTATCGGCTTGGCGATCGCCCAGCGGTTCGTCGCCGAAGGCGCTCACGTCTTTATCTTCGGCCGTCGGCGAGGCCAGCTTGACGAGGCCGTCAAACTGATCGGACGCAACGTTACCGCGATCCAGGCCGACGCTGCGAATCTCGATGACCTCGACCGCGTCGCCGCAGCAGTCAGGGACAAAACGGGTGTCGTCGACATCATCGTGTCGAACGCGGGCTTTACCGAGCAGGCTTCGATCGACACCATCACGCCGGAGCATTTCGACAAGGCATTCAACCTCATGGCGCGCGGCCCCGTATTTCTGGTGCAGAAGCTGCTGCCGATGATGACGGGGGGTGGATCGATCGTGCTGGTTTCTTCGGCCATGCACGTCATGGGCATTCCCGGGCACACCGCCTACGCGGCGACCAAGGCGGCGTTGCGTTCCTATGCGCGCACCTGGGCCGCCGAATTCAAGGATCGCGGCATTCGCGTCAACATGCTCAGCCCTGGCGTCACCGACACGCCGATTCTCGACGCCCAGTCGGCGACACGCGAGGATCTGGTGAGCATGTACCAAAGCATGGTTCCGCTCGGTCGACTTGCCCGGGCCGAGGAGATGGCCAGCGCGGCACTCTTTCTCGCCTCCGAACAGAGTTCCTATATGACGGGCGCGGATTTGATGAATGACGGCGGCATCGGCCAGGTCTGAGGCCGAGGCACGCAGTCCGTCAATGTGATTGTTCTGTTATTCAGGAAGCCGAATGAAGAGTTCAATGAGCTACGCAATCATCGGGCTTGGCAAGATCGGCACGGCCATCGCTCAGGCATTCGCCGATCAGGGCATCAAGGTAGCCGTGGCAGGCAGGCGGCCGGTCGACTCACTCGCAGCGCAGATTGGGCCGTCGCAAAGGCGTTTGCGGGCGCCAAGCTGGTGAAGGCCTTCAACCACCTGCCCGCAGCCACGCTGGCGCAGGGGCCAACGACGCCGCATGGCGGCCGGCGGGTTGTGTTCGTCGCTAGCGAAGACGACGCAGCTAGCGCTTCGGTGTCGGCCCTCGTCGACCGGCTCGGGTTCGCGCCGGTCGAACTCGGGAAGATCGGCGAGGGCGGTCTCCTCATCCAGGCACGCGGCAACACGTGGGCCCAGCTGGTTTTCCAGGATCTGGTCAAGTTCGACTGACCGGCCGCGGCTATCTCGCTTCCGACGATGGCGCTTTCGTGGCGGGCATAGCGTTGCTGGTGGACGGACGCTACCCGTTCGCCATGCGGGACCACGGCTCACTGTATCGAGTCCGGCTGGGCCCGCAGCTTGTCCTTGATTGCAGTCAGGCAGTTCGTGAACTGGGTGCGAAGCCCCACGGAGTTGCCGCTCGGTGCGGCAAGGCTGTCGGTTGTCACAGTCCATCCGTCAGCCGTACGCGAAACATCGAGTTCGAAGTACTCGGCCGATTCGCTATCGAGGACCACCGACTCGCGAAAACTGCCCTTCGCCGAACGAACCACCGCCTCGCAGCCCTGCTGGAGCCGGGCTGGGGCATGAGCGGACAAACCGGGTGAGCCGTCGCGAAAGGGGACTGCGCCGTACATGCGGAACGCCTCGAACTGCGCTGGCATTGCGGCCGTGACGAACTGGATGTCCGAATCCGAAACGGCGTCTCCGCATCCCGCCAGGATGCCGACAAAAGCTGCGAGCGTGATGCGAGCGCAATGACTCCGGAAAGTGATTGTGTGGTTCCGGGCTACCCGTGGTCTTTGCGCAAACGTTAGCGTTCTCATCTCCAACGGGCCAGTCTCGATGTAAGAATCAGTATTACGGCGTGCGTTATGCATATATTTATCGAGGTTAACCCTGGCATTGCGCGTGTCGAGTCGACGAGTGGGGCAATGCATGCGTGTATCGACGCGATTCGAATGACGTCAACGGATCGCTTTTCCGCCGTTGCGTGAACCGTGCGATCGAGGTCACTCGACTGGCCCAGATGGGTTCGAGAGCGGACGCCGAACGTCTAGGCGAGCAGCAGCAAGGCGTCCGCGAGCGAGAGTACCGTGGTGCGCGAATCGAATGCGGTGGAGAACAGATGTTCATGTACCACCGGATCTGGGTCGTAGCAGCAGTCCTTGACCGTGTACAGGCGGAAGTCCGCGTCGCTCGCATACGCGACCGACGACAGCACAACGCCGGTCGATGCAATGCCGACCATAATCAGCGAATCGACACCTTGTGCGAGAAGTCGCGCCTGCAAATCGGTGCCGAAGAACACGCTGGCCCGGTGCGCAACGATGACCGGTTCGCAAGTCCGCTGGCCCAGCTCCGGCGAGGTCTGGTCGTCGACGAAGAGACCGAGTTGCTTGATTCCCTGGCCATTCCTGTTCAATGGGCTGACTTCCGGATAGCCCGGACTGAAGCGGAGGTTGGCGAAATAAACGCCGACGCCTTTGGTCCGCGCCGCGTCGCAGAGCTTGCGCGTATTGGCAAGCAAGGCCGGCGCGACCGAGGGGAAGAGCCCGAGAATGTCGGTCTGATAGTGCATGACGAGAAGCGCGGTTTGCGCCGGCGCGATTGCCACCGCACCATCTAACGCGTTTTCCTGATTCACGGCTGCCCCCCACTCAATATCCGCTGGCAATACTACCGCCTCCATTCCATTCACGGCCGGTCGCGCGGAGAAAGAACCGCATTCCTCGGCTCGAGGTTGACGAACTCATATCTCTGACTAAAGTCAGAGATATGAGTTCGTCAGCCATTCCCCAGATTCGTCGCTTTAACCGCATCGTCGCTGAAAGCATCGGCGCTATCGACGATCATTTCCTCGGACGAGGCCGCCCGATGGGTGAATCGCGCCTGCTGTGGGAGATTGGTGTCGAAGGGGCGGATATTCGTACGCTTCGCGCGCGGCTAAGTCTTGATTCGGGTTATGTCAGCCGTACCCTGGCGTCGCTTGAGCGGCAAAAACTTGTCGCTGTCCTCACTGATTCGAACGACCGCCGGGTTCGCCGGGCCTGCCTGACCGAGGAGGGCCTCATCGAAAGGGCCGAACTCGAACGGCTCTCCGACGCGGTCGCTTTACGCGTGCTCGAACCTCTCGGCGACAAGCAGCGTCGGCGACTGATCGAAGCCATGTCTGAGGTCGAGCGTTTGCTACAGGCATCGCTCGTGCATTTTGCGCTTGAGAACCCTGATAGCGATGACGCGCGCTGGTGTTTTGAACAGTATTTCGGCGAACTCGACCAGCGCTTTGAAGCAGGATTCGACCCGTCCATGAGCCTGTCGGCAGATGCTCTCGAACTGACGGCGCCCGCAGGTGCGTTAATCGTCGCGAGACTCCATGGAGACCCGATCGGCTGCGTCGCGCTGAAGTTTCACAAGAAGTCCCCGGCCGAACTCAAGAGAATGTGGGTGAGTCCTTCCGCGCGCGGCATGGGCGTCGGCCGCCGGTTGATTGCCGAGGCGGAGAAACGTGCCCGGCAGGCCAAAGCGCGCGTTATCCGTCTAGAGACGAATCGAACTCTGCGTGAGGCGATATCGCTATACAGGCAATCAGGATTCGTCGAAGTCGATGCATTCAACGCCGAACCGTATGCCCATCACTGGTTTGAAAAGCGTCTGGCCTGAACGGCCGCAACGCTTTGCACTACGGACTTTCGATTGTCGCTGATGATCGTCTCATGCAGGTTGCGGATTCACCCCGCGCGCCGCCCCTCCACCACGCGCGTTGCGCGCGCAACATCCATCACCGCGAGCCGGATCGCGTCGATCAGCGCGCGTGCCGCAGGCGAGGGCGAGCCCTGCGCGCGCAGCGTAAGCCCGATATCGCGGCGCGTGTGCTGCAGCGGCACGTCGAGAATCACCAACTGCCCCGATTCGATTTCGTAGTGCAACTGCTGCGCCGAGAGCGCCGTGATCATGTCCGTGCCGAGCAGCAGCCCGCGAATCACGGCGAGATCGGCGGTTTCGACGGTGGGCAGGGGCGGCTTGAGCTTCACGCGGCGGAACTGCGCTTCGAGCAGCCCGCGCGAGGGCGAATGCGTGCGCGAAAGTATCCACTGCGCATCACGCAGATCGTTCAGTGTGAGGCCGTGCTTTTTCGCGAGCGGATGATCGCGCCGCGCGAGCACGATCATGTCCTCCGACATCAATCGTTCGTTGCCCAGGCCGCTTGCCGCATCGTTTTCCCGCAGCGCGCCGAGCACGAAGTCCACGTCGCCCGCGCGCAGGCCCGCCACGAGCAGTTCATAAGCGCTTTCGTCGGTCACCACGCGCACGCCCGGATGCTGCGCGGAAAGGCGCGCGATGGCGGCCGGCAGGATCAGCGTGCGGCCCAAAGGCAGCGCACCCACCGTCACCGCGCCCTGGATATTGCCGTGCAGCGCCGCGATATCGTCGGGCACGTGGCGCAGTTCGTTGAGCGCGCGCCGCACGTGCAGCAGGAAGGTCTCGCCCTCGGCCGTGAGCAGCACGCCGCGCGGCCCGCGATGGAAGAGCGTGACACCCGAGCCGCTTTCGAGCACGCGCATGGCGCTGCTCACGGCGGGCTGGCTGATGCCGAATGCATTAGCCGTGCTCGGCATATGGCGGTGCCGCGCGAGAGCAACGAATAGCTGCAGCCGCCGGGTGTTGAGCAGATACGCGGGCAGCGTGCCTTCGCTCAACGCGCGCCGGCGCGCCTGGCGCGCGGCGCACCACTGCGCGAGTTCTTCCAGTTCGCCGAAAATGCGCGCGCAGCGCTCGAGCACCACGCGGCCCACGGCCGTGGGCAGCATGCCCGAGGGCTTGCGCTCGAAGAGCGGCGCGCCCAGCGCCGTCTCCAGTTCCTGCACCGAGCGCGTGACGGCCGATTGCGCGCGATACAGGGCCGAAGCGGCGCGCGTGGCGCTGCCTGTGTCGGCAACGAGGCGAAAAGCACGCAGATGCGCGAGGTTCAGAAGTTCGGGCTGGCTCACGGCTCGATCATGTCGTTTTGGGTGGGATACGCGCCGTGTCTCATGCGGCGACCGTGGCAATCGTGCCAACTGCGGCGGCGACGTTGTCGGCCGCGCTCAGATGCAGCCGGTCGACCGAGAGATTGAGGCTCTCCTTCGAAATATGCGTGTGCTCTTTCATTAGCGCCTCGACGCGCGCGCCTTCGCCGTTCACGAGCGCGCCGACGATGGCGTGATGCTGGCGGTGCGCATACGACAGCATCATGAACTGGCGCTGCTGCGCGGCCTTGTCGAACACCACCGTGCCCGGCGAGACGAATGGAATCTTGTCGTTGAGCCCGAGCGCGGCGCTCACCGCAAGATTGTGCGCCGCTTGCACAATCAGTGCGTGGAAGCGGCCGTTCATCGCGGCGTAGCGCGTTTCCGCTTCGCTGTCGAGCACGCCGGCCGCGAAAATCGCGTCGCCTTCGCGCAGGCAGTCTTCGAGCGCGCGGGCGAGCGCCGCGTCCACGCCGCGCTCGGCAACCGTGCGTGCGGCGAGCCCTTCGAGTACGCCGCGCACGTCGATGGCGTTGAGCACGTCGGTCACCGAAAAGCGCCGCACGGTGTAGCCGCGCGCGCCCGAGCGCTCGACGAGGCCTTCGGTCGCGAGCACACTCAGCGCATAGCGCAGCGGCGTGCGCGAAATGCCGAGTCGCTCGGCGAGCTGCGCCTCGACGAGCCGCTCGCCGGGCTCGAGTTCGCCGGAGAGGATGCGCGTGCGCAGCGCCTGCACGATGGTTTGCTGGGTCGTCCCGTTCATGTCTTGCGTGAATCGCCACGGGCGAGGCGCGCGGCGTATGGCGCGCGTGGCCCTTGCGAGTTCGTTCTTTTGATATCTGTTTCGTTTATGAGGGGGGTGCCGGGCCGGATCGGCCGCAGTTCCCGCAATGGTGTTTCAGGATACCAAAAACCGTTGCGGCGCGCGGGTTTGCGCGATCGGCCGAGTGTGCGCAAGCGCGCACAAGCCTTGAATTCATGAGGGAAAGGGAAAAATTCGTGGTTAACCCTTGCTTACGGTTCGGGCGGCATTTTTGTAATTTCGTATCCCAAGTGCTGGATCGAAGGCGTCCGTCGACGCATCCGGTCCAGCGCGGCGCGAGTGCGCCGCATGAACAGCAGCAGAGGGCAAGATCATGGCAAGAATAGTGGGCGGCATCGGCACATCGCACGTGCCGACAATCGGCATGGCATACGACAAGGGCAAGCAGAACGAACCCGCGTGGGCGCCGCTCTTCCAGGGGTACGAACCGGTGGCGCAGTGGCTCGCCGGGCGCAAGCCGGACGCGCTCGTGATGTTCTACAACGACCACGCCAACAGCTTCTTCTTCGACTGCTACCCGACGTTCGCGCTGGGCGTTTCCGCCAGGCACGAGTTCGCCGACGAAGGCGCGGGCAAGCGGGCGCTGCCGGACATCGCGGGCCACCCCGATCTCGCGATCCATATCGCCGAGCAACTCGTACACGACGAGTTCGATCTCACGATCTTCCAGGACAAGCCGCTCGACCACGGCTGCAACTCGCCGCTTTCGCTCATGCTGCCGCACGAAGGCGGCTGGCCCGCGGCGCTGGTGCCGATCCAGGTGAACGTGCTCCAGTATCCGCTGCCCACGGCCAACCGCTGCTACCGGATCGGCCAGGCGCTGCGCCGCGCGATCGAATCGTTCGAGCAGGATCTCGACGTGGTGGTGGTCGGCACGGGCGGGCTTTCGCACCAGGTGCACGGCGAGCGTAGCGGCTACAACAACACCGAATGGGACATGGAGTTCCTCGACCTGATCGTCGACGATCCGGAGCGCCTCGCACGCATGAAGCACGTGGACTACGTGCGCCTCGGCGGCGCGGAAAGCGTGGAGACGATCATGTGGCTCGCCATGCGCGGGGCGCTGGGCGGCAAGCTCCGCGAAGTCCATCGCAATTACTATCTCGCGACCAGCACGGCGATGGCGGTCACGGTGTACGAGGAAGAGGGCCAGCAATGAATCCGCAACTGGTTGGCATCGAGGAACTGACGGGCACGTACCCCTTCGACATTCGCCAGAGCATGAAGGCCATGCGCCTGAATCGCTTCTTCTGGGAAATGCGCCTGCCGCAAGCGCGCGAACTGTGGCTGCGCGACCGCAAGGCCGCCTACGACGCCGCCGCGCTCACCAGCGAGGAGCGCGCGCTCGTCGACGCAACGGACTGGCTCGGCCTCATTCAATACGGCGTGTGCTTCTTCGTGCTCGAGAAGTTCGCGCGCGTGGTGAAGATCACGAATCTCGGCATGTACGCGAGTATGCGCGGCGAAACCCTCGAAGCGTTCCTGAAGACGCGCAAGGTGCCCGACGCGGTCTGAGCGTTTGCCTGACCGGTTGATGTCCTGAATCGCTTTTGCGTTCGGGCGGGCGCTTCGCCCACTCGAACGCGTTTGACCCGCGCGGCCCCACATGCCGCGCGCTTCTCGTGCGGCTCGCCGGATCTCGGGGCGGCGAGAGCGCTACCCTTCGATGCTCGAATAAACAGGTTTGTTCAAAACAGGAGACTTGGAGAATGCAGGATCATAAGCAGTACAAAAAGATTGCATTGGCGATTACGGGGGCCATCGGTGTGATGGCGTGTGCTGCACCGGCGTTCGCGCAAAGCAGCGTGACGCTCTACGGCATGATGGACACGGGCATTACCTACGTGAGCAACCAGGGCGGCAAGCACAACGTCAAGATGGACGACGGCGTGAACGGCCCGAACCTCTGGGGCATGACCGGCACGGAAGACCTGGGCGGCGGCACGAAGGCCTTCTTCCAGCTCGTCAACCAGTTCCAGGTGGACAACGGCGCCTTCATGCCGAACAAGAGTCTCTTCAGCCGTACGTCGATTCTGGGTCTGAGCAACGACAAGCTGGGCAAGCTCACGCTCGGTAACCAGTACGACTTCATGACGGACTCGCTGTATTTCGCGGGCGACGATCCGGCGGAACTCTCGGGCCACTTCTACGATTTCCGCGCGGGTCCGTTCCAGAAGCTCGCGCTGCCGAACAACCCGACCGGGTCGTTCGACTGGGACCGCATGGCTGGCGAAACCGTCAACAACTCGGTGAAGTATCTGTCGCCGACGTTCGGCGGTTTCAGCGCGGGCGCGATGTACAGCTTCGGTGGCGTGGCCGGTTCGATCGGCACGGCCAACGGCACGAGCTTCGCGCTGAACTACTCGGCGCATGAGTTCGGCGTGAACGCGGCTTATACGAACCTCAAGACGGTCGTGACGGGCGAAGGCGACGTGAGCGTGCGTAACTGGGGTATCGGCGCGCACTACCGTTTCGGCGGCTGGATCACGAACGCGCTCTTCACCACCGTGCACAACTCGGCCAACGGCGGCTCGGTGTATCAGGGCTCGGTGGGCGCGCACTACAACTTCACGCCTGCACTCAGCGCCGGCGCGTCGTACATGTACATGAAGGGCAACGACGTGGTCGACAACAATCACGCGCACCAGGTCGCGGCGATCGTCGATTACGCGCTTTCCAAGCGCACAAGCGTGTACGTGCTGGGCGTGTACCAGCGCGCCAGCTCGGGCGGTCTTGCGCAGATCAACGGCATGAACTCCTCGGATGGCGCTTCGAGCGGTCAGAGCCAGGCGGTTGCGCGCGTGGGCCTGCATACGCACTTCTAATGCACCGCTAGCTTCATCATCTCCGGTAGTTGTTTGACGCCGCCCGATCGACCGATCGGGCGGCGTTTTTTTCATGGTGCGCATCCTTTCACGAAAGGCGAGCGAATTGGGCAAAATAGCGCCAGTCGAAACAGCACTCGCGTGACGAGGAAGGAAGTTTCATGACGGATACGGTGGATTGCGTCGTGATCGGCGCGGGCGTGGTCGGTCTCGCGGTGGCGCGCGCGTGCGCGCAGCAGGGCTGGGAAACGGTCCTCGTCGAGGGCGAGAACGCCATCGGCACGGGCACCAGCTCGCGCAACAGCGAAGTGATACACGCGGGCATTTACTACCCGCAAGGCTCGCTCAAGGCGCGGCTGTGCGTGCAAGGCAAGCACAAGCTCTACGCGTATTGCGAAGAGAGGGGCGTGGAATTCAGCCGTTGCGGCAAGTTCATCGTCGCGACGCACGAAGGGCAACTCGACGCGCTGCGTGCGATTCGCGCGGCGGCGGCCGCCAACGGCGTGGACGACTTGCGCTGGCTCGACCGCGGCGAGGCGCGCTCACGGGAACCCGCGCTCGAGTGCGTGGCGGCGCTCGAATCGCCCTCCACGGGCATCGTCGACAGCCACGGGTTGATGCTCGCGCTGCAGGGCGACTTCGAAGCGGCGGGCGGCATGCTCGCGTTTTGCTCGCCGGTCACGGGCGGCCTCGCGCGGCCGGGCCAGCCGACGCTCCTGAAGGTAGGCGGCGACGAGCCGATGGAATTGCTCGCCACGCGCGTGGTGAACAGCGCGGGCCTTTACGCGCAGCCGGTCGCGGCTTGCATCGAAGGCGTGCCGGCGCAATCGATCCCGCCGGGGCGCTACGCGAAGGGCAATTACTACTCGCTTGCGGGCGCGGCGCCGTTTTCGCGGCTCATCTATCCGGTGCCGGAGGAAGGGGGGCTGGGCGTGCACCTGACGATCGACCTTGGCCACCAGGCACGCTTCGGTCCCGACGTGGAGTGGATCGACACGATCGACTACACCGTGGACCCGGGCCGCGCGGCGAAATTCTACGAGGCGATTCGCACCTACTGGCCCGCGCTGCCTGACGACGCGCTGCAACCGGGTTATGCTGGCATTCGCCCGAAGCTGGCCGCGGGCAAGCATGGCGGCGACTTCGTGATCCAGGACGCGCGCGAGCATGGCGTGAGCGGGCTCGTGAACCTCTACGGCATCGAGTCGCCGGGGCTGACGGCTTCGCTCGCGATTGCGGACGAAGTGATCGACCGGCTGAACACACACTGACTGCACTAGCGAATCACAAGGAGAACAGGATGGTCTACGAGATGGCGCACATCACGGTGAGCGCAGGCAAGAACGCCGAATTCGAGGCAAACGTGGCGCAGGCGCTGCCGCTCTTTCACCGCGCGCGCGGCTGCCGCAGCGTGGAACTGCAGCGCGGCGTGGAAGAGCCGAACCAGTATGTGCTCGTCGTGCAGTGGGATACCGTCGAGGATCACATGGTGCACTTTCGCGAGTCGGATGACTTTCAGGAATGGCGCCGCCTCGTCGGTCCGTACTTCGAGAAGCCGCCTGTCGTGGGGCACACGCAGGTCGTCGTGAAGTGACAGGCTGAGCGCGGCCAGCCGCGCTTACGCCTTGATACCGAACCCCTCCACATACCCCACCGCGTCTTCTCCGTCCCAAACGCGTCCATCGACGAACGGCGCGGTAGCCGTCCCGGCGGGCAGCGCGATTCCCATCGCCGCCGCCGCTTGCCCGTACAGCGCCGTCTGGTTCAAGCCGCGCGCGATCTCGCCGTAGTCGCTTCGGCGCGCGAGCATGCCCCATCGTTCGAACTGGGTCAGAAACCACACGCCTTCGGATTCGTGCGGATAGTTGACGCGGCCTTCCTCGAAGAACTTCATGCCCGGCGTGCGTGATGCCGCGTCCGCTTCGAGCCGCGCGGCGATCAGCGCGGCGTCTACACCCAGCATCTCCGGGCGCGCGAGCCACTGCGCAATCTCGCGCCGATTGCCTTCGCCGTCCAGCCAGCGGCACGCTTCGAGCATCGTCTGCACGAGCGCGCGAGACGTGTTCGGATGGCGTTCCACGAAATCGCGCCGGCAGGCCAGCACCTTCTCGGGATGATCCGGCCAGATCGCCCCGCTCGCGATGATCGTGCGTCCCACGCCGCGCTGCTGCGCAAGCCCTGGCCACGGCTCGCCCACGCACAGGCCGTCGAGGCGATCTTCGGCGAGCGCGGCCACCATCTGCGGCGGCGGTATCACCACGCTCTCGATATCGCGCAGCGGATGCACGCCCTGCGAAGCGAGCCAGTAGTACAGCCACATCGCGTGCGTGCCGGTGGGGAAGGTCTGCGCGAACACGGGCTTGCGCGCTAGCGTCGCGAGCGCGCGCGGCAGCGAGCCGTGTTCGGCGAGCGCATCCGCGAGACGGTTCGAGAGCGAAATTGCCTGGCCGTTGCGGTTGAGCACCATCAGCACGGCCATGTCGGTCTGCGGGCCGCCCAGGCCGAGCTGCACGCCATACACGAGCCCGTAAAGCGAATGCGCGGCGTCGAGTTCGCCGGACAGCAGCTTGTCGCGCAGCGCGGCCCACGAGGGCTGGCGCGAGAGTTCGAGCGTGAGGCCGTGCGCGTGGCCGAACTCCAGCAGCTTCGCGGCGACGAGCGGCGCGGCGTCGGCGAGCGGCACGAAGCCGATCTTCAGATGGGTCTTCTCGGGCGCGGCGAGGGTGGGGGTGGCGTTCATGGGCGGCGCTTCGTTCCTGCTCAATCGGGTCGTTCCTGGGCTTGCGCGAGCGCGACGATCTGGCGGGCGACCTCGGCGAGCTTCACGCTCTGGTTCATCGCGCGCTTGCGCAGCGCCGCGTAGGCGGCGGGCTCGGTCAGCTTCTGTTGCTCCATCAGGATGCGCTTCGCGCGGTCGATCAGCTTGCGCTCGGCCAGTTCGTTCTCGGCCTGCGTGAGACGCTCGCGCAACTGCGCTTCCTGGGCGAAGCGCGCGAGCGCGACTTCGAGGATCGGCGCGAGGCGCTCGCTCGCGAGCCCTTCCACGAGGTACGCGGTCACACCCGCGTTCACGGCCGAGCGGATGAGCTGCTGGTTGGCGTCGTGGCTGAACATCAGCACCGGGCGCGGCGCGGTGGCGTTCATCACCGCGAGCTGTTCGAGCGTGTCGCGCGAGGGCGACTCGGTATCGATGATGATGACGTCGGGCCGCTCGCGCTCGACGACGCGATGCAGCGCCTGCGGCGTCGCGGGCTCGGCGAGCATGTCGTAGCCGAGCTTGGCGAGCGCGTCGCGCAGGTCGCCGATAGGCTTGTCGGTGTCGGTTACGAGTAGTACGCGCAGCATGGGGATTCGGTGGTCGTCGGCGTGACGTCTTCGACGGTTAATCGGTGCATTGCGCGCCATCGCTGGGCGCGCATGAGGATTCAGCAAGGTGCGTGCCAGTTTGTCCGTTGGCCGCAAAGCCGTGCCGGATGGGGTTTCGGGCGCGCCGTGCGGAAATGCGGCGCGCAACGCGTTGTGCACCGCAGCAGTGCGGGAGTCGATGCGGCGCACCCGGTTGGCGCAGCGCCGGCGGGCGATGCCCGAAAAAGTGCGGCAGGACGGCCTGAATGCGCGCCCAGGATCCCGAAGTCAAGGCAGCGGAGCGCGGCTTTTGTGACACGCCTATTTCAACTATGCTTTTTAGCGCACGCCGTCGGCTCCACGATTCCCAGCGCCAGCATTCCCACGACAATTAACCGGCCAATGGAAATGGAAAGACCCGCTTCCCCCCACGCGCAGCCCGCCAGTGCAAGCGCAAGTCGGCCCTGGCTGCGCTGGCTGCCCGGCGTCACGTTGTTCAAAACCTATCAACGCGCCTGGTTGCTCAACGATCTCGCTGCGGGACTGGTGCTGACCACCATGCTCGTGCCGGTCGGCATTGCCTACGCGGCGGCGTCGGGCGTGCCCGGTGTCTACGGTCTCTACGCCACGATCATTCCGCTGCTGGCCTACGCCATTTTCGGGCCCAGCCGCATTCTCGTGCTCGGCCCCGACTCCGCGCTTGCCGCGCCGATACTCGCCGTCGTGGTGCAGGTCGCGGGCGGGGACCCCGCACGCGCCATCGGCGTGGCGAGCATGATGGCGATCGTTTCCGGGCTCGTCTGCGTCGTCATGGGGCTGTTGCGCCTCGGCTTCATCACGGAACTGCTGTCCAAGCCCATTCGATACGGCTACATGAACGGCATTGCGCTCGCCGTGCTCATCAGCCAGTTGCCGAAACTCTTCGCCGTCTCCATCGACGAGCAGGGCCCGATGAGAGACCTGCTCAGCCTCGTTCAGGGCGTCGCGCGCGGCGAGGCCAACTGGTACAGCTTTGCCGTGGGCGCGGGAAGCCTCGTGCTGATCCTCGTGCTCAAGCGCTTCGACAAGGTGCCCGGCATCCTGATCGCCGTGGTCGTGGCCACGCTCACGGTCAGTCTCTTCCATCTCGACGCCATGGGCGTGAAAGTGCTGGGCACGATTCCCCAGGGCTTGCCTGGACTCTCGCTGCCGTGGGTCGCCAACGCGGACCTGGTCAAGATCGTCCTGGGCGGCGCGGCCGTCGCGTTGATCGCCTTCGCCGATACGAGCGTGCTCTCGCGCACCTATGCGGCGCGCTTTCACGCGCGCGTCGACCCGAACCAGGAGATGGTGGGACTCGGCGTGGCGAACTTCGCGGCCGGCTTGTTCCAGGGCTTCCCGATCAGCAGTAGCTCGTCGCGCACGCCGGTTGCCGAAGCCGCAGGCGCCCGCACGCAGCTAACCGGCGTAGTGGGGGCACTCGCCGTGGCGGCGCTGCTGTTGGTCGCGCCCAATCTGTTGCGCTATTTGCCCAATAGCGCGCTCGGCGCCGTGGTGATTGCCGCCGCGCTCGGGCTGTTCGAAATCACGGATCTCAAACGTATCTACCGGATCCAGCAGTGGGAGTTCTGGCTGTCGATCGGTTGCTTCGTGGCCGTCGCGGTTTTCGGGGCGATTCCCGGCATTGGCCTCGCCGTCCTGATCGCCGTGATCGAATTCCTCTGGGACGGCTGGCGGCCCCACTTCGCGGTGCTCGGCCGCGTGGAAGGGGTGCGCGGGTATCACGACATCGAGCGCTATCCCGAAGCGGTGCGTATGCCGGGACTCGTGCTGTTTCGCTGGGACGCGCCGTTGTTCTTCGCGAATGCCGAGTTGTTCCAGCAGCGCCTGATGGAAGCGGTGGAAGCGTCGCCCACGCCGGTGCGGCGGGTCGTGGTGGCGGCGGAGCCCGTGACGAGTGTGGACGTCACGTCCGCCGACATGCTGCGCGAACTGACCCATGCGTTGCGCGAGCGCGGCATCGCGCTGCATTTCGCGGAGATGAAGGACCCGGTGCGCGACAAGCTCAAGCGCTTCGATTTGCTCGAAGACATCGGCCCGGACTGCTTCGATCCTACCGTAAGCAGTGCTGTCGATCGCTATGTCGACGAAGCCTGCCTCGCGAAGGACGAAGCCGGGCCTCAAGCGGGACGGTAGTGCAAAGCCGATGCGGCGCCGGCCTCGCAGCACCGCACCGCACTTCGCTTCGATGCCACTCAGGCGCCGGGCTTGAGCACCACGCGAAAGCGCGCCTTGCCGCTCATCATCCGCTCATAGGCTTCCGCCGCGCGCGACAGCGGATATTCCTCGATCATCGGCTTCACGCCCGAGAGTGCGCTGAATGCCAGGGTCTCCTGAGAATCGGCGGCGGTGCCCGAGGGCCAGCCCTGCACCGAGTGGCGACCCATGATGAACTGCGTGATCGGCACTTCCACGGGTTCCTGCGACACGCCGATCATGATCAGCTTGCCGTTCAGGCCGAGCCCGCCCAGCGCAGCGCTCATGGCCTTGCCGCTCGTGGCCGTGGCGAGGATCACGCGCGCGCCGCCCAGCGCGAGCAGGGCTTGCGCGACGTCCTGCGAGGAACTGTCGATGTAGTGATGCGCGCCGAGCTGTTTCGCGAGCGGCGCCTTGTCCTGCCCGCGCGCGATGGCCACGGTGACGAAGCCCATTTTGCGGGCGTACTGCACGCCGAGATGGCCGAGACCGCCAATGCCGAGAATCGCCACGACATCGCCCGCGCGTGCGCCGCTGTGGCGCAGCGCGTTGAAGGTGGTGATGCCGGCGCACAGGAGCGGCGCGGCATCGACGTCGGAGAGGTCGTCGGGCATGCGTGCGAGCGCTTCCTGCGGCGCCACCATGTAGTCGGCGTAGCCGCCGTCGTAGCTGATGCCGGGAATCTGGCCGTTCTTGCAGAGCACGAAGTCGCCGTGGCGGCAGTGTTCGCAATGGCCGCAGTGGCCGCCGTGCCAGCCCACGCCGACGCGCTGCCCGACCTTCCATTCGTCGACGCGCGCACCGACCTTTTCGATCACGCCTGCGATCTCGTGGCCGGGCACGCGAGGAAACTGCAGGCCGGGCCACTGGCCTTCCTTCGTGAGCGAATCGCTATGGCAGATCCCGCAGGCCTGCACCTTGACGAGGACGTGTCCCTCGGGGGGCTCGGGAATATCGCGCTCGACCAGCTCGAGAGGGGCGCCCGGGTTTGCTACCTGCACTACGTGCATCTTTGGCATCGTCTGCTCCTGGGAAAGTGAGGTTTCCGCCGATGATGTCGTGGCGACGTGTGGCGACTGCGTCATTGTAGGACGATGCTGCAGGCGCATCGCGCTGCGCGGCGTGGGAGATGTTTGTTAGCGTTTGGCGTTTGTGAAGGCTTTGCGGAATCAGCCTTCTTGTTGCGTCCCCGCGCGTTTCGCGTCAGCTTGTACGCGGACTTTTCCATCGGCCGCCGTGCGGCTCTTCATATGATCGATGAATGCGCGCAGTTTCGGCATGACCTGCCGGCGGCCCGGATAGCAGAGAAACACCCCCGGCCTCACCGGCGCGTAGGCCTCTAGCACCTCGATCAGTTCTCCCGATCTCAATCCGCCAGCGGCCAGAGGCTCGGGTACCTGGGCGAGGCCCAGGCCTTCTAACGCAGCGCCAAGGACGGTGGGAAAGTCACTGGCAATGAGGGGGCCGGATACGGCGATCTCGATCGGCTGGTTGTCGTCGTCGAACGACCATAGGGCGAGCGCGCCGTTGGACCGCCGCCATCGCAAGCAGGCATGCTGGCGCAGGTCGTTCGGGTGGGTGGGCGGACTGAACCCGGCGAAGTAGACAGGGCTGCCGACGACGATGAGACGGAATGGCGGCGTCATTGGCACCGCGACCATATCGGGAGCAACGAGATGCCCCTGCCGGACGGCGGCGTCGAATCCTTCGGCAGCAAGGTCGGTCACCTCCTTGCTCGCAGCAAGCTCCACCTCGACCTCGGGATAAGCCCGGCAGAACGATGTGACTAGTTCCAGCAGAGTGGGGATCACCGCGCGCGGCGCCGAGAGACGCAGCAATCCAGCCGGTCGCTGGCCGAGTCCACGCGCCACCTCACTGGCGGCGACCAGTTCCTCGAAGGCGGGCTTGGCGCGCGCGAAAAACTTTTCGCCGGCTTCGGTCAAGCCGACACTGCGCGAGTTGCGGATGAAGAGCGCCGCGCCAATGCGCGCTTCGAGTACGCGCACCGTCTGACTGATAGCCGAGGGCGTCACACCGAGCTCCGCGGCCGCCTTGCGAAAACTGCGATGCTGGGCAACGCGCAGGAACACCTCCACGCCGTCCAGCGCGCCCTGCCTGACTGTGAAGTTCTGCTTCATGGCCCGTCAACCATGTGATGAATAGCCGCTTGCGAATAGCGATGATACCTTGGCACCAGCCATTGGGCCGGAGCATCAGCGGCTCACACCACGGTAACGGGACGCTGAATGAAACGCCTTCTCCTTAATTTGACCATAGCCGCTGTGCTGGTCGCTTTTGCTGGAGTTTCCATGTCGCAAACCACGCCTATGCCTGCCACGCCAATCACGAAGATTCTGGCGATTGGCACTTTCCCGCCGGGCACGGACATGCAACTTGTCCAACGCATTCTTCCGACCGAAGTGCGCGAGACGGCGCAGCTCTACCTCGAGGGCAAGATTGACCAGTGGTATTCACTGCAAGACCGGACTGGGGTGGTGTTCATCCTGAACGTGACGGACGTCAATCAAGCGCATGAAATGCTCGAGGCGCTGCCCTTGGGGAAAACGCACTTGATGACATTCTCGCTCCTCCCAATAGGCCCGCTGAAGCCGTTGAGCAAACTCTTGAATCCGCCTTCCCCCCAGTAGCAAGCGCTCGATCGTGCCGGGCTGCAGCGCCGTTGGTTGATGAATAAACTCGTTGTCGGGATCGAACATGAAGCTTTATTACTCGCCGGGAGCATGCTCGTTTGCGTCGCATATCGTTGCACGCGAAGCGGATATCGCGATTGAACTCGAAAAGGTGGACATGGCGTCGCGACGCACCAGCCATGGTTGCTGGGACATCTTCCGATCATGACTGGAAACGCCTTCTTCTCGACCAACCTGCTGCTTGCCGATGCAGCGTATTTCGTCGGCACCGCGAGTCCCGGGCCGAGCAACCTTGCAGTCTTGTCCATCGCGGCCAGTCACGGCCGTAAAGCGGCGATGATGTTCGCACTCGGTGTTATCTCGGGATCGATGTTTTGGGCGACAGTGGCCACGCCAGGCGTGTCGGCTGCCCTGATCGCCTGGTCCCAGTTGGTTATGCCGTCCTCTTTTCGACGGATTCGGCTCGCAGGATGTACGTGCGGACCCGTCGCGCGCTGGAAGGATGCCTGGCCGTCGTATTCGGTATCGCCGGGATCAGACTGCTGGCGACGCGTGTCTAGTCTGGTTTCAGTATTCGCTTTCGTGTTGAGCTGACGTTCGTTCTTCAGGGCGCGCGCCAGCTACTCACGCAACGTTGCCACGGGAAGTCTGGCGACCAGCTCGTCGAATACGACACGAATTCGCCTCGATACCGGGCCGCGTTGGGGACGGTAAACGTATAGCTTCCAGGGCTCGGGATCGAAGCGGGGTAGAAGCCGGACGAGTTGACCTCGCTGAACGTAAGGCCGAATCAGATATTCGGTACATTGGCTGAAGCCAATTCCCGCGCACGCCGCTTCGACTTCCACAGAAGTGTCATTGGTTACGAATGCGGGCGCAGCAGGCTGGAAGTGACGTTCTCCGCGGAACATCCATGGCCACGGACGACCGCTTGCGGAGTCGATCAGGCACGTAACAGGCAGCGCTTCGAGGTCCTTCAGGTTCCGTGGTTCTCCTACTCTCTGGATCAATGCCGGTGAGGCGACTGTCCATACCGGTAGTGGACCGATAGCACGCGCGACAAACCGGTTGTCGCCAATTGCGCCCACGCGCACGCCTACGTCGATCTGCTCGTCCACGACGGCCGAGGGGGCGTCCGAGAGTCTGAGGTCGGCAATCAGACCGGGATGACGGGCCATCAATTCCATCAGGATCGGCTGTACGTAGTAGCGACCCAGGGCTGACGGCGCGGTAATGCGCACAACGCCCATTGCGTCGTCACTCATGCTTGCCTGGCCAAACAGACTGTCGACGCCCGTGAGCGCAGCCTGAGCATGGGCGGCGAACGACTGGCCGAACGTCGTGATCTGCACGCGTCGCGTATTCCGATGGAACAGGGTTTCTCTCAGTTGCTCCTCCAGCTCACGCACCGCGCGCGTGACCACTTGCGGCGAAACGCCAAGTCGCGCGGCGGCTTCGCGAAAGCTCGTACATGACGAGGCGGCCAGGAAGATCCTCAGGAGATCAAGGCGATTGAGCATGATTGTTCCTGCACTGAGAGTGATGAGCCATTGTGGTGGAAAATTCCCAAATGAGGAATTGTGAATGCACGATTATTCCATTCATATTCGAGCGCCGGCTGTCCATACTTCGTTCCAGGCGTGAGGCAAGGTAGCCGTGAACAGCGCGCCAGACCCTGCGCAATCTCCACTGGAACAAAGGACGACATCATGAACATGACCAATACACAACGGCAGCTCGAAGGCAAGATTGCGCTCGTGACCGGCGCAAGCTCAGGTATCGGCCGCGCTTCGGCTGTCGAACTCGCCCGCCGCGGCGTAAAGGTCGTCGTGGCGGCTCGCCGCAAGGACGAACTCGACCAGCTCGTGCAGCAAATTTCGGCCGAGGGTGGCGAAGCGTCGGCCTTCGTGGCGGACGTTTCGAAAGAAGCCGACATCAAGCACCTCGTCGACTACACGGTGCAGACCTATGGGCGCCTTGACATCGCCTTCAACAATGCGGGAACCGAGGGCGTATTTGCACCGCTCATCGAACAGGACTCCGAAAGGTTCGACATGGTCTTCGAGCTGAACGTGCGCGGCGTGCTGAACTCGATGAAATACGAAGCGCGGGTCATGCTCGAGCAAGGCTCGGGCAGCATCATCAACAACGCCTCAATGGGCGGGCTGATCGGCTTCGGGAACGCGTCGGTGTATATCGCCAGCAAGCACGCGGTAGTCGGCATGACCAAAACGGCGTCGATCGAATGGTTCCGCAAAGGCATCCGCGTGAACGCACTGTGCCCGGGGTTGATCGAGACGCCGTTCCATCATCGCGGCATCTGGCCATCGGCCGAAGTGCAGCAGCAGTTCGCCGCCGGCACGCCGGCCGGCCGCTGGGGCTCGGCGCAAGAGATGGCGACGATCGTGGCGTTCCTCGCGTCCGACGACTCGAGCTACGTTTCGGGCCACGCTCTGGTCGCCGACGGCGGCTACTCGATCGCCTGACGCGTGCGTTTGCGAGGCTTCACCAGTCTTTCGACCGCGCCCTCGGTCACCTGCTTGAACAGCTCGACGTTCGCATACGCCCGCGCAGCGAGCATGGCGCCGTAGACCAGCGAGACGAGCGTGGCCGCTTCGGCGTGAACCGACGAATCCAGTTTGAGGAGATCGCCGTTCACGCCGGCTTCGAGCACCCGTTCAAGCCACGCAGTCAGGTGATCGAAGAACGTCTTCACCCCTTGAGCCACTTCGTCGGGCAGCGAAGGGAGCTCGGCGCCCAGCATGCCCGCGACACAGAACGGAGCCGTGTCGTCCGCAATGCAGCGCTCCCAATGGCCGATGTAGGCTCGCAGCTGTGCGATGGCGTCGGCGCCGCTCGCCTCCAGCGCCGCCACATCGGCGTCGAGCGCTTCCTGCCACTCGTTCAGCACGGCGACGACGAGATCTGTCTTGGCCGGGAAATGGTGGTGAATGCTGGCCTTGCGAATGTCGATCGCATCCGCGATGTCGGCATAACTAAACCCGTTGTAGCCGCGCCGCATGATGAGTTGCCGTCCCGCCACAATGATCCTGTCGGCCGTCAGTTCTCCACTTACTGTCATTTTGCCTACCATCTAGTCGGTTGAATTACCGATAGCTTACGCGGAGCCGGGACCCATTGCCACCCCCAAGCCACTCCAACAATTTTCTTGCCTTTATACCATCCTACTAGTAGGATTGCTACGTCGAACAGGCAATGCCCTGTCGAGTTCTCAAATCACCTCACTCCCCGGAGCATCAAAATGAAGATTTCCTCATACGTAACCCGCATCGCCGCCGCTGTTGCCCTTTCCGCCGCCGCGCTCGGCGCGCAGGCCGCCACGGCCGCGCCGGTCAGGAACATCGTGCTCGTGCACGGCTACTTCGCCGACGGCTCGGGCTGGCAGGCCGTGTCGAAGATCCTCACGCGCGACGGCTACAAGGTCTCCGTGGTGCAGGAGCCGGAAACGTCGTTCGACGACGACGTGAAGGCGACGACCCGTGTCGTCGATGCCCAGGACGGCCCGAGCATCCTCGTCGGCCATAGCTACGGCGGCGCGGTCGTGACCGAGGCCGGCAACGACGACAAGGTCGCAGGTCTCGTCTACGTGGCCGCGTTCCAGCCGGATACGGGAGAATCGCCGCTCGAACTGACGAAGAAGACGCCGCCGGCCACCCAGGCGATCAAGGCCACTGCCGACGGCCACCTGTATATCGACCCGGCGAATTTCCACGCGGATTTCGCCGCCGACCTGCCCGCCACCGAGGCCCGCTTCATGGCCATCTCGCAGGTGACGCCCGCCGCACAATCGTTCGGCGTTCCGATCGCGCACGCCGCCTGGAGAACGAAGCCGAGCTGGGCCGTCGTGGCGACGGCGGACCGCGCGATCAATCCCGATCTGGAACGCTTCATGACCCAGCGTGCGGGCAGCAAGACGGTCGAGATCAACTCGAGCCATGTGGTCTACATGTCGCATCCGGCGGAAGTGGCCAGGGTCATCGAGCAAGCCGCGGCGCAGTCCGGCAAAGAGTGATGCAGCGTGATTCGCCGCCTCCGGCCGCGCTCCCGGTCGAGGCGGCACAATTGCCGCGCCGAAACTTTTTTCGCCCCAATGTCACACGCGGCCCAGGCTGTCTCGTCATGTCATGGCAACCCAACCGAAAGGAGATGAAACCATGACTGCCAAGCTCGACCTGTTCGCCGCCGCCCCGACCCTGATGAAGTCCTGGATGGGCACTTCGCTCGCCGTGTCCGGGAGCCTCGAGCCGAGCCTCATTGCGCTGGTGGAGGTGCGCGCGTCGCAAATCAACGGCTGCGCGAATTGTCTTAACATGCATACCGCCCACGCACGCGAGGAAGGCGAGACCGAACAGCGTCTCTACCTGCTATCCGCGTGGAAAGATGCGCCGTGCTACACCGACCGCGAACGCGCGGCGCTCGGCTGGACCGAGGCCCTCACGCGCCTTTGCGAAGGTCATGCGCTGGAAGAGGCGCGCGCGGCGCTCGCCGGCCACTTTACCGAGGAGGAGCAGGTGAAGCTCACGCTGATGATCAATGTGATCAACGGCTGGAACCGCCTTGCGGTCGGCTTCGGCCTGTGGGTCGATCCGGCGGCGGCGAAGGCCATGGCCAAAAAGATGGTCGCCGCATGACGGACCCGGGCCTGAGGGACGCCGCAGCGAGTTTCGATCCGCTGCGGCGCAAGCTGATCCGCGTGGCGTACCGCATGCTCGGCTCGGTCGCCGACGCCGAGGACATCGTGCAGGATGCGTTCATCCGCTGGGCGGACGTGGAGCGCGACGAGGTGCGCGTGCCCGAGGCCTTCCTGCGCCGCATGGTGATGCGCATGTGTCTTGACCAGCTCAAGTCGGCGCGGCATCAGCGCGAAACGTATGTCGGTCCGTGGCTGCCCGACCCGGTCGTCGAAGAGGACGAGCAGGAGGACGTCACGCTGCCGCTCATGCTCGCGCTTGAGCGCCTTTCGCCGCTCGAGCGCGCGGCGTTCCTGCTGCACGACGTGTTCGGGCTGGAGTTCGACGAAGTCGCGGCCACGATCGGGCGGGAGAGCGCCGCATGCCGCCAGCTCGCGGCGCGCGCCCGCGCTCACGTGAGAGAAGCGCGCCCGCGTTTTCATGTGGAGAAAGCGCGCGGGCTCGAACTGGCGCAGGCGTTCTTCGCGGCGTCGCGCAGCGGCGACATGAGCGCGCTGGGCGCCATGCTCGCCGACGACGTGAGCCTGCATGCGGACGGAGGCGGCAAGCGCCCGGCGCTCGGCCACCCGGTGTTCGGCTTCGAGAGTGTGATGAAGCTGCACGCGCAGCTAGCCGACCTGTTTCGCAAGAATGGCTCGACGTTCGTGCGCGCGGGTTTCATCAACGGACTGCCCGGCTTTGTCACGCGCGAGGCCGATGGCGAGTTGCAGACCACCGCGCTCGAGATCGAAGGCGGCAAGGTCACGGCCATCTACGTGATGCGCAATCCGGACAAGCTGCGGCATCTGCACTGAGACGCGCGCTTTCCGGGCGCCGCCGCCGTGCACAAACGTTCCAGACTCGCAGCCGCGTCTCGCGGATCATGACTGCCTCGAAAAAGGAGGCAGCATGTTCGATACGAAAGTCGCGCTGGTCGTGCGGGAAAACCTCGCGGTCTGGCAGAAGCTCAATGTGACCGCGTTTCTCGCCACGGGCATTGCGGCGGCAGTGCCCGAAGCGCTTGGCGAGCCCTACGAAGACGCGCGCGGGCAACGTTACGGCAGGATGCTGGGCCAGCCGATGATGATCTATGGTGCGGACGTGGGGGGCTGCAGGCGGCGCTGCGGCGCGGCGTGTCGCGCGAACTCACGATCGTGCCGTATGTGCACGCCATGTTTTCGACGGGCCACGACGCGGCGAACCGCGAGGTCTTTCGCGCCGAGGACCCGGAGAATCCCGATCTGGTGGGAATCGCGCTATACGGTCCGAAAAACGCGGTGGACAAGGCCGTGAAGGGGTTGGCGCTGCATCAGTAGACGCGCGCGCGTCTGCCTCACCCAGCCTTGCGTACCGGCGGAAAGCGCCGCTTGCTGTTGCCCATGGGAATGCGGCGGAAGCGCTCCTTCTTGTGCTCTTCCTCGAAGTGCGAGAGCGAGAGCTTGACGAGGTCGCTGCGCGAGACGATGCCCACGAGTTGCCGCGATTCGCGGTCGGCCACCACGGGCAGGCGTTCGAGCCCATGAATCGCGAGGCGCGTGGCAATCTGGCGGCAGGTCTCCGCGGGCAGCGCCATGTCGGGGGAACGTTGCGCGAGCAACGAGCCGAGCGGCGTGTCGAGTTCCTCGATCGCGGCGCTCGCGCGCACGGCGTCGAGCATCGCGCGATCCACCACGCCGAGCACGGCGCCGTCGCGCAGCACCGGGAAGGCGCGGCGCTGCTGCGTCGAACCGAAATAGCGGTCGAGGGCTTCGCGCACAGTGACGTTCGCGTCGATCGTATCGACGGTGCGGGTCATCACTTCATCGACGTAATGGCGTTCGAGCGGATCGACGCCGTACTCGCGATAGATGTGATAACCGCGGCGCGCGATCTTCTCGGTCATGATCGAGCGCTTCATGACGACCGTCGCGAAGCCGTGCGCGACCAGCGTGGCCGTGAGCAGAGGCAGCAGCGCATTGGTGTCGTGGGTGAGGCCGAATGCGAACACGATGGCCGTGAGCGGCGCGCCGAGCGTGGCGCCGAGCGTCGCCGCCATGCACACGAGCGGCCACAGCGCCGGGTCGGTGCCGGGCAGCACGTGGCTGAGCACCGAGCCGAGCCCCGCGCCGAGCATGAGCAGCGGCGCGAGCACGCCGCCCGAGGTGCCGGAGCCGAGCGCCACGACCCAGATCACGGCTTTCACCACCAGAATCGCAATGGCGACCTGAAGAATGATGTGCTGATGCAGCAGATCGCCGATCACGTCGTAGCCCACGCCGAGCGCGCGCGGCTCGATGAAGCCGCCGATGCCCACCACGAGTCCGCCGATGGCCGGCCACCACGACCAGTGCAGCGGCAGATGGCCGAACAGGTCCTCGACCTTGTAGAGCGCCGCCGACAGCCCCGACGCGAGCGCGCCCGCCAGCAGCCCGGCGATGATGCACGAAAAGAGCGCCACCGCGTGCGGCGGCAGGGTCTGCATGGGGAAGAGCGGCGCCGTGCCGAAGAACACGGAGCGTGCGAAGCCGGCCACCGCGCACGCCAGCGCCACGGGCAGGAAACTGCGCGGGCGCCATTCGAACAGCAGCAGTTCCACGGCGAGCAACACGGCTGCGACCGGCGTGCCGAACACGGCGGTCATACCCGCGGCCGCGCCCGCCACGAGCAGCGTCTTGCGCTCGGCGGAGGTCACGCGCACGCACTGCGCGAGCAGCGAGCCGAGCGCGCCGCCCGTCATGATGATCGGACCTTCCGCGCCGAACGGGCCGCCGCTGCCGATCACGATGCCCGACGAAAGCGGCTTGAGCACGGCCACCTTCGGCGACATCTTGCTCTTGCCGAACAGAATGGCTTCGATGGCTTCGGGAATGCCGTGGCCGCGAATTTTCTCGGAACCGAAGCGCGCCATCATCCCGACGATCAGCCCGCCGATCACAGGCACGACGATGACCCACGGTCCCAGCGTGTTGAGCGCCGGCGAGCGGTCGGCGAACGAGAACTGGCCGAAGAAGAACAGGTTCGTGAACCAGTGGATCAGGCTCAGCAGCACGAACGCCGCGAGCGTGGCCAATGCGCCGATCACGGCGGCCAGCACGCTGATGCCGGGCAGGCGTGCGTTCGCCGAAAAGTCGCGCTTGTGGGAATCGTCGGAATGCATGGTCTTTAAAGATCGATATGCGGAATGGTGAATGCGCCGTCGAGCGATCTCAACTCGGCGCGATGCAGTTCGGCCAGGCGCGCGAGCAGCTTTTCGCCGGCGGGGAGCAGATGCACTTCCACCTGGCGGCGGTCACGCTCGCTCACGCGGCGCTCGACGAGTTCGATCGCCTCGCAGCGCGAGACGAGCGCCACCACGCCGTGATGCTGCGCCTGCAAACGCTCGGCCAGCTCGCCGATGGTCGCCCACATGCGGCCGGGGTAGCCCTTCACATGCAGCAGCAGCAGGTATTGCAGCGGCGTGATGCCCTCGGCCTGAGCGGCCTGCTCCGAAAAGCGCTCGAAGCGGCGCATCTGGTAGCGAAATTCGGACAGCTGTTCAAAGTCGACCTTGTCGAGGTCGCGCACGCTTTTTTTCATCGGGAGTCCCTGGAACGGTTTAGTCTCCGAATATATCACGATGTGACATTTCTTCCCGACAACGCCCGCCACATCAGCATCGCGGCCAGGTGTATGGCCGCGAAGCCGGCCACAAGTCCGGCCGCTAGTCGGCTCAGGCCGGCGCCTGCTGCGGTGTCTTCGCCTGGTGATAGAGCCCCGAGATCAAGTCGGCCTGCGTGATGATGCCCGCGAGCCTGCGTTCGTGATCGACCACCGGCACATGATGGTGCCCGCGGCCCGCAAAAATACGCACGAGTTCGACGATCGGCGTCGTGTTCGCGACGGTCAGCACATGCGTGGTCATCAGCGTGCCGACGTTCTGGCCGGACTCGGCGTGCGGCCGGAACAGGCGCGCGATCGCATAAAGCATGAGACGCAGCGGATGCCGTTCGCGTCCGTCGGCGGCGAGGTCGGCGCGCGTGACGATGCCCTTCACCTGATGATGCGCGTCCACCACGGGCAGCGCCTTCACGTCGTGGCGCTTGAGCAGCGAGCGCGCTTCGCCCACGGTCGTCGCGGGCGTGATGCTCACCACATTGGCCGACATGACATCGGCGCACGTCAGTTCGCCGAAGCTGCGCGCGTACGCGCGGATTTCGGCGTCCTGGAGCACGGCTTCGAGGTCCTCGGTGTCGATGTCGAGCATTTCGTCGCGCTCGCGCAGCACGGCTTCGAGGTCGGCGCGCGTGAAGCCGGCTTGCGCGGGGGCGGGACCTGCTACCCGCGGCCGCGCGGCGTGCGGGTAGCGATGCCCCGTGGCGGCGTGATAGACGAGCGCGCCGCCGAGCAGCAGGAACGACTGGAGCGCGACGGGCACGAACACGAATTCATAGCCGAGCGCATGTACGGCCGGGCCGCCCAGCACCGCGGTCAGCGCGACCGCGCCCGAAGGCGGATGCACGCAGCGCAGCGTAAACATCGCGATGATCGCTATGGCAATCGCCACGGCGGCGGCTGGCACGGGGTCATGTATCCACATCGCCGCGGTCACGCCCACGGTGGCGGAAACGAGGTTGCCGCCGATGATCGACCAGGGCTGCGCGAGCGGGCTGGCGGGCACGCCGAACAGCAGCACGGCGGAGGCGCCCATGGGGGCGATCAGGTACGGGATGGCCGGATCGCCGCCAAGCAGCCGGTGCGCGAGCGCGCCCGTCAGAGCGATGCCGACCAGCGCGCCGCCGCCCGAGCGCAGGCGCTCGCGCCATGTGATGGTGACCCTGGAGGGGGTGAAGCGGGTGAGCCAGCGAAGGACCTTGAAGCGTGACACGATTCGGAACGGATTTGAAACGGATGGGGAGCGCAGACGGCTCGGCGCCGCCCAAAGAAAGCGGATTATATCGCGATGTGATATATATCGCGACACTTAGTCGCGGCGGTGTTGTACCGAGGATGCGCGTCAGGCGGGAATTTTGGGGCCGCAACTGTAACCGTGCAGCGGGTGGTGGCAGGGGAGGGAAGAGAGGGAGCGCCGCCACAGGGGAGCGGCGACGCCTTTAAGGCCGACCAGCGAACGGTGGCCGACGGTTCGAACTACAGCCGGTCTTGGCTGGCACTAGCCAGCATCAGCCAGCATGCGGCGGCTGGCCCGCGAAACGCGGCGCAGGCGCGCCGTTGGGATGGCCATCGGGGTGGCGGTGATGGCCGGCATTCGCATTCGCATTGGCGTTGGCGTTCGCGTTGCGGTTCGGCGCGGGCGGCGGACGATGGGCAGCGGTGTGCGCCGGCGGATGCCCGCCCGGCTGCGGCCGGTAGCCATGGGGCGGCGCGCCGTGCGGCTGCATCGTCACGCGCACGCGCTGGGGCTCGGGCATGCGCGCGTGCTGCATCGGCAGATGGCCTTCGTTGTGCGCCATCACCACGCGCAGTTCCGCGCGGCGATGCAGGACTTCGCCGCGCAGGTCGCCGCGGCCATAGTAGCGGCGCTGGCGGTGGCCGTCCGGTCCCGCGATCCAGATATACGTGCTGCCGCCGGCGTAGACCACGTCGCGGTCGAGCACGACCGAAACATAAGCGTCGTAAGGCTGCGGCACATAGACGGGTTGCGCGACGACGACAGGCGGGGGCGGCGGCGGGGGAGCGACGACCACGGTCGTGGGGCGCGCGGGTGCGGTGGCGACGCGGGGGCTTGAGACGCAGCCGCTGATCAGCACGGTTGCGGCCAGGGTTCCGAACAAGACAGATGCAGATGGCAGAGCGCGTGGTTTCGCGTGCAAGCGGGACTCCGGAATGAGGGGTTGCTGGTCCCGTGTGTTAACGGCAAATGCCCGAGGCGCTTGAGCAAGCGCCCCTTCGGTGCGCGACCCCATCGCGTTCAGCCATCCGTTTTTCGCATACCAGCGTTGCCAATTTGTGATTTTACGATGGCATATCGGCTTCCTATACTCGCCCGGAAAACGTACCGATGAAGTACCGATTCCGGAGACAGCCCCGCCATGAACGCCCCAGACCGTGCCGCCGTAGACGCCGCATCGCTAGCCGCATCCGTTTCGCTCGACGATAAATACACGCTGGAAAAAGGCCGCGTGTACATCAGCGGCACCCAGGCGCTGGTGCGCCTGCCCATGCTGCAACAGGCGCGCGACCGCAAGGCCGGCCTGAATACCGCGGGCTTCGTCTCCGGCTATCGCGGCTCGCCGCTCGGCGCGCTCGACCAGTCGCTCTGGAAGGCGAAAAAGCATCTCCAGGCCCACGACGTCGTGTTCCAGCCCGGCGTGAACGAGGACCTCGCCGCGACCGCCGTGTGGGGCACGCAGCAGATCAACCTCTGGCCCGGCGCACAGCGCGACGGCGTGTTCGGCATGTGGTACGGCAAGGGCCCCGGCGTCGACCGCACCGGCGACGTGTTCAAGCACGCCAACTCCGCGGGCAGCGACGCGCGCGGCGGCGTGCTCGTGCTCGCGGGCGACGACCACGCGGCCAAGTCGTCCTCGGTCGCGCACCAGTCCGAGCACGCGCTTATCGCGGCGGGCATTCCCGTGCTCTATCCCGCGAACGTGCAGGAGTATCTCGACTACGGGTTGCACGGCTGGGCCATGAGCCGCTACTCGGGCTTGTGGGTCGCCATGAAGTGCGTGACCGACGTGATCGAATCGACCGCCTCGATCGATCTCGACCCGGACCGCGTGGAAATCGTCACGCCGGCCGACTACACCATGCCCGAAGGCGGCCTCAATATCCGCTGGCCCGACACGCCGCTCGCTCAGGAAGCGCGCCTGCTCGACGAGAAGTGGTATGCCGCGCTCGCCTATGTGCGCGCGAACCGGCTGAACCGCGTGGTGATCGATTCGCCGCGCGCACGCTTTGGCATCATGACCGCGGGCAAGGCGTATCTCGACGTGCGCCAGGCGCTCACCGACCTCGGCCTCGACGACGAAACCTGCGCGCAGATCGGCGTGCGCGTGCTCAAGGTGGGCTGTGTGTGGCCGCTCGACGCGCAGGACGCGCGCGGCTTCGCCACCGGGCTCGAAGAAATTCTCGTGGTGGAGGAAAAGCGCCAGATTCTCGAATACGCGCTCAAGGAAGAGCTATACAACTGGCGCGAAGACGTGCGCCCCAAGATCTACGGCAAATTCGACGAGCGCGACAACGAAGGCGGCGAATGGTCGGTGCCGCGCGGCAACTGGCTGCTGCCCGCGCACTACGAACTCTCGCCCGCGCTGATCGCCAAGGCGATTGCGCGGCGTCTCGCGCGCGCCGACGTGCCCGAGGAGGTGCGTGCGCGCATGCTCGCGCGCGTGGCGATCATCGAGGCGAAGGAGCGCGAGGCAGCGAAGCCGCGCGTGACGGTGGAGCGCAAGCCATGGTTCTGCTCGGGCTGTCCGCACAATACCTCGACGAACGTGCCTGAAGGCTCGCGTGCGCTGGCGGGCATTGGCTGCCACTACATGTCGATGTGGATGGACCGCAAGACCGAAACGTTCAGCCAGATGGGCGGCGAGGGCGTGGCGTGGCTCGGCCAGATGCACTTCTCGGGCGACCAGCACGTGTTCGTGAACCTCGGCGACGGCACCTACTTTCACTCAGGACTGCTGGCGATTCGCGCGGCCATCGCATCGAACGCCAACATCACCTACAAGATTCTCTACAACGACGCGGTGGCGATGACGGGCGGCCAGCCCGTGGACGGCGTGCTCACCGTGCCGCAGATCGCGCATCAGGTGCATGCCGAAGGGGCGAAGCGCATCGTCATCGTCACGGACGAGCCGCAAAAATACGACGCGAAGATCGTATTACCGCCTGGCGTGGACGTTCACCATCGCGACCAGCTCGATAGCGTGCAGCGCACGTTGCGCGAAATCGCCGGCACCACCGTGCTGATCTACGACCAGACCTGCGCCACCGAAAAGCGCCGCCGCCGCAAGCGCGGCGCCTATCCCGACCCGGCGCGCCGCGCGTTCATCAACGACGCCGTGTGCGAGGGCTGCGGCGACTGCTCGGTGCAGTCGAACTGCCTTTCCGTCGAGCCGCTCGATACGCCGCTCGGCACGAAGCGCAAGATCAACCAGTCGTCGTGCAACAAGGACTTTTCGTGCGTGAAGGGCTTTTGCCCGAGCTTCGTGACGGCCGAGGGCGCGCAGTTGCGCAAGCCGCGCGCGGCGAACGTGTCCAGCGCCGCATCGATCGATTTCGACGCGTTGCCCATGCCGGTGCTCCCGCAACTGGCGAAGCCTTACGGCATTCTCGTGACGGGCGTGGGCGGCACGGGTGTCGTGACGATCGGCGGCCTGATCGGCATGGCCGCGCATCTTGCGGGCAAGGGCGTGACCGTGCTCGACATGGCCGGGCTCGCGCAAAAGGGCGGCGCCGTGCTGAGCCACGTGCAGGTGGCGGCGACGCCAGCCGCCTTGCACGCCACGCGCATAGCCACGGGCGAGGCGCGCCTCGTGATCGGCTGCGACGCGATCGTCTCAGCTTCTGGCGACGTGCTCTCGCGCACCCAGCATGGCGTGACAGTCGCGGCGATCAACAGTGGTGCGACGCCGACTGCGGAGTTCGTCAAGAACCCCAAGTGGACGTTCCCGGGCGCACAAACCGAGGCTGAACTGCGCGCGAGCATCGGCGAGGGCTGTTCGTTCGTGGACGCCAATGCGCTCGCGCTGGCCTTGCTCGGCGACACGATCTACAGCAACCCGCTGCTGCTGGGCTACGCGTGGCAAAAGGGCTGGCTGCCGCTCGAACTCGCGCATCTGCGTCGCGCGATCGAACTCAACGCCGTGGCCGTGGAGAAGAACCAGCAGGCGTTCAACTGGGGGCGCTACGTCGCGCATCATGGTGAGGCGGTCGTGCGCGCGCTCACCAAAACACCGGCAGAAGCGCAAACCATCGTTCTGCGCATGCCCGAATCGCTCGACAAGCTGATTGCCGCGCGCGAAGCGTTGCTCACCACGTATCAGAACGCCGCCTATGCGGAGCAATATCGCCACGTCGTCGAGCGCATTCGCGTGAAGGAGACGGCGCTCGGCGGCGACGTGAAGCTGCCGCTCACGCGCGCCGTGGCCGTGAATCTCGCGAAGCTCATGGCCTACAAGGACGAATACGAGGTTGCGCGTCTGTATGCCGATCCTGCGTATCTGCAGAAGCTGCGCGAGCAGTTCGAAGGCGAGCCGGGACGCGACTACAAGCTGAACTTCTGGCTCGCGCCGCCGCTGTTCGCGAAGCGCGACGAGCACGGTCATCTCGTGAAGCGCCGTTTCGGTCCGTGGGTGCTGCCGGTGTTGCGCACGCTGGCCCGCATGAAGGGGCTGCGCGGCACGGCGTTCGACGTGTTCGGCAAGACCGAAGAGCGTCGCGACGAACGCCGCTCGATTGCGCAATACGTGGCGCTCGTGGACGAATTCTGCGCGAGCCTCGACGCGCAGCGCCTGCCCGCCGCGCTGCAGCTGGCGGCGCTGCCCGACGAGATTCGCGGCTTCGGCCACGTCAAGGCGCGCAATCTCGCTGCGGCCGGGAAAAAGCAGGAGCGCTTGCTGGCCGACTACCGCACGAGCGCCACGCAGCGCGCCACGGCGTAACCCGCCAACAAGGATCAGGGCAGCAGGCGCCTGCCGATCAAGCGCGGCAGGCGCAGCGCCAACCCGCTCACGAGTCGAAGATGCATGCCCGCGAGCAGCAGGTTGTCGCGCACGTAATTGAAATGCGAAACGCCGCCTTCATCGGCGCCGAAGTAGCGCACCGGTGCTTCGATCTGGATCGGCCGCACGCCGGCCCAGCACAGGCGCACGGCGGCCTCGGGATCGAAGTCGAAGCGGCGCATCCACGTCTGGCTGTGCATGATCGCCTTGAGCGGCGCGATCGGATACACGCGAAAGCCGTAAAGCGAATCGCCGATACCGGCCCACAGCGTCTCGAAGTCGGCAAAGAGGTTCGAGAGGCGTCGTCCCTGCACGCGCAGTTGCGGCGCGCTCGCGTCGAATTTCGGCAGGCCCAGCACCATGGCTTCGGGCGCGGCCTGCGAGGCGGCCATGAATTCGGGAATCAGCGCGGCGGGGTGCTGGCCGTCGGAGTCCATCGTCAGCACGTGCGTGAATCCGCGCGCCGCGGCGGCTTCGAGCCCCGCGAGCACCGCGCCGCCCTTGCCCCGGTTGTCGGGCAGCACGATGACGTGCAGGCCGGGGTCGTCGTTGGCCATGGCCTGCAGGCGCGCGGCGCTGCCGTCCGTGCTGCCGTCCACCACGACCCACACGGGGTTCCATTGCGCGCGTGCGCCGCGCACGGTCTCGTCGAGCTTGGCGCCCGGGTTGTAGCTCGGGATCAGGACGAGATGCGTGGACGAAGGCGTGGACATGGCAGCGGGCGCTTCCACCGCGTGAGACCCTGAAAAAATTTTAGGTCGCGCCGCTGCGCGCGCATAACCGCCGGGGCGGAGGTCCGGCGCATCGTGCGCGGGGACTTCGTATCCGGATGCTTCGGCGCTCGCGCCCGTGCTCGTGCCGGGCGCGGAGCGCGACTGCCGCTTTGCGTCGAAGGGTTGCACAGACACTCGTATTTCCTCAGAGGATGCAGCAGCGGAAAACGCGCCGCGTGTTCAGGCCAGGCCGCCGTTGATCGAGAGCACTTGCCCTGTCACGTAGGCGGCCGCGTCGGACACCAGGTACGCCACCATGGCCGCGACTTCCGCGGGCTGGCCGGCGCGCCGCGCGGGCACGAGCTGCTTGATGCGCTCGGCGGGAAACGCGTGCTCCGACATCGGCGTGGCAATAATGCCGGGCGCCACGGCGTTCACGGTAATGCCGCGCGAAGCCAGCTCCAGCGAGAGCGATTTCGTCGCGCCGATCAGGCCGGCCTTCGCCGCCGCGTAGTTCGCCTGGCCGCGATTGCCCATTACACCCGCGAGCGAGGCGATGTTGACGATGCGTCCGCGGCGTGTGCGGATCATCGGCATGAGAAGCGGCTGCGTCACGTTGAAAAAGCCGTTGAGCGAGACGTCGATCACGCGATGCCATTGCTCCCGCCGCATGCCGACTAGCGGGGCGTCGTCGTGAATGCCCGCGTTGTTCACCAGGATCTGCACGGGCGCGTCTTCCACGAGCCGTGCGAGCGCGGCTTCGGCCGCGTCGGCGTCGGTCACGTCGAAGGCAATGGCGTGCGCGCTGCCGCCCGCCGCGACGATGCGCTGCACGATGGCCTCGGCCTCCGCCAGCCGCCGGTTCGCGTGCACCCAGACCTCGTGGCCCGCCTGCGCGAGCGCAACGCTGATGGCCTGCCCGAGTGCGCCGCTGCCGCCTGTCACGAGTGCACGCATGGGGTTTCCTCCCTCAATCCTGGCCAGGTCCTGGCCAGCGCCGGCAGTCATGGCACCGCGCGCCGCGCACGTCAGCGCACGCGGTGCGCCGCGACATAGGCGGCCAGCGTGCCGAGCGTCGCGAAGATCTTTTCGTTTTCCGGATTGTCCGAGCGCAGTTCGAAGCCGTACTTCTTCGAGATCAGCAGCGCGATTTCCAGAATGTCGATCGAGTCGAGCCCGAAGCCTTCGCCGTAGAGCGGGGTGTCGGCGCTCACTTCGTCGAGCGAGACATCTTCGAGATTCAGCTCTTTCACGATCTGCGTGGCGAGCTCTTGTTCCAGTGCGTTCATCATGCGTGGGCTCTCCGGGCGTGCAGGCCGAAAGCGCCGGCCGCCCGTTTTTAGGGTTCGTTTGATGTAAAAGTTACCAGGATTCTAAGTGAAGGGTATCGGTGCGTATACCGTGCTCCCAGACGAAAGGGTTACAGAGGGTCGGTGCCAGGCGGCGCGCATTTTTGGGATCGGAACGCGCGAGACGCTTGCACGGCTTCGGGCCTGTCTGGATCGGACAAAAGCCCTGCCTGGCGCGATTCCGAACATTCAGTTACAAACCGGCGTCTGGCGGGACAGGTGATCGGGTCCCGCCAATCTTAAAATGTGCGTGCCCGAACAGGCTTGCAAGAAACC
Source organism: Paraburkholderia sp. CNPSo 3281 (assembly GCF_024206515.1). Classification (NCBI taxonomy): domain Bacteria; kingdom Pseudomonadati; phylum Pseudomonadota; class Betaproteobacteria; order Burkholderiales; family Burkholderiaceae; genus Paraburkholderia; species Paraburkholderia sp. CNPSo 3281. Next base: position 21,929 of record NZ_JAMBPS010000030.1, on the reverse strand, counting down.
GGCCCGATACTTGCATTTCTTATGATGTTTCGTGGCGCTTGCCACACCCTACGATTCACTTACGACTTCATTTGCGATATTTGCCAGATGCCTTCTTCGCTCAGCCAGACCGCCCTGGGGCACACCGGGGCCATACGCCCCCCGGTGCCGTGCGCACGGCAGGCTGGCGCGCGCGTACGCGGAGGCGGGCGGTGAGCGCCGTGGCTGCGGCGGCGCGCGCGGCGCTTGGCGTGGCGGCGGTGGTCGCCTGGCAAGTCGGGGCGCACTACGCGGTGGCGACGCCGGGCGCGCACGGCTTCGGCCTTGCCATGGCGCTCGTGCCCCCGCTCGCGATCGCGCTGGCCGCCGTCGCGCGCTCGCCGCGCCGGGCGTGGCTGCTGCCGCTCTGGACGCTCGTGGTGCTCGCGCTATGGTTCATGCGCACGCCGCTTGCTTTGCACTTTGAATGGGGACTGTATCTGGAGCATGTCAGCTTCAACCTCGCGATGGCGCTGCTGTTCGGGCGCACGCTCGCGGCGGGGCGCGTGCCGCTTTGCACGCAGTTCGCGTCGATGATCCACGGCGGCACGCTGACGCCGGCCGTCGCGCGCTATACGCGCCAGATCACGCTCGCGTGGACGCTCTTTTTTGTCGCGATTGCCGGCGTTTCGACGCTGATGTTCGCGGTTGCACCGATCGTCGCGTGGTCGACGTTCGCCAACTATCTGGCCTTGCCGCTCGTGGCGGTGATGTTCGTCGCCGAGCACGCATGCAGGCGTTTCGTGCTGCCTGGCGAGCCGAATGCCGGCATGCTCGACGCGATCCGCGCATACCGGCAGACGACCCAGGCGCACGCGGAGCAATCCTGATCATGGATGCCGCTCGCCAGCCTGAATCAAAGCAGGGAACAACGCAGGAATCCGTATTGACTGAAGTTATGCAGACTCATCCGCTCGTTTTTCATACGTCGCCCGACCAGGTCATTGCCTGGCGCGACGGCGCGCCCGTCACGGTGCGCGCGTTCCTCGCCGATGTCACGCGTGTGGCCGCGGCGCTGCCGGCGGGCGGCCACGTGTTCAACGTCTGCCGCGACCGCTACCGCTTTACCGTCGGCCTGTGCGCGGCGCTCGTGTCCGGGCGCATCAGCCTGCTGCCCTCCACGCAGACGCCGGAAACGGTGCGCCAGCTGGCCTCGTTTGCACCCGACGCGTTCTGCCTGCACGACGCGCCCGATTGCGCGATCGATCTGCCGCGTTTCGCGTATCCCGAAGCCCAGCAGGAAGCCGACGAGCACGTGCCCTTCGTCGTCCCGCAGATCGACGCCTCGCGCGTCGTGGCTTACGTGTTCACGTCGGGGTCCACCGGCGCGCCGGTGCCGCATGGCAAGACGTGGGGCGTGCTGGTGGCGGGCGTGCGCGCGGCGGCCGAGCGGCACGGCCTTGTGGGCGCGCACGACTGCACGATCGTCGGCACGGTGCCGCCGCAGCACATGTACGGCTTCGAAGTGACCGTGCTGCTCCCGCTGATCGGCGGCTTCGCGTTCAGCAACCGGCTGCCGTTCTATCCCGTCGATATCCGCGATGAACTCGAAGCGGTGCCGCACCCGCGCGTGCTCGTGACCTCGCCGATCCATCTGCGTGCGCTGCTCGCCACCGATCACGCGCTGCCGCAGGCCGAGCTGGTGCTCTCCGCCACCGCGCCGCTCTCGGAAAAGCTCGCGCTCGAAGCGGAAGCGCGCCTGAAGGCGCCGCTGGTCGAAATCTACGGCAGCACCGAAACCGGCCAGATTGCCACGCGCCGCACCGCGAAGGGGGCGACGTGGCAACTGTTTCCGAAGGTTCGTTTCGAAGCGCGCGAAAGCGCGGCTCCGGACGATGAAGGCCCGACGATGTGGGTCTCGGGCGGCCACGTGGAAGCGCCGGTGCCGATGGGCGACGCCATCGAACTGCTCGATGCGCAGCGTTTCCTGTTGCACGGGCGTAAGGCTGACCTCATCAACATCGCGGGCAAACGGACCTCGCTCGCCTACCTCAACCATCAGCTCAACGCGATTCCGGGCGTGGTGGACGGCGTGTTCTTCATGCCTGACCACCTCGAGCACGACGCGCACACGGGCCACGACGTCGTGCAGCGCCTCGTCGCGCTCGTGGTCGCGCCGACGCTTGCGCTCGCCGGGCTGCAGCGCGCGCTGCGCGAGCGCATCGATCGCGCGTTTCTGCCGCGTCCGCTCCTGTTCGTCGATGCGCTGCCGCGCAACGACACCGGCAAGCTGTCGCACGACCTGCTCGCGGCGTTCGTCGCGCGGCAGATGCGCGGCGGCCTCGCGCCGGCCGCGAAGGACGCGGGCGACCGTTTGTCCACACCCGCGTCCACGCTTTCGTTCACGATTCCCGCCGATCATCCCGCGCTGCCCGGCCACTTCCCGGGGCACCCGATCGTGCCCGGCGTCGTGCTGCTCGATCACGCCATCGACGCGATCGGCGACGCGCTGAACCGGCCGTTCACCACGTTCAAGCTCAGCACCGCGAAATTCCTGAGCCCGGCCGCGCCCGGCGAAACGCTCGACCTCGCCTGGGACGCGGCGGCGAGCGGCGCGGTCCGCTTCACGCTGCGCGCGGGCGCGCGCGATGTCGCGAGCGGCGTCATCAGCGACGAACCCGCCGACGCACCCGGCGCCGAGCCGCTCACGCGCGCGAGCGCGCAAACCGGAGCGCAGCCATGACGAAGCGCACCGACTGGGCGAACCAGCAGGAGCGCAGCAACACGCTGCTCCTGCGCGTCATGACGTGGCTCTCGCTGCGCCTCGGCCGCCGCGCGGGCCGCGCGCTGCTGCATTTGATCGCGCTGTATTTCGTGCTGTTTTCGCCGCGCGCGTGCGCGTCCTCGCGCGACTACCTGCGCCGCGTGCTGGGCCGCCCGGCGCACTGGCGCGACGTGTACCGCCACGTGTTCACGTTTGCCTCGACGATCCACGACCGCATCTATCTGGCCAACGCGCGCTTCGACATGTTCGATATCCGCCCGCACGGCCATACGCTCGTGGACGAGACGCTTGCCAAGGGGCGCGGCGTGTTCCTGATGGGCGCGCATCTCGGCAGCTTCGAGATCGTGCGCGCGCTCGGCCGCACGCGGCCCGACCTGCGCGTGGTCGTGACGATGTACGAAGAGAACGCGCAGAAGATCAACGCGACGCTCGCCGCCGTGAATCCCGCGGCGAAGCCCGAAGTGATCGGGCTCGGCCAGGTCGGCTCGATGCTGAAGGTGCACGAGCGTCTTGACCAGAACTGCATGGTGGGCATGCTCGCGGACCGCACGCTGCTCGCCGGCGACAGCGCCACCATGCGGCGCATGGCGTTTCTCGGCGAGCCGGCGGCGTTCCCGCTCGGGCCGCTCTACATGGCGGCGATGCTCAAGCGCCCGGTGCTCTTCATGACGGGCCTGTATCGCGGCGGCAACCGCTACGACGTGCATTTCGAAACGCTGGCGGACTTCACCGACGTGCCGCGCGAATCTCGCCAGCGCGCCATCGACGCGGCGCTCGTGCGCTACGTCACGCTGCTCGACCGCTATTGCCGCATGGCGCCGTACAACTGGTTCAACTACTACGACTTCTGGCAGGGCGGCATGCAGGGCGCGAAGGCTGGCGCACCGGCACCCGCGCCGGCACCGGCAAGCGTTGCGCCCCGTGCGCCGGCGCCGGCCCCGCTGCGCCGCCGCGAGACGCGCCCCCATGCCGAGCTTCCCGTGCGCGAGGTGACCGACGCATGAGCGCGAACCGCCGTTTCGCAACCTTGCGCGCGCGCTGCCTGCGTGTGCTGGCGAGCGCCGCTTTCATCGCCGCTTCCATCATGATGGCGGCCGCGCCTGTCGTGCCGGCACAGGCTGCCGAAACCGCGCAGCCCGCCTGGACGCTCGACCGCCTGATGTCCACGCTCGCGCAGCACAAGTCCGGCCGCGCGAGCTTCACCGAGACGAAGTACCTCTCGATCGCCACGCGGCCCGTGGAGTCGTCGGGCGAACTCGTGTTCGTCGCGCCCGATCATCTGGAAAAGATTACGCAGAATCCGAAGCCCGAGCACCTCGTGGTGGACGGCGACATGCTGACCGTGCAGCGCGAGAACCACAAATACACGCTGGCGCTCGCGCGCTATCCGGAGCTGGGCGCGTTCATCGAGAGCATCCGTGCGACGCTCGCGGGCAACCGCTTCGCGCTGGAGCAGGTGTACAAGGTCGCGCTCACGGGTGAGGGCGATGACTGGACGCTCACGCTCACGCCGCTCGACTCGCGCATGCGCAAGGTGGTGAGCACGATCACGATAGACGGCACGCGCGACGCGATGCGCAGCGTCGCGATCCAGCAGGCAGACGGCGATCATTCGGTGATGCGCCTGCACGCCCTTACCGCGGACGCGAACTGATGGACCCGCGCGCCCATCCGGTCCTTGCGCGCGGCTTCGCGCTCGTGCAGCGCCGCGCCGTTGCGGTGTGGCTGCTGTGCCTCGTCGCGTGCGCGGTGGCGATCGGCCGCGCGAACTTCACCGCCGATCTCTCGGCGTTTCTGCCGCGCTCGCCGAGCCCCACGCAGCAAGTGCTCGTCGATCAACTGCGCGACGGGCTGGCTTCCCGGCTCATTCTCATCGGTATCGACGGCGGCTACGAGAGCACGCGCGCGGAGCTTTCGCGCCGCGTGGCGGCGAACTTGCGCGCCGACCCGCAATTCGTGGCGATTCACAACGGCTCGGGCCAGAACGACGCGCGCGACGAGCAGTTCATGTTCGCGCACCGCTATGTGCTGAGCCCCGCGGTCACGCCGCAACACTTCACGGAGCAGGGGCTGCACGAGGCGCTGGGCGAGAGCCTCGATCTGCTGACTTCGTCGGCGGGGCTGGTTGCCAAGGACCTGCTGCCGCGCGACCCGACGGGCGAAGTGGCGGCGATGGTCGGCCAGCTCGACAGCGCGGCGCAGCCTGAGAGCCGCGGCGGCGTATGGGCCTCGCGCGACGGCCGGCGCGCCGTGCTCGTGGCGCAAACGGCGGCGTCCGGCTCCGACACCGACGCGCAGGCCCGCGCCATCGACGCCGTGCGAGCCGCCTTTGCCGCCGCCACGCGTACCTTGCCCAATGCTTCGGCCTACCAGGTATCGCTGACGGGGCCAGGCGTGTTCGGAGTCGACACGCGCGACGCCATTCGCCACGACGTGGAGCGCCTCTCCACCCTGAGCCTCGTGCTGATCGTCGCGCTGCTGCTCACGCTGTACCGTTCGCCGCGCACGCTGGGGCTCGGGCTCTTGCCGGTGTTCTCGGGCGTGGCGGCGGGCATTGCCACGGTTTCGCTCGTGTTCGGCACGGTGCATGGCTTGACGCTCGGCTTCGGCACGACGCTGATGGGCGAGGCGGTGGACTACTCGATCTATCTGTTCGTGCAGTCGTCGCAGGGCGGCCCGCGCGGCGCACCTCAGGGCCGCGAGACGATGCGCGCCTGGCTCGCCGCTTACTGGCCGACCATCCGCCTTGGCGTGCTCACCTCGGTGTGCGGCTTCGCGACGATGCTGTTCTCGGGCTTCCCCGGCCTCGTGCAACTCGGGCTCTATTCGATTGCGGGCCTCGTAAGCGCCGCGCTCGTCACGCGCTTCGTGCTGCCGCAACTGTGTGGCGGCGCAGTCGCGATCCGCGATGTGTCGCGCATCGGCGCGGCGCTCGCGCGCCTGGCTCACGCCGCGCCGCGTCTGCGCTGGCCGCTCGCGGCGCTCGTGCTCGCCGCGGTGGCGTCGCTCTGGCTGCATCGCGACGACCTCTGGAGCCACGAGCTTTCCTCCTTGAGCCCCGTGCCCGCTGCGAGCCAGGCGCTCGACACGCGCCTGCGCGCGGACGTGGGCGCGCCCGACGTGCGCTATCTCGTGGTGATTCCGGCCGCGAGCGAGCAGGCCGCGCTCGAAGGCGCGGAGAAGGTCGGCGCGCAGTTGCAGCCGCTGGTCGAGCGTGGCGTGCTGGGCGGCTTTGAGAGCCCTGCGCGCTACCTGCCGAGCGACGCCACCCAGCGTGCGCGTCTCGCGAGCCTGCCCGGCAAGGACGTGCTCGCGGCGCGCCTGCAGGCGGCGATCAGGAACCAGCCGGTGGACGTGAGGCCCGACGCCTTCACGTCGTTCCTCGCCGACGTCGAGGCGGCGCGCAACGCGCCGCTCATCACGCGCGCGGACCTCAAGGGCACGTCGATGGCGCTCGCCGTCGATGCGCTCCTGACCCAGCGCGACGGCCAATGGAGCGCCATGCTCGCCTTGCGCGCGCCGCGCCACTCACAAAGCGCACAGGCCGCACAGGCCGTGAATACGCCGAGCCTCAACGCCAGGTCCGTGAGCGACGCCGTCGCCCGTGCGGACGTGCCGGGCGCACTCTTCGTCGACATGAAGGCCGAAGCCGACCGCATGTACGTCGACTATGTGCACGAAGACATTCGCCTTTCGCTCGCGGGTTTCGTCGTCATCGTCGCGCTGCTGGTCTTCGCACTGCGCTCGGTCTCGCGCGCGGCGCGTGCGCTCGCGCCGCTCGTCGCGGCGGTGCTGGTCGTGGCGGCGGGATTCGCGCTGGCGGGCGTATCGCTCACCATTCTGCATCTGGTCGGCATGCTGCTCATCGTCGCGGTGGGCTCGAACTATGCGCTGTTCTTCTGCAAGCGCGACGGCGAAGCGGGCATCACGCCGCGCACGCTCGTCTCGCTGCTCGTCGCCAATCTCGCGACGGTGGCGGGCTTCGGTCTGCTCTCGCTGTCTCATGTGCCGCTGCTCGAAACGTTCGGGCTGACGGTCGGGCCGGGCGCGATGCTCGCGCTCGTGTTCGCGGCGATTCTCGCGCCGCCGCTCGTGCGCAGCAGCGCTGAGGTGCACGTGGCTGCCGATACCCCTGAGCAGCAGCGGCCTGCGCGCCCGCGCACCGAACGCGCACAGATGACCCACCCGCACGGAGGCCGCGCATGAACTCGGCTTCGTTGCCCGCTACGCGTGTGACGCCCGCGTCCGCCACGGCGCGCCGCTGGAAGCCGTCGCCCTTCATTGGCGGCGCGGCGGCGCTGCATGCGGGCGCCGCCGCCGCCCTGGTCGCGCAGCCGCACGCGTGGCCGTGGGCCGCGGGCAGCGTGGTGGCCTCGCATCTCGCACTGACCGCCGCGGGGCTGTGGCCGCGCAGCGCGCTGCTCGGCCCGAACTGGACGCGCCTGCCCGAACACGCGGGGCAGCGCATCGCGCTCACCATCGACGATGGTCCGGACCCCGAAGTGACGCCGCACGTGCTCGACCTGCTTGACCATTTCGATGTGCGCGCAACGTTCTTCTGTATCGGCGAGCTGGCGCAACGCTACCCGCATCTGGTCGAAGCGATCGTGGCGCGCGGCCACGCCGTGGAGAACCATAGCCAGCGCCATCGGCATACGTTTTCGCTTTCGGGGCCGCTCGTGATGAAGCGCGAGATCGCGGCGGCGCAGCGCACGCTCACCGAAATCGCGGGTACGCCGCCGCGCTTTTTCCGCGCACCGGCGGGCCTGCGCAATCCGTTCCTCGAGCCGGTGCTGTGCGGCCTCGGCCTGCACCTCGCGAGCTGGACGCGGCGCGGCTTCGACACCTGCGCGAAAGAGGCCGGCACGGTCACGCACCGCTTGCTCGATGGCCTCGCTGCGCGCGATATCCTGCTCGTGCACGACGGCCACGCGGCGCGCGACGCGCGCGGCAAGCCGCTCGTGCTCGACGTGCTGCCGCCGCTCCTGCGCGCCACCGCCGAACGCCAGCTGCAGTGGACCACACTGCGCGCGTGCCTCGACGGCGAAGCCGGTCAACCCTGATTCCACCGCTGCGCCAACGGAACGACTGACGTGAAACCACTGATCCTTTCGCATTTCACCGCTACCAGCTGCCTGGGGCGCGGGCTCGACGCGACGCTCGACGCGCTGCGCGGCAAGCGCGGTGGGCTCGCGCGCTGCGACTTCGCGCGCGCGGACCTCGATACGTGGATAGGCGAGGTGGCGGGCCTCGAAAGCGAGACGCTGCGCCCCGATCTGGAGGACTACGCGTGCCGCAACCACCGTCTCGCGCAGATCGGCTTCACGCAGGACGGTTTCGCCGAACACATTGAGGCCGCCGTCGCGCGTTATGGCGCCGAGCGCGTGGGTGTGTTCGTCGGCACCAGCACCTCGGGCATTCTCGAAACCGAGAACGCCTACCGGCAGCGCGACCTGGAAAGCGGCGCGCTCAAGCCGGGCTTTCATTACGCGCAGACGCACAACCCGTTCGCGCTGGCCTCGTTCGTGCGCGCATACTTCGGCCTGCGCGGGCCGGCCACTTCGATTTCTTCCGCGTGTTCTTCGGGCGCGAAGGTGTTCGGCTCCGCGCGCCGCATGATCGAAGCGGGGCTGATCGATGCGGCCGTGGTGGGCGGCGTCGATTCGCTCTGCTTGACGACGCTGTACGGTTTCAACTCGCTCGAACTGCTTTCGCGCGATCCGTGCCGCCCGTTCGACGTGAACCGCAACGGCATTTCGATTGGCGAGGCCGCGGCGTTCGCCTTCCTCGAGCGCACGCCCGATACGCTGGACGACGACGCCATCCTGCTGCTCGGCGTGGGCGAATCGAGCGACGCGCATCACATGTCGTCGCCGCATCCCGAAGGGCTCGGCGCGCGCGCCGCGATGGCGCAGGCACTTTCTACCGCGGGCGTGGCCGCAAGCGAAATCGGCTACATCAATCTGCATGGCACGGCCACGCCGAGCAACGACGCGGCCGAAAGCCGCGCGATCAACGCACTGTTCGGGCGCACGCCGTGCAGTTCGACCAAGGGCGCGACGGGGCATACGCTTGGCGCGGCGGGCGCGCTCGAAGCCGTGATCGCGGCGCTCGCGCTGCGCCATCGATTCGTACCCGCCGGCGTCAACACCACGCAGCCCGACGCCGCGCTCGGCCTCGACTACGTGCTGGAGAGCCGCGAGGCGCAAGTGGGCGCCGCGCTCAGCAATTCATTCGGTTTTGGCGGGACGAATTGCAGCCTCCTGTTCGGCCGCGCGGACCGCGCACATCACGGATGACCGCCATGAAACTTTCCGCATTCATCGAAAGCGTTGGCGTGATTGGCCCGGGTCTCGCCAACTGGCCGCAGACGGCCGACGTGCTCGCCGCGCGCACGCCCTACGCGAGCGCACGCACGGTGCTGCCGCCGCCGGAGGGACTGCCGGCGGCCGAGCGCCGCCGCACCGGGGCCGTCGTCAAGACCGCGCTCGCCGTGGGCCACGAAGCCGTTGCGGCGAGCGGCCGCGACGCGACGACGCTTGCCGCCGTGTTCGCGGCCTCGGGTGGGGATGGTCAGAACTGCCACATAATCTGCGACGCGCTTGCCGGCGACGACCGCCTGCTTTCGCCCACGCGTTTTCACAACTCGGTGCATAACGCGCCTGCGGGTTACTGGAGCATCGCGACGCGCGACCGCGCCACGTCGAACGTGCTGTGCGCGCACGACGGCAGCTTCGCAGCGGGGCTGCTCGAAAGCGCGTGCCAGGTGGCCGTGGATGGCGTGCCCACCTTGCTGATCGCCTACGACGCCGACTATCCCGAGCCGCTGCACGCGTTGCGTCCCGTGGCCGATGCATTCGGCGTCGCGCTCGTGCTCGCGCCGCAGGCGAGCGCGACGACGCTCGCGCGCCTCGACGTGACGCTCACCGAAGCGCTCGCGACGCCGCTCGCTTCGCCCGAACTCGAAGCGCTGCGCACCAACAATCCCGCCGCGCGCGTGCTGCCGCTGCTCGAAGCGCTCGCGTGCGTGGACGAATCCGGCCAGCCTGCTAGCGTGGTGATCGACTACATGCCCGAGTTGCGCGTGCAAATCGACGTCACGCCCGTGGACGCGTCTGGAGAGGGCGCATGACGACGCAAGCCACCCTCCCGGCTACGCTTGCGGACGTCATCGCGAACGCCGCGCCGAGCGCGCCGCTCGACCGCGCATGGATCGCCGCGCGCATCCCGCACAGCGGCGCGATGTGCCTGCTCGACGCGGTACAGGCGTGGGACGAAACGCGTATCCGCTGCGTGGCGACCAGCCATCGCAATCCGCACAACCCGCTGCGCTCGCGCGGCCGCCTTGCGGCGGTGTGTGGCGTGGAGTACGCGGCGCAGGCGATGGCGGTGCATGGCGCATTGCTCGGCGCGCTGGATGGCGCAGCGGCGGGCCGCCCGCGCGCGGGTTTTCTTGCGAGCGTGCGCAACGTGGTGGCGCATATCGAGCGCCTCGACACGCTCGCCGCGCCGCTCGCGATCGAAGCCGAGCGCGTGAGCGGCAGCGGCAACACGATCCTCTATGGTTTTACGGTGCGCGGCGAGGGCCGCGTGCTGCTTACGGGACGCGCGGCAGTCATGCTCGACGCGTCCGCAATCATTCGATGACACTACAAAAGGGAGCCCGATGATGAAATCCAAACGGTTCATACTTGCCGCGCTTGTGCTGGGCATGGCCAGTTCGATGGCGCACGCCGACCTTCACGAAGTGAAGGAGAACATCAAGCACGACTCGAAGGAAGCGGCCACGAAAACCGGCCACGCCGCGCGCGACTTCGGCCACGCCACCGCGCACGCGGCGAAGACGGTGGGCCACGGCATCGCGCATGCGTCGCGCGAAGGTTACGAGGCCACCAAGCGCGCGACCAAGCGCGTGTTCCACAAGGATGGCAGCGGCGAAAGCAGCGAAAAGAGCCAGGCGTAAGGCGGTATTTACCGCGTGGCGGCTCGCGTAGGCGTTTACCCTCGCGAGTGCCAACGCGCCGCGCACCCACGTCCACCCGCCGCACCTTCCCGTCCGCGCCCGTTATCCGGCTCGCCGCCGGCCCCGCGCCTTTCCCTCCCAACGCTTCAAGATAGCGCCGCCCTTGCCGTTAATGCAGGGGCGGCGTAGTGGCTCGCCTGGCGGCGGGCGGTTTGCCGCGCACCACACTTGAGATCAAGACGGCCGCGGGCGCTACGTTGCACCACACGCGCCGCGGCAACAAGAGGGGAAGAAGGTATGGCCTATTCCCACGCGGCGGGAGCGTTCGGCGCAGCGGGATCACGGGGCGGTCAGTCGGAGGTGTCGAAAGAATCGGACGGGGCAACAAACGGGGCCGATGAAGCGCTCGCACAGGAGCGCAGCGTATTGCGGCTGGTGTCGCGCAGCATGCCGCTGCCGGAACTGCTGGCGGAGGTCTGCGGCCGCGCCGGGCGGCTGCTGGGCGCGGGCGCCAACTGCGCGATCCTGCGACTGGACGGCGACGGCCGGCGCCTGCGCATCGGCAGCGCGCCGTCCTTCGTCTCGCTCGCCTTGACCGTTTCGACCGTTTGCTCCGCTTGTTCGAGGGCGACGGCGTTTTTCTGATCGAGAACCGCCTTTACGGCGCTCGCGGCTTTCTTCGTCGCCGGGACCGATTGAACGGCCTTGGTCGTTTTTGTTGCGGCAACGGTACGCGTCGCGTGCTTGTTCGCGGCCTTCTTTGCCGGGGCCTTGCTGGCGGGCTTGTTCGCAGCAGCGTTACGGATTGCGTTAGCGGTTTTTGCGGTGGTCTTGGTCGTTGCCATTTGTTTCGTACTCCAGATAATTAACTTGAGGAGTCGCTACTTTGAGGTGGACCACCCGGAGAGTTCGGCGAGACGGTTGTCGGCGATCAGGTAGGCGCGACGCTGCGCGTCGCTCCAACCTGTACAGTCGATAACGGGAATCGTCCTCTCGGGGATCGGCGTACCGTCGGGCAGGCGTATCGTTTGTCCTGCCTCGTAGAGCTTGCGTACGCCGAGGACGCGTCCGTGACCGGCAACGACGCCCTGCGCGTCGGCGAGGACGGGACTCGTAAAGCCCCACTCGGCAATGGACGCCGCGATACGCGCGACGTTCGCCTCGTCGTGCAGGCGTGGATTGATCGCGCTCGGGATCAGCGTATCGAGCGGAACGAAGGCGATCTGCCGTCCCGCCGCCTCGGTGCGTGAGTGACGCATGCCACACCTCACGGGTCGGACGAAGCGATGCGCGCGCGAGACGCGCGGGCATGGCAACAGGCGTAATGGTAGTCCGTTCGGCGCGCCGATTCACTACGCATAGAGTGATTGCGGCTTGACACTTGTTAACGATGCGATGTCGCGTAATGGAGCGACCATGCGGTAAATTCGGACGTGCCGCCAGCAGTACGGCGGCTTGGCTTTGGCAGCCTGAGAGTCGTGTTCCGCTCATCCGCAAGGGTAGGTGGTGACCGGTGCGCGTCCTTCGTGAAAACGACGGACGAGCGGCTGCCTTTGCGCGTCTATGGTTGTTCTTCCATAGGCGGGCCCTGGCGGGGAGACCTTCGGGTCTGCCGGTTCGTCACGACACCGGCTCGCCAACCCCGTTATGTGCCCGCGCACTGCGCTTTGTCGCTCAGTGCGCGGGCCTGTCTCCAGGACCCGCCTCCATGATCGACGACGATCTCGCCGTGCCCGTTCCGGGCGCGACCCGGCATAACCTCCTCCGCGATCACGATCATCTTCAGAGCCTGGCCATGCTGGCGGTCAGTCATGCCGATACGCGCTTGCAGGACATTCAACGGCTGCGGTGTCTGATGCGCCTCGCGATCCGGCCCGGTCCGAACGAAACGCGGGAGGACGTGCTCGCCATGCTTGAGCAGATTGCCGAACGCCTGGAGGCGCGCGCCCGCGATGACGCGGCACTCCTTACCACCGCCTTGCGCCATCACGAGCAGCGGAGCTGGCCGTTTCCTGCGCGCGATCCTCTCGCACCTCTCCAGCGTCACTAGATTCGCTGAGCCCAATACCACTAAATTTCATCGCGAAAAATAGGATAAATCTGATTTGTCATTTGTTGACAAAATCCGTTGATAAATACAGACATTCCAGTTCGATTCGATTGACGTATTTTCGTTGCCAACCCCTAAATTTCGGAACCGATAGCTGCGAACGCAACGATCTCACCTCTTGCCTTTCAACCGGACAGGGATACGTGAATGAATGCTGTGACCAAGAGCTTTACCGATGCGCTACGTCATCCGAGCGTACGCCTGACCCAGCATCTCCGGATATGGATCGGCAAGGAGGCACTCGATCTTGATGTGCTCGACTTCAAGGTGCGCGGCGGTCTCTGCAAGGACTACGTCGTCGACGTGACGGTCACGTCCCCCCGTCTCGATATCGACGGCAAGGACTACGTCGGGCGGCGTGCGGGCCTGCACGTCGACGAGCGCGCCGCAGTGCCCTCGGCGAGCTGGACAACGCCCGTCGACCATGCGGCGGCCACCTTCAACGGGATAGCGACGCGCTGGAAGCGCATCCGCACAAGCCGCGACGAGGCCGCGTACAAGGTACGTATTGAGCCGCGCTTTGCCGCGCTCGGCAAGCGCATGGTCCACTCTGATGTGCTCGACGACGTCACGTTCGAGGAGATGGTCCGCAAGAAGCTGGTCGACGGGAAAAATTTCGACGCCTTTGACGTCGAGTTCCATCTCGAAGGGCCGCAGGAAAAGATGCAGCAGATCGTCATGTACGAGGAGTCCGTCTGGGATTTCATCGCACGTCACGCGAAGCGCAAGGGGATTTTCTGGTTCTACCGGCAGGAGCGCGGCGAGAACGGGCTGCTCGATATCCTCGTGTTCGCGAACAATCCGCGAGCCTATATCCGCTCGGTCAACCTGCCGCTGCTGGCCAGTTCGGGCCTGCATAGCAATTCGCACGAAGCGGCGCAGGAGGTTCACGAACAGCGCGCCCTCGTACCGGCGACGATTGAGCTATGGGAGCGAAATTACCGGACGCCGGAGGACCCGCTACGGGCGACGGCGAACGTTTCCGACGACGCGGACGACCGCTCGGTATTCGGGCAGATCAGCCGCAGCGCCGAGTTCCATCTGACGCAGCAGCAGGGCGAGACGCTTGCGCAGACGCGATGCGACGAGCAGATTGCGCGTCAGGTGACGCTCGCTGGCGCGAGCGACGCGAAGGGCATCGCACCCGGCGTCGTTATCAAGCTGACCAATACGAAGATGCCGAGCGCCGAATACGGCTTCGTGGTGACTTCGTTCAGGATGAAGGGGAGCCGCACGAAGGCGGCCTATACGCGATTCAAGGCAATGCCGGCGCACCTGACCTACCGGCCCAAATTTGACTACGAGCGGGATTGGAGATTTCTGTCCGGTCCCGTCGTTGGCGTTGTCGGAACGTTGGATTCCGCGCCATACGCGTACGTTGACGAGTTCGGGCGTTATCCCGTTTGGCCGAAGTTCCTGCAAGGTTCGGCCAATACCAACAACAAGCTGCTGAACCTGCGCTTGGTGCGTCCTTCGTCGTCCTACCAGGGCGGTTTCCATTCGCCTCTGCTACCGGACACCGAGGTTTTGATCGACGGGGCGCATGGCGATGTGGATCGCCTTCATTTAACCGGAGCCCTTCACGATTTTTCGCACCCTGACGTAGTCCGAAGCACCGATGCGCTCTTTAGCTATGCAATTTGGCGCTCGCCGCTCCTCGGGGCCGAGATCGTTTTCAACGACCTGAAGGGTAAGGAAAGCGCGCGTATCGCGACAGTCTACAGCCAGTCTGCGATCAATCAAGGATACCTGCTCAACAGTAAAAAGCTCCCTCGCGGTACGGGGACCGAAATTACGACCCGGGACTGGGCGACGATGCGCGCGGCGAAGGGGCTGTTCTTCACGGCGGACGCGGCGGCTGGACCCGATACGCCGCACCTTGAGATGCCCGCCGCCGTCGCGCAATTGAAGGCCGCGCTACAGCGCGTAACGGACCTCGCGGCGGCGACGACGCAGGCCGGGGCCGATCCTGCCGACCGGGCGACGCAGGCGACGCTCCAGGGCGGCCTGAACCAGCTTCGCGACGCGGGGCTGCTCGCGAGCGCCCCCGGCGGCATGGCGTTCGTGACACCGAAGTCGGTGCAGCACTCGGCGGGCGAGAACCTGATCGCGACCGCCCGGGATATGGACGTCAGCATAGCGAAACGTCTGCGCATGGCGGCGGGCGAGCTGATCTCGCTCTGCGCGCACAAGCTCGGTATCAACCTGACCGCCGCGAAGGGGAAGTTTACGGCCTCGGCGCTCACGGACGGCATGGACCTGTTCGCGCAGAAGCAGCTCCGCATCGCGAGCGAGAGTGCGGACGTCCAGGTCTCGGCGAAGTCGAAAATCACGCTCAACAGCGGCGGAGCCTCGCTCGTCATCGAGGGCGGCAACATGACCTTCCTCTGTCCCGGCGCGTTCACCATCAAGGCTGGCTCGTTCACGTTCGTCGGACCCGACAACGTACCGGCCCAGCTACCCGTCCTGCCGAAAAGCGACCTGAACCTCGACGACCAGCCCCCCCATACGAACTGATACGCCATGATCATCAGCCCTCCCTTTCTGCCCAAATCGGGCCTTACGTCTGACGACAAATCGAAGACGGACCCCATGATGGACGCTGTCGACGAGTTTGAACTCGCGCACGGCATCTATCCGGTTGCGGCTGACCGGAGCTGGCATTGCGGCGTCCATCTGGCGCCGGACATGCACGGTGCGGTGTATGCAATCGCCGATGGCGAGGTCGTCGCGTACCGGGTCTGCCAGCACGCCATTAATTCTGGCAGTGGTAACGCGGGCTTCATTCTGCTCAAGCATTCGACCGAAACGGGCGATGGTCGCACGCTAACGTTCTATTCGCTCTATATGCACCTGATGTCGCTCGCCGAGGCCCATAAGCTCGGGCATAACGGATCGGGCCTCGCCGACTTCCTGCAGAAGCCGTCCGGTGCGGATGCCAAAGGACAGGTGACGCCTGCCGCGAAGGGAAGCGGCCAGAGGGTCCGGCGCAAGGATATCTTGGGTTATGTCGGGCAGTATCAGGGGGTCAAGTATCTGCATTTCGAGACCTTCATGCTGCCGGGCGATTTCGAGGCGTACTTCGGACATACGCAGCTCGGCAATGCTGCGCCCGTGACGCCGACAACTTCGGACTGCTGGGGGCATACGTACTACACGATCCCGAAGCGACAGACATTTCTTGCGCTGCCGCTGCAAACCGGAGCGGACCACAAGCTACACGGCATCGAGTTTAACCCGGGACAGCCTGGACCGAATGAGCTGCCGCTCGCAGTCGAGACGTATTTCAGCAAGGGTACGAAGTACACGAACGTGTGGAGTGTTGCCGACGACGGGACGCGTACGCTGCTGACGCCAGAGCCGGTACCCGAGGCCGATTACGAGTACGACCTGTACAAGCGCGCGACGGCGCTCTATTCAGCCTGTCCGAGTGACGGTTACGAGATGCTGCGTTTCGGGCGCGTCCTGTCTTCGAATACAACACAGCCGACCTGGGTAAAGGTGACCTACGCCGTCGGGAAACAAGGGTATATCGACATCAGCAAGGCGGCTATCCAGAAACTGTCCGACGCGGATTTCCCGTCGTTCATGGGCTGGCAGAAGATTACGGACGGCAATACGCCTTTCGGCAGCGATGGATTGTGCGATATCGACGCACTCAGGAAGCTCCTAAAGGATGAAGCGGACAGCCCACATGAGCAGACGGTAGTGAAGGAAACGGCGGAGGTATGGAAGGCGAACGAGCTTTCGGCCTACGTGCGGGGCCACGAACAGGTACGCAAAGCGCTGCGCGGGTTCATCTGCAACGCGCCTAGCGAATGGGATAGCACGGACAATGAGACGCGCTGGGCGAAACTGCTCGACAAGGATGGGTTCTACGAGGGCAATGAGCCGGGTTATCAGGACTTCCTCAAGTACCTCAAGGAAATCCAGTTCTGGGACGTGACTGGTCTGCCCGCCGGGCAGAAGCTCTGGTTCTTCCATCCGCTCGCGTTTATCCGGCAGTTCAGGAGGTGCGGATGGTTGAACAAGGGGGAGTTGTCACAAATCTATGATGAGTCAAATTACACGGCCTTGGGTAAGACGGGGGAGGAATATCGCGAACACTATCGCAATGCCATCAATATGGTTTTTAGAAAATATAGAATTTGCGACCCGATACGCAGTGCTCATTTTTTTGGGCAAAGCGCAATCGAATCGGCCCATATGATGGTTGTGCGAGAATGTTCGGTTGCCATCTCTACGGCAATTAAGACGAATCATGTCTCAATTATGCCGGAGCTAAATGGTTATTTGCGCTCGCCCCCTGCGGCTGCGAAAGATGTTGCGTATTTTGCGAAATATGATGGCAACATTGGGTTGGGTAATACCGATGCAGGCGATGGCGTTAAATTCCGTGGGAGAGGCTTTAAGCAACTTACCGGGCGATATAACTATGCAGAATACTGGGTGTATCGGGGGTGGCTTGATAGAAATTCGTATGATCATGCTTGGTTCAAGAAAAAGGAGGGCGGGCATTTCAAGGCTGGTCCCAAGGTGGATAATCCTGAGATTCTCGGGAATGATGCCTATTCCTGCGTAGATGCAGCAGGTTTTTTCTGCGTGCATACTGCGCTCGAAAAGGCGGCGGATAAGGGGGTTTCTGAGAGTTCGTCTCGCGCGGTGACCAAGATAGTCAACCCGTACGATGTAAAAAGTCCGCCGTTGCGTTGGAATGAGACGAAAAAAGCATATCAAGTATTGGGCGATCAGTTATGAAAAAGTACTTGCTTCTGGCTTTGATGGCCATGTTCATTGGCGATGTGCGAGCGGCAGTTGTTAGTTCTTGCGATGGAGGTTATTCAGCAAAAACTGATGGTCGCGGCCAAATGATAGTGGAGCATGACGGGCGAAATATCGGCTCGGCGCATATTGATCATGCTATTGATGGCGGCGTGTTTAGTCTAGATGATTCTATTTTGATTTTGTTTGGGCTGCCGAAAAAAATTGAAGCGCGCTACCCTCAGGTAACACATCTTTCAGTGTATCTTGTAAAGCCAAAAATTCGCCTTGTTGAAAGTGAGGTGTATGGTGGGGGGGTATATGATGCAGCCTTTAGCGATGATCAGAAATTTATTGTTGTGGATAATCAATTTGGGGTCGACGTGATAAATCTTAAGGAGCGGAAAGCTCAATCGTTTGAAGCGACGTATGTCCCACAGTTCAAGACACAGCAATGTGGAAAAAAGTAGCTGTAAAAATATGAAATCCCCTATCCGAAAAGGCGACAAACTCGAAAACGGCGGCGAAGTGACTGGCGGCTCCGAATGGTTCAACTTCATGGGTCGCCCGCTTGCCCGCAAGGGCGACGAAGCCATTTGCGACGAGCACGGCCCAACCGTTATCGACGAGGGCTACGCGAAGTTCCCCGACCGCGATGGCAAATGGGTTGCCTTCCATCACTACCGCTGCGCGTGTGGTTGCCGCCTGATTTCGTCGCTCCAGAACGTCAATATTGAGTAATGCCGGTCGATCTTTCTCCCGCTGGACGCCCGAGCGCCTATCCACGCCGCCCCCGCATCTGGCCGTGGTGGTTCTGCATCTGGCTCGCCTGCAATGTCTTTGGCGTTGCCATCGCGATGCTGCTCTGGCCCAAAGGACAGGCCGCAAGCGGGGGATGGTTCTGGCTCTGTTTCATTGGCTTTCCTAACGGTGCGTTCCTGATCCTCTTTGCTATCGAGCGCGCAGGCTACGAGGGCCTCTGGTACCGGGCGTACTGGCGCAACTATCATCGGGGCCGGTGGCTCGCGGAGCGGCTTCGCACCGCGCAGAGGCCGCTCCAGGTACTCGGTTTCGGCTGCTGCCTGCCGCTTGGCGAGCAGACGCTTGCCGGTGCGATTGCCGCGAAGAAGCGCGTGCCTGCTTCGCAGATGCCCCGCGCAGGCATGCAGTTCGTCGAGCATGCTCGCTTCGAGGATACAGACTGGCTGGCGGACGAACCGGTTAGCGTCGATCCCTTCGCCGACGACGAAACAATGGCTGGACAGGGACCAGCGAAGCAGGTTCCGCTGCTGACGCTCAAGATCGCGAAGGCGCTGGAGCCACTGGAGGCGAGCCTGCGGGCGCTGACGGTATATGAGCGGCAATGGTGGCCGCAGGTTCGCGTACTAAGCGAGCCAGGCCGGGACCAGGCAGACGTGGCGATGGTCACCGACGCCCTGCGCATCGGGGGCCTGCCGCCGCTCGCGGTTCAGGCGGTAGCGGCTACGGACGGCCTGATGGTTGCCGATGCGTGGCTCGACGCAAAGGATGCGCGTCCGCTGCTCGTCGTCGCGACCGCATGGCACGAGGCGGAACCGCCCGAAGGCAGCACCGAGGGGTGCGTCGCCGTACTCATGACGGCGGGATACTTCCGGCTGCCGGATACGGTCAAGGTCGCCGCGCTACTGCACAGGCCCGTCACCGGGCTCGCTGGCGAGGTCGAATACGGCTTCGCCAACGCTGCGGTATGGGGCAAGGCTGACTTCGCCTCAATCGTTCGAGCGTGGATAACGCGTCCTGTCGACGGAAGCGACAAGGCGTTACGCGCAGCCAATATGGATTCCATTTCAAAAGACGAGGCGCAACGACGCCCCGACCGCATCGCTGGCGACCTCGGCGACGCTAACGGCTGGCTGTCCATCATAGCGGCGATCGAATCAGGCGCGGCAGACGGCCCGCAGCTCATCATTGACGGCTTACAGTCCGCAGTCCTGCGCGTAACGCCCGCAACAACAGATTCAGCTTTAGATAACAACCGGAATACCGATGAACGACCCCAGGCTTTCCCTGCGCTCGCTTGAGCTAACTACCGCGAAGGAGGAATCCGCGCCGTCAAGCCGTCTGGCGATCTGGGGAATACCCGTCGCGGCGCTCGTCGTCGCCCTGCTCGCAATCGGCATCGTATCGCTGCGCGGCGACATGGTCGGCGTCTCGCCCGGTGAGTCTCACCTGAAAGCGATCATCGTCATCCTCTCAACCTTCGCGGTCGTTGTCGTCGTTCACCTCGTCCTCTTCGCGACCGGCGCTTACGGCTTCACGGCGCGACTCTTTCGCAGTGAGACCGGAGACCGCACCAAGGCGGCGAAGCCGCTCAAGCGCGACGCGAGGCTCCAACGCATGGCCGAGGAGCTGCGCGTCGCGCATGGCTGGTTCTGGCGTAACCGTCTGCGCTGGCTGATGATCGACGGCAACGACGAGCGGGTCGATCAGGTTGCGCCAGGGCTCAAGCAGGCAGGCGTCATGCACGTCGGCGAAACCGTCCTTGTTCACGTCGCGCCGGACGGTATCGAGAAAGAAAAGTGGCTCGGCCAGATCCGCAAATTGCGCAGTCGTCGCCCGGTCGATGGTCTGGTCCACGTCGCACGCGCCGACGAGACCGGTACGGACCTACCCCGCGCGCTCTCGATGACCGCGACCGCGCTCGGCTGGGCCGCACCCGTTACGTTCCTTCACCCGGTCGAGGCAAAGGGTAGGCCGTCCGAAAGCTTCGACGCGGTCGGCGCCTTCATGCCCAACGAGCCGCGCAGGAAGGCGCAGGAATCCGCCGCAAGACTGCCGGAGCTGTTCAACGAGGTCGAGCGGTGGACAGCAGACTCGGGCGTACACCTTTATACCCAGGAGAAGGCGACCTGGCTGATGGAAGTCTCGAAGTATGTCGGCGACCATGCCGGGCGGATCGCTACCAGCCTGGGCGCGCTTGCCGCGTCGAACTGGCTGCGTGCGCCGCTCGCGGGTGTCATGTTCGCGCCGGTTTTTCCGGGGCCGACCATCGTACCGGTGCCGGTCGTCGACGCAGACGCGACGCCAGGCCAGCCCGCTGAAACGCCGCATGTGGTGACGGTTACGCGCGAGCAACCCGCCGCGCTGCTTCCGGTCTGGAAAGAGATCGCTGGCGGGGCGTCCCGCCATCGGGGCAGACGCGCGGGCTTCTACTGGCCCGATGCCCTCGCGATAGCTGTCCTCGTTGGGGCCATCGCCTGGATCGTCCTGCTGGTAATCTCGGGCCTCGGTAACCACGCACTTGTCAAGGATGCCGAAACAACCGCTGCGGTTGCCCTGAAGGCCACGCCAGGTTCGCCGCAGGCGATGCGCTCGCAGCTCGCCCTGCAGCAGCAGATAGAGACGCTCGAATACCGCCGGGACCATGGTGTACCGTGGTATCTGCGCGCGGGTCTCTCGCACAACGACGAACTGCTCGACGCACTCTGGCGGCCCTATGAGGCCGTGGCTATCCGCAACCTGCGCCAGCCGGTCGTGCTGGCGCTCGAAGGGCAACTTGGCGCATTCTCGCAGGTCCGTGCAGACGAACAGCAGAGCCATGACGCGCAGCAGCTCGCCTACAACCGCCTGAAGGCGTACCTGATGCTCGCCACCCCGGCGCGTACCGACGCAACCTTTCTCAGGAAACAACTGCTCGACGTCTGGCCCGCGCCCACCGGCATGCGCGCGGGCGAATGGCTCGACGTTTCGCAGCGGCTCGCGGGCTTCTGGTCCGACCATCTGAAGGCACATCCCGGCTGGCGGATCAATCCGTCGATCCCGCTGGTCACGCAGATGCGCTCGACGCTCGTCAACCAGATCGGCCTGGCCGCGAGCGACGATGTGCTCTACCAGCACGTGCTTGATGAGGCACGCGGCAAGTACGCCGACGTGTCGCTTGCAACGCTGCTCGTCGGCGCTGACGCGCACGGTCTCTTCACGACCACACAGACGGTGCCGGGCATCTTCACGCGCGCAGCGTGGGAGGGCGTCGTCGAGAAAACCATCGACGATGCGGTGAAAGGGCAGCATGTCGAGGGTGACTGGGTGCTGACTGGCGACCAGCCGACCGCCCGGATCAGCGCGACCGCCGTGGAGGGTGCGGTTGACGCGACGCAGGCTGCAGTCGAAGCAAGGAGGAGCGCCGACGAGCTGAAAAAGCGCCTGCGCGAACGGTATTTCGCGGACTACACGGCAGCCTGGGCGACCATGCTCAACAGCTTCCAGTGGCTCGCGGCGACCAGCTTCTCGGGGGTGATCGACCAGCTCACGCGTCTGACCGATGCGCAGACCTCGCCGCTGCTCGCGGTCATGAAGTCGGTGCAGTACCAGGG